>JAGXOC010000062.1 GCA_019894665.1 Candidatus Thorarchaeota archaeon
GGATAAGGATTACCACTCCCATCAATGCTCCATGTAGTAAAGGAATTCTCAATCACTCGTAAATCTGGAAAGAGTGAAGGTAACTCAATTGCCCCAACAGTAGCTCCTGCCGTGGCATTGAAGGCAACAGTATAGATTTGGTTAGTAGCTTCACCAAATGTGATTATTTCGGCAATATCGTCCAGAGGGTAGGTGCCGATTTGGGTTTTCCCCCAGCTCGAGCCATCGTACTCGTCGTACGCACCAACCCGCCATAACTGTGGAGGGTCTGCAGGCGCCACCGTAAATATGATGTCATCCAAATGGTCAAGAATATCATCTGGGAGTGGCTGGTCGATAAGAGCATCAGTATAATTGACATTATCAAACCAGTTGGTTCTTCCTCCCGCAAACTCGTTATCGTAAGGCCAATATGGAATCTCGTCGTATTCAAAATGCGGGTCATAATCACGAACAGTACCAGACTGTATGATTATAAAACTGTAAGTAGCCCAAACGATACTAGCGACTATGAATATGGAGCTGATGACTGTAGTAATTCCCATTCTTCTGCGGGAAGATTTCTTTGCGGCGCTCACTTGAATAGTCCTCTCGTTCACCATTTGGGGGATTTGGCGTGTGGTGTAACTCACGGTGGATGAAAGTTACTCTCAAACGTCCTTTCCAAGCAATTAAAGGGTTGTTCGTAGATAAGGGAATTTCATTTTTCGAATACCCATATTCATGTGTCGTCTATTACAAACACATTCTTGTCCACCCATTTTGTGAGATTTTTCATGAACTTGTCCTTGTTCCGTATATTATGGTAACTCAGTTCCCCATCTGATAGACTCGATTCAAAACTCTGAATGAGCGAATCTGGAGAATTTTCACCTGTAGTGTTGATTGTAATTTTACGAAGAGGTTCTCTACTCGACGATTCAACAAGATAGACGCCAAAGCTGAAAACGGATTTCGTAGACTCTATGACACGGAGTTCACAAGGCGGACTAGTCTTTGTGTATCCGAAATCTTGTAGATCTGATAACAGGTTTTCCTTGAGCTTAGAGTAGTTCGCAATCTGTTCTTGTGAAATGTTTGAAGTGATTATTCCTAATATTCGCTCACATTCTTTCTCTTCACTACGACCATGAGTGAGTTCAATTGTATGGTGACTGCCTTTGAAGAAGAGTTCTGATACTGTGGACTGTGCTTTCCATTTGAGATGTGCCTCATCCTCCCATGAAATGTCCACCATCCATTGTTGTCTTGTGACACTCAGATAGGTTCCTGGTGTTAGTCGCTTCAGAATCAACCCCTTGTCACGGAGAAACATACGAATGTACAGCTCCTCATGGAAGACGACACTCTCGTTCTTCTCAGATACAATCGGCAATGATATTTCATACTTGTACAGTTTTCCAGCATACAGTCGCCCTGGGGCAAGAAGACCGTTGATATCCTCTCCCGTCATAGCTCTCCCAAATTGTCGCTTGACCTGTTTCGGACAGTCCGATGGTAGAGTGATTCTCCAGCACTCTCCATGGTCTGGTTGTTCTCCATTGGCTATTGGACAGATTGATTGATCATGTTCGATGCCCACTTGGATTATTTCTGCTTCGTCAAAGAACTGTGCAATTCGCTTCGGAAGTTCTTCAGGAGTAGACCGTGCGGCCTTGTAAGAAACGTAAGGTCTTAGGAAGTCTAAATCCCCAAACTGAATGTTTTCAAAAACACTCCAAGTAACGTAGGTACCAGAATCTGTGAACATTGGTCCACCTTTAATCATCGGCCATCGTAGAAGAGAAATGAGGTCTGCCGTTTGTGTGAGTGAAACTGTCTGAAGCACATTCTCTTCTTCCGCTTCATCATGAAACGTGACTTGACATTCACTATTAATCATCTCCAAATGTACAGTGACAGGAGTAGGTAAGGTTACAGAATCAAGATACCTCCTGAGGGAATCGACTACTTTTTTGAAGTAGTACTCAGTTGGTTGTGTTCCCAAAGCAGGTCTGATTTCATTAGTATCTGGGTGAGTTTGGCGTATAGCACGAAGGTGTCCAACAGTTGAACGTCCTCGACTTAGAACTTCAAGAACACCCGAATCAATCACTTCGTCACCATCGCGCATAGAACTCCATGTTTGTAATCCTGCATCGGTCTTCTTACATATCATGATTGTCTGTGGGAGTCCAAAGACTTCATCCTGACTATACTGAGTTATCGTTTCTTGATTGGTTTCTGCCCAGAGGAAACCACCTTTAGCTGCAGGTCTGTTTGTGAAACAACCCACTAGCATCCTCGCTTCATTAGCTGGGTCTTGTAGGACTACCCACCAAGGTCGGGTCACGTCCTCCTCAGATTTGAACTCGACTCCGAAAATCCAATCTTGCTCTAGTTCATCCTTCGGGACCAATATCTCTTCAGATTGGGGAGCTTGAGGTACTATGCACAAAGGTCGTGTCATCAACTTGTTGGGAGAACGATAGAGTCGCTGCGAGTTGATCTTTCCAGCAGTCATAGTCTGAAATGACTGACCATCCATAGATTGAGGGAGCCTGAACCTCAGGAGATCAAGAATGCTAGGGGGTTTGTGAGGAATTCCATCCAGAGTTACTCTTGTGAAAGTGAGTTTCTCAGAACCTCCACGAAACTCAGCGTTCAATTTCGTGAACTGTTGTTCGATTGTTTCTGCTGAATCCTCCACAATGGTTTCTTGAGGAAAAAGCCGAACAAGCCATGGAAGCATGGTCAGCGAGAGGAGTTCCATCCGTTTGCGTAGCGTTTTTTCTGGAACCACATCATCAAACTCTCTCTCACTTATGATTAGACCTCTCCCTTTGTTTCTGAACCGCTTGGACCACCCTCTTAGAAATGGTATATGCGTTAATTCCGTTACCATCCTGTCATGTGAGTGATGGACTATGGTCCGGATATCATCATGCATAGGTGCGTCGCCAATGATGGGTAGTCCCAACTTATCAGGTTGCACCACCCCCTTCGGTGCAACTGGCAGGTTCCAGATAATCTCTGTTGCCACATCAGCTAGAGATGAGGTTTCATAGAAGGGAATGATTGCTCTGCTTGAATACGGAACTGCCTTTTCGACTGAGGGAACAGGTAAGTCGAACCATACTATAGTTGTTTTCTCATCATTTGGGAAACTGCTTAGTAAATGGTCCATCAAGACTAGGAGTTTCTCTCTATGTGTTGTGGGTGTTGCTTCTCGAAGAGTATCAGCTCCTGTAATGATGATAATATTCTCTTTACCTGTCTTAATATCCAAATCAAATGGTGGCAGCTCCCCGTCTTCAAAGAGAAACGATTGAACATCATCAAGGTGCCCTCGGACCTTAATCTTCTCAAAAAACTCTCGAATGTGGTCAGAATGAGCTTTGGGTTGTTCTTCTTTTGAATACCCTCTTGGTCGTAGACGAAGTCGCGCCTCAGCGAGATGTGGTTCATTGAACTGGCTTGCAAGGTCAATCCAGATAACTCCTGCATTACCCTTTGTTTTCTTCAATTCACAAAGCATCTGGAGTCCATGATAGTTTCGTGCATTCCAGGATGCGGATTGTCCTGCAGATGTAGGAGATGATCCAGCAAGGTAGACAATGAAATGCCGCTTTGTTTCATGATTCAACTTGATTGGATTGTAGATGGGGCTCCATGGGACTTTAGGTACCTCCTCTTTCTGCATTGCAGGCGCCCTCTGTTCATGGACAACCAAGGCAATTCGAACATACTCGGTTTTTGCAGGTGCGATGATGGTGCGTTTTATCTTTCGAGTTCGATGTTTTACAGTTTCGTATGAATGAATCACTAGGCGTTCTACCAGACGTCTGACTGTACTTATTTCTGAAACAGAATCTATCACTATTGTTCCCTGCAATAGATGGCCCAGTTCTTGATGAGTGGCTTCTTGATACGCAACTGTCAAACCTTGAGCATAAGTCTCCAACTGCTTCTGAGCTGAGAAGTTTGGTGTTGATCCAACTATCGAATTCCACATGTCATCATCAAGTGGATAATCGCTCATCGGAAATTTACCAACAATCCTTTGAAGATGAGGTTCTCTGCGGACCTCAGATATCTTGTAGTCAGGCTCAACATACCAACTATGTCCCTTACGAGTCTTGATCTCCAAGACGAACACAGGCTTCCAGAATGCTCGTTTTCCATCATCAGTAATCGTTCGTTCTAATAGAATGAGATCTATCTTGCCAGCACCATATGCTGTCCAAAGTGGTATTTCTGAGATGATGATGTAATCTGAATTTCTTGCATACTTATCCCCTCCAAAGATGACATCATTCAGATTCCAAGAACTGGGAAAGAGGTCAGCTATGCGTCGATGTAGAATTGAACCAGCAACCCTGGATCTCTTTGTAGCCTTTTGTCGGATATGTTCGACATCCCGGTCTTTGAAAAGTGAATCCTCAGACACTTTAGTTTCAGGTTTCCTACTAGATTCAATTTCGCCGATTATTTCTTTACTTCTCAGTCGTTCAAGCTCTGCAACTGCTGGATGGTCACCATAGAACAATCTTGCTTCATCTTCTTGTTTTTTGAAGAAGATCTTGTTCTCCTTTTTCTGTTCTTGTGGCTTGGTTTCAAGTTCTCCAGTGACTGTTTTCTCGGTATACATTGTCGGTTGATATCCAGCATTAAGGATCAGTTTCTTTACTTGTCGAAGTGCTAAATTTACTCCTTTCTGGAAGGTTGATCTCCCAACTTTATACTCCGAGTAAATGTACTCCAGATACGGACGCACAAGGAGGAGGAACAGGTTGCTGTATCGGGTTGTTTCCCTGACAGACACATCATGGATTGCACAGAAGGCGGCAAGGTATTCATTGTGACTGCGTACAGCATCACCAAAGTCCATAGAAGGAAGATCGGGATGTGCGAGAATGGTTCTTGGTCCAAAGGATGACCCCTCATATCCAGCAACTCGGTACTTCTTTCTCACTATCCCATCACGTCGTGTCCGTGTGCCAAAACTTACTGAGTCCGGCATGGGGAACATAGTCTGTGAGAACTCTCTAAGGACCGCACCATTAGCATTCAATCGCTGATTGATAGGTCCCACAGTGTCATCAGATTTCTTCTGTCTGTTGACCTCGGTGAACCCATATTTAGCACCTTTTTCATAGAGTATTTTATGCATGTTGTCCCTGATCTGAGGCTCAGCCTTCAGGATATGTGAATAATCGGGAGTTCCTTGTTCTTTTGTCAGCTGATAGACCTGTTGTCTAATACTCCAGATGTCTTGTGAGCTCTCGTAGTGTTTCACAGTTGTTTTGTTACTGATGTTTCTCTGAAGCTCGATTGTTGCTGAGAGACCTGCCTTTACTGCTCTGGATATCACCCTCTCTGGATGTACAGGCATTGGTCTTACTGGTCGTCCTCTTGATCGGGCCATCACACCAATTTATCCAGTATTGACATATTTATCTTTGTATTTTACGAGTTTAAAAATCATTAGTTATCTAAGAAAACGTTCCAAATGGAGTTTAATATTCGATTTAGAATATCAAATATTCTTCTAATATTTTATTCTGGTAGACATATCTGCCCATACGAAGTATGGGCTTATATATCTCAACCGGGAAGATGATATTGGTGAAAGGTCGATGACCAAAACTTCGCGGCGTCGTTCCCGCGTGCAATTGGATTCTGCATATGCAAAACCTAAGCAGCAAACAATGGACGATAGACATTTCTGCCCGTCATCGACCTTTCTCGTTCAGAAGTTTTCTCTAAATTCCTATGATAGACAAATATCTCGGAAAGGACTGGGAAGAGAACCAATGAGTTTGTCCGCTATTCAATCTATGACTCGCAAGCATAGTGGACGAAAATGTAACGACCTTGACCTTTCTGTTCTTTCTCAGAGTTTCATTAATTACCGTAAAGCTGTGAACATGATTTTGCAAACAGTATTCTCAGACTCATCATACGCAGAATCGTTGGGTAGAGAACTAGACGAATCCAATGGGATGTTGTACGTAATTCTTCGAAAGGAACATCGTTTCAAATGGAAGACAGACAATAAGTTCGGAAAACTTGTCTATGAAAGAATGCATCGGAATGCACTTGAAACAGCAGGTCGAATAATTTATGCTGATTATACTCGACGACGACTCGTCAGCAAATTGTTGGAAATTCTAGCCTCAAATAATGAACAAGTCCAGCGATTAGTAATCAATAGAAGAATTCCTTCAGATCTCATTAGACTTGTAAGAGATACTATTGAGAAGAAGTCAAGTGGTGATTATCACTATGCGCTCTCCGCCTGCAAACAGGTACGAAGAGTTCTCAGATTGAAGGTTCGTGAAGCGTTCCCGATACAAGAGGGTGAGAGAAGTCCAACGACTAGAGAGATTCTAGAGCATGTGTCATCAAAAAGGTTTCAGACACAGACATTGCTTCTTGAACAAATCAGCGAGTGGAAAAAAAATGGATTCCCCTTCATTATTCCTACCTTCCAAAAAGACACAATGGATTTTGCAGCTTCAACAGAAAACACCACTGGACAAGGATATTGGTTCAAACAAGATTCAGAGAAAGAGAATGAGATTATTTTCTACATCAAGACACCCCCAGGTGTTTTAGGACATGACCATGATTCAACGTCCCCATACAAAAGTCAGACACTGCGGTTGAGATTCCTGAACTGGCTTCCTAGAAAAGCAAATCGAGCTAGAAGAAAAGCCAAGAAAGCAAGAGAGCTAGGTAATTCGCAGAGAGCAATCCAACTCGAATATCGGGCAGTTCGATTAGAGGATATGAATCACCAATTGACAAACACGATTAGACTCCAACGATATACTCGTATGCTTGCGAGAGAGAAGGCGCAATCTGAGAAGAATGATGTTCTAATAGCCGACCTCAAATCGATAGTCCAAGACCTGAAACAATCAAGAAGGGCTGCGCCTCCTCTCATCAAGGTCGTAGGAAAACAAGTCACGCTATATATCCCGTTCATGGCTCCAGAGGATGAGCTGCTGAAGATTTCACTTTCAAACTTATCTAGTCGAGAGAAAATAGCTGGAGTTGATAGGGGGCTCAGGCATTCGATGGTTGTGTCCATCAAGAATGGAGAAGATGATTATGAAGAAACAATGATTGGAAGACAAGAGCTTTTTGAGAAGAGAGAAAGACTCAGACAACAGACTAGAGTTCTAATGTCTCAAATTACTCTGAAACGCAACAACTGGGAGAGAAAACACCCGGGACTGCAGCCTCCAACGGTAATTCTGAAGAAAGAAAGAGAGCTGGAGTCAGTATGGCAAAAGGTCCGTCGTCTCGATAAAGAAATCTCTCATCAGGTTGCTTCTGAAACTGTCTGGGTCTGTGAGAATCAAGGTGTGAAGACCGTATATTTTGAAGATCTTCGTTCTTTCCAAGGAAAAGGAGGAATGAGGAAACACAGTTGGAATCTCTCTACCAATCTGTGGGGTATGATGATTGAAGGAGTACGCTATCGTCGGGACGCACTTGGTCATAGGAATGGTGGTATTTGGTTGGTGAATCCAGCCTGGACCTCCCAGACTTGCCATGTGTGCAATGAGAGAGGCGTGCGAGTAGAGGATGAAAACTCCACTTCTGAGAAGAAAGGCGGGGAGTACTTCTACTGTAGGGAGTGCTTAGAACACTTCCATGCTGACATAAATGCAGCAAGAAATATTATGCATGTTAAGCAACTCAAGTCCAGTGTCGTTTCTGGACGGACTGCCTGATGTTCAGGTTTGTCTAGTTAAAAATAAACGGTTGTTCCGCTGGACTCAATTTCGTTTATCGAAAGCATCTTGAGAGATGATATTCAGTGAACTATCATAATTAACGATGCAAGATAAGCACAACCAGAGTACAAAACAAGAGGCCTGTATAATGGAGTCATCTCATAATCTGATCGAGGAATTTGTAAGGGAAAAACTCGCGAAGAATAGCAAAGGAGCACATACCTTCGATCATACCAGGAGAGTATACGCACTATCCATCGGAATTGGTAAGGATTTGGGTGCAGACCTGAAAATACTAGGGGCTGCAGCGCTTCTCCACGATATTGGTCGTTCAAAAGAAGCTGTAACTGGGGTCTCACATTCTATATTGTCAGGAGAGATGAGTCAAGATATTTTGAAGGAAACCGGTTTTGGCAATGCTGAGATTGACAAAGTAGTAGACGCTATCAGAACTCACAGATTCAGTGAGGGAATTGAGCCTAATTCACTCGAAGGGAGAATTTTGAGTGATGTTGACAAACTTGATGCCATAGGAGCGATTGGAGTATTCCGTGCCATTGCACAGACTTCTAGTAGAGGAGATGGAATTGATGGATTTCTTGGTCATGCTGATGAAAAACTACTTCGATTGAAAGACCTCATGTACACTGAGGGAGCAAGAGTAATAGCTAAAGAACGCCATAACACACTCGAGGCGTTCGTGATGCAAATGAGAGAAGAACTTCAGCTGTAGGTTCACTGTTTCTTTTGATTCAAGTAGAGCTCTAAATAGGACTCTCTAACTGACTGTTCTGGAGTAATACCAAGTTGGTCTAGCAATTCAAAGATGATCCTCTTTGCTGATTCCAACTCACTCTTCTCATGTATGATGGATTCCAGTTCCAGAAACAGGCCAACATGCTCCACATCATCGATGCTGATGGTAATCTCACGAAGATGGTAAAATGTCCTCTTTTTTGTGACTGTAGCCACAGATTTGAAGCCAAGATTTTCTAGTATCGCAGTAATTGCGTTAAAATCATTGACATCAACTGAATATTCTAAGCGGGTCTTTGTATTCTTGTCAATTTTTGGACCCTTGTAGGTCAATTCATTTGGTGCATGTGATAGATCCAAATCTGCATCATGCAGGGGTCTTCTCGTCCTCACTCTGACAGCCTCATCAGTTTCTTGGAAAGTCCGACATGGATGGTCAAAGTACGTATCAACCTGGACCTCGCTGTTTAGCTGGCTCGCTCCAGAATCAAGAAGTTTCTGTTTCATCTCTTCAGAGTTCGTGATTGGGACCTTTACCTCTACCTCAAATGTCTCAAACATCATATCATCCTCGTTCAGTAGACCCAAGAGCATGTTCGGGTCTCCGGTTGTTAGATGTTTCCATTAGGGGATTATCATAACCCAAATAACGGCAATGCATCCAACTTGGGAGGTGGGTGTCACTGTGACAAGTATCAAGACTATCAAATGTGCGAAATGTGGAAAGGTGTATGACGAGTCCACTGTACCTCCAAACGACGGCTGTGGAGGCAGAATCGACTTTGAGTTTGATCTAGAGGTCATCAAGGAAACAATCACAAGAGATAGTCTCGAGAGGAAAGTTCCAAGCCTTTGGAAGTACTTCGAGTTGATGCCTCTCAGACATAGGAAGAACATAGTGACTTTGGGAGAAGGAGGAACTCCTCTTGTCGAGAGTAAGAGGTTTGCTGAAGAATGGAAGTTGAAGAATCTCTCAATTAAAATTGAAACTGTGAACCCCTCCGGGTCCTTCAAAGATCGACCAATCTGTGTGGGGGTAAGTAGAGCACTGGAAGACGGTGCCAAGACCGTTTCAGCTGCTTCATCAGGAAATGCAGCTGCTTCCATGTCCACATTTGCAGCACGAGCTGGACTTCAGGCAGTGGTCTTCGTTCCAGAAGATGCGCCTAAGGGGAAACTGATTCACCTGAGAACGCTTGGAGCTAAGGTTTTCAGAGTTAAGAAAATCAAGGAAGGTGTAGACCCCACAACTACTCTGTTACAAGCAGCCTGTGCGGAGTTTGGCTGGACTCCATCACCGTCTTTTGGACCATTCAATTGCTTCCAGTTTGAAGGTACCAAGTCATTAGGTTATGAGATTGCAGAGCAGAGCAACTGGAATCCACCAGACTGGATTCTCTTTCCAACAGGTAGTGGAGGACTCATGGCGGGAACTATGAAAGGATTCTGGGAATTCAAAGAAATGGGACTGATTGATAGCATCCCAAGACCTGTGGTCGTACAGCCTGAAGGTTGTGCACCAATTGTGAGAGCGTTCAAGGAGGATCAAGAACCATTAGACATTACACCTTGGGACTCGAATGAAACAGTTGCAGGAGGTCTCGCAGACCCATTTCCATGGGATGGTGATGCAGCCCTAAAGTATCTCAAATTAGCAAAGGGTGAGGTGATTGCCGTTCCTGATGATGAGATAGAGGAGTCACTCGTCTTACTCGGCAGGTTAGAAGGGATATTTTCAGAACCAAGTGGAGTTGCAGCCATGGCAGGGCTAAAGGCTCTTGTTGAGCAGGGAACCATTGATAGATCCGACAGGATTGTAGTTCCAATAACCGGTTCGGGCTTCAAGGACCTGGCGACACCTGATCGGCTAACATCCCAAGTTCAACTGATTCCTCCCGAAACAGCAGCGCTCAAGAAAGCCCTAGAGAATTATGAATGAGGTGATTCTATGGATAAGGAGAAAATCAAGAAGTATATGGATGTAGCAATTGAAGAGGCCAAGAAAGGTCTCGCTAAAGGCGGAATTCCGATTGGGTCAGTACTGGTCATAGATGACAAGATAGTTGGAAAGGGCCACAATCAACGAATGCAAAAGGGTAGTGCCATTCTTCACGCAGAGATGGACTGTATAGAAAACGCAGGAAGATTGACAGCAAAAGAATATCGAAAATCAGTGCTTTTCTCAACTCTTTCACCCTGTGACATGTGCAGTGGAGCCGTGTTATTATATGGCATACCAACGGTCATTGTAGGAGAGAATAAGACATTCCAAGGACCTGAACAGCATGTCCGAGACAGAGGTGTGAATCTCACAATCCTGAACGACCCTGAATGTATTGACCTTATGGAGAAGTTCGTCAAGGATAATCCGACCCTCTGGAACGAAGATATTGGTGAATAGAGAGTGTCTATCTATAGGAGATACAAAAATGGTGAAAAAAGAACTGCGTCAAAGGGCAAAGGAACTAGCCAATGAGCACGAGTATCTCCCGTATATGATTGAACGTTATATCTCTCTATGGGGTGAAGAGGACACTCTGAAGTTCATTGAAGCTTGTGAGCAGCCAATTAGATCATCAATTCGAGTCAACACCCTGAAGACTTCTGCAGGCATACTCCTCCACCGTTTGCAGGACAAAAGAATCACACTCGAGGAAGTACCTTGGTTGGCTGATGGTTATCATGTTGACTTCAATGGCGCATCACCAGGGGCGTTACTTGAACACATGCTTGGATTCTATTACGTTCAAGGTGTTCCATCAATGACCGCTGTGAGTGTATTAGACCCACGACCGGGAGAGACAGTCCTAGATCTTGCAGCTGCACCAGGCGGGAAGACAACTCACATCGCTCAAATGATGCAGAATACAGGAATGGTCGTTGCAATTGAGCAGGACCGACAGCGAATGGCAAGTCTTCAGAGCAATATAATCCGTTGCGGTGCTACTAACACTATAGTCCTTCGTCGAGATGCAAAGAAACTCGACAACCTACCCTTTGAACCTGACAGGATACTGCTTGATGCTCCTTGCTCGGGAGAAGGATTGATTCCCCTAGACCCAACCAGAAAGACGAGTAAGACCATGGCAGACATCAGATTTTGCGCCACGCGAGAGGATGAGATGTTAGAGGCTGCAGTCAATGTCCTTGTCGAGGGGGGCACAATGGTATATTCCACATGTTCTATTGCTCCTGAAGAAAACGAGTACATTGTGGATGATATATTGAAACGGCATCCCGAGATGGAAATAGTCGAAATACCAACTGATTTCGGTTCACCGGGATATTCAGAGCCCTATGGCATCAAACTGAATGAATCATTGAAACTAGCTAGACGGTTTCTCCCACACCTTCACGGAACTGAGGGTTTCTTCATCTGTAAGATGATGAAAAAGGAGGGACCTACCAAATGAAGATGGAACTCGTAGATCCAGTAGATTGGGGATCAATTATAGAGCAGATTGACATCGAGTTCGGGGCTGGAGTGACAAAGAGCCTCCTAGGAAATCGTGTGCCCGTGACTATGTCAAGAGGAGGGGCAAAGATATTCTACGTAATACCGACAGAATGGATGTCCAGATTGACTGAGATAGCTGAAATCCTTGATATCCAACTCATTGGAAAAGAGCTAGGATCAATAGACAAGGGAAGATTCAGACTTAGCCTTCATATTCTAGTCGAATTGACTGAACTGACTGAAAGTGTCATCATCGTATCTCGGCGGGGTGCAGAAGCATTCACATATGGTAGGAGTATCATAAGAGAGTCAGTGGTTGAGCTAAACACTTCTCTGGTAAGAGGACAGAGAGTTCTCGTACTCAACGAGAATCGAGAGTGTATTGGAATTGCGGCACTATCAGTAGATGCACCTTTACTGAATCGACTAGGGAGAAACAGGCTTGTCGCTAAGAATCTTGTTGATATTGGTTGGTTCATCAGACGTTTAGGCTAGACGAACATGTCGCTCGAATGGTCTGAATCCTCGATGGATTTTCTCATCTTCTCAAGTCTTTCAATCTCTCGGGATTCCTCCAAGAGCTGTTCGACATTTGCTCCTACGCCATAGATTTCATTGATCTTCTCAAGCATTGTTGCTGCAGACCGTGGGTCAGGACGACCTCTGGTTGCATATGTGAGCAAACCAAGAGCAGGGGCATCATGCATCTCGAGTTCTGCAAGGAACAGTGCTAGTGGACCGGCAACAAATAGACCTTCTTCAAGGAGAGGAACGTTCCATTTTTCACGTTTTTCTCCATATGCGGTAGTTGGAACACATCGCATATTTTCTTCATCTTCTTGGAAGGATGCGTCTAAGCCTCCAAGAAGTAGGGTCTCTTTGAAGTTATTTTCAGACACCCAACTTGCTAGTTTGTCAATGAATCCCCATTGTTCAGATTGGTGTGGTTGAAAACGTGGAACTAGAAAAATTATTTTCTTCTCATCATAGGAATAGAGCTCGAATGGTAGAACAAGACGTTCATTTTCCATTGAAACGAACAGTGGAAGCATATCACTCTTGATGAAACCGACGCGTTCAGCCTCTAAGGCTCGAGTCAGATGAGCAGTGCTCAAGAATCCTACTTCACCTAAACCATGAAATCCACAGATGAAAGTTGATCCAGGTTTTATCTTGAAGTCCTTCTTCAATATGATTTTGAACGATGAGTCAGCGGTAGCTACGAAAGCCATGACTTTTCAACCCTCAATAGAGATAACTGATTTCTCAGTTTCTCACTTGATTACTTGATAAAATTTTGGCGGATGCTTTTGAGGCTTTATATGTGTCTAAGTAAGATTGGCATTAGGGAACTGGTTACACACGCCTCGAAATGATATACAAGGACCATACGAGCTGTGCATTTTTGGACCGGCTTTTCGGTATTGCGACCAGTCACACATAAAACTAATAGGATAAGATAGTATATCCTCATATCACCTTATGCGCATTTGATGGAGCGGGATTACTTGAGCACTCTAAGGGAACTAGAACTCCAACAGGTTGCGCCCCGTTTGTTGGAGTTGCTCAGACAGCAAGGACTTGCCACACTAACTAAATTTCAGTCCGCTTCAGTTCAACAAGGAATAATGAGAGGAAGCAGTCAGCTTCTGGTGACATATGACTATGATGAGGCCTATATGATAGGAGAGATTGCACTCCTCAATCGTATTGCGTCGGATCATAGGGCACGAGCTGTGGTTCTTTGTCCTAACCCACACCAAGCAGAGAAACGTTTTCGATCATTGAGTCAGAAGTGTCACCGTCTAGGTATCGAAGCCTCAGAGATCATTCGGAGAAGGACTGCAACAAGGGAGGGTGCAGGCTCGGGTAGAGTTGTAGTTGCGACCTATACTTCACTTGACATTGCGTCACAAGTCAATCCGGATGTTCTTGATGGAGTGGTCCATGTTTTGGTTGATCGTCTTGATCTGATTGGACAACCAGG
>JAGXOC010000063.1 GCA_019894665.1 Candidatus Thorarchaeota archaeon
CCCAGACCCGGAATAAGGCATAGGAATAGCGCATTGATGCTCACAATCCACAGCTTTCTCGTATTCAGTGCATCCATTCTCGTGTTGGAAAATTCTGATTTGGTCTTTTTCCGGGTCTTACTCTTATTCTATACGTAGCTGCTTTCATCCGGACCCTTACCAAGCAATTGCTCAAGAATCATATCATAGTCAGCATAAGGTCGTAGACCGGGCAATTTACCAAGCGGCTTTCCGTCTTTGAATACTATGACCATTGGAACCGATTGAACTTCGAACTGTGAGGTTGCTCGTCTGTTCCTGTCTATATCGATCTTTGCGAAGTAGACTTTCCCTTTGTTATCCTGAGCTAGAGCAGCGAAGATTGGTGCAAGTGTTTTGCATGGACTGCACCACTCGCCAAAAAATTCAACGAACGCATTTTTTGTCTGCTGAATGGTTTGCCAAAAGATTGCATCTGTTAAAAAGTTCACCCGACCATTAGCCATCGGTTCCAAGACTTGGGGTTGTTGCGCTTGTTGAGCTCGCTCCATGAGAATCTGCATTTTCCTCTTGCGAATCTCTTCCAGTTCGTCATCATTCAGCACGGGAACACCTCTAACGGGTGTGCATTACTTTCGCACAACCGCATATGAACTCTTCGATAGGAACCTTGCACTTCAGCAACTTACCGATTCAGTTCTGTTTATATCCGGCGCACACATCGCCGTGTTTGGGAGCATTTGATGACTAAAGAACCAACAAAGAGCTCGCTCAGATATTACGTCATGCTTGTGGTTGCCATGGCGTTCTGGGGAGGTAGTTGGCCTTCTGCGAAAATCATTGTTGGGATAGCCCCGCCAATGACCATTGGATTTTTCAGGTTCTTAACTGCCAGTATTCTCTTCCTGATTCTTCTGTTCGCGACTGAGTCTGAACCCAGACGAATATTCAGAAAGTCGAATTTCAGGATCTTATTCTTCGTTGGTCTGACTGGGATTTTTGGTTATGGCGTTCTCTTCCTCACGGGCATGCGCTTTACCACTGCTACACAAGGAGCTATTATTGCGGGCTTCAATCCTGCCACTGTTAGTTTAGTAGCTCACATTTACCACAAAGAACGGCTACCGAAAAAGTGGCAGTATTTTGGGTTTATGCTTGCATTCTTAGGAGTGATCTTTGTCGTCGGTGTCCAAGCTCTCCTCGACTTCAACATTGACTATTTGACAGGCAATCTGATTATTCTTGGAGCGATGTTTACATGGGGTCTCTATTCCTCTGTGGGCAAAGAAGCAATGAAAAAACTTTCACCCCTTGAGGTGACAGCAGGTGGTTCAATCATTGGAGCACTTCTATTTGGAATGGGCGCACTGACAGAAGAAGTCTGGTCATTGCCGGCTATGGTGGATCCAGTATTTTGGGTCAATGCGCTCTATCTTGGAGCTTTTGTTACGTTCATTGGATTCCTATTCTACTTCATAAGCATAAAGGAACTCGGAGCTACAAAGGCAGGCGGATTCATCAATCTGGTGCCAGTCTTCGGAACTGTCTTCTCTTATCTGATATTGCAAGACATTATTTACTGGACATTTGGGGTTGGATTGTTTTTGGTCGTGTTTGGAATAATCATCATCAATTTTCCAATTAAGAAAGAAAAATTCAATGCGGAACAGAAATAACGAGGATGAAGAGAGAATTTGACTAGTTATGAGCATAAAAGAAGAGTGTACGATATGGAAGCGTATGACGATCTTATGAACAGAATGAAGGAGTATCTTCTTCTCTATAGCGCTGCAGGAGTAGTCCAATGGGACTATGAAACCTACATGCCTCCAAAAGGGTTAATGTTGAGGAGCGAACAGCTGGCAGTTATACATCAGATACTGCACAGGATGGGCACAGATCCTGAAATTGGTAAACTGCTTGGCAAAGCTGAGAAAAATTCTAAGAAACTAAACGAAGTCCAAAATCGTAATGTCTTCATGGTACGCCGGGAGTACGATAAGGAAACTAAGATTCCTGAAGATCTCGTCGCTAGAATTGCGAAGCAAACTCCAATTAGCTTGGAGACATGGAAAAAAGCGAAAGCAACAAGTGATTGGAAACTTTTTGAACCTGAATTGCAGAAGACTTTGGATCTTGGAAGAGAACGAGCAGAGATTGAGATGAAGGTTAAAGGAATTCCAATTCTGTATGATAGCATGCTTGATGAGTTTGAACGGGGAATTACATCTAAACAGATTACGAAAGTTTTCAAAGAACTAAGAGATAGACTCGTTCCTCTTACGAAGAAATGTGCAGATGCTTCCAAGGATCTCGATACTTCATTCTTGAGTAAGAAAGTGCCTATAGACGTTCAGAGAAAGATTGCTACAGACTTGTCGACCCTTGTCGGATATGACACTGTGACCGATAAGGCTGGTGGGAGGATCGATGAGGTGGAACATCCATTCACCACCGGGTATTACGATGATGTGAGAATCACTGTCAAGTATCACGAGGACAATGTGTCCTCTGCCGTCTATGCCATTCTCCACGAAGCTGGACATGCACTCTATGAACAGAATTTGAATCCCGAGTGGAAGTATATGCCAATTGGTTCGAATGCCTCATTCGGAGTCCACGAATCTCAGTCCAGATTCCTTGAGAACATGGTTTGTCGCTCACCAGAATTCCTCAAATTCTACTTACCGAAGCTCAAGGAGTTCACTGGTGGTTCATTCCCAGGGGTGGATGATGCTACATTCATCAAAGCTATGAATTTAGTCAAACCTTCACTCATCCGAATTGAGGCTGATGAGGTTACATATGCATTGCACATCATTGTTCGATTCGAGATTGAGCAAGACCTATTCTCAGACAAGGTCACTGTATCTGAACTGCCACAGGTGTGGAATGAAAAATATAGGGAATATCTCGGAATTGATGTCCCTGATGATGGCAATGGTGTCCTTCAAGACACACACTGGGCCAGTGGATACTTTGGTTACTTCCCGAGTTATGCACTAGGCAACATCTATGATGGGATGTTATTAGACAAAATGCAACAGGACCTGCCTGATTGGTTGAATGGTGTAGCTAAAGGTGAGATCCTACCCATTGTTAATTGGATGAAAGAAAAAGTCCACGTTCAATCAGCGATGTATGACCCCGCAGAATTGATGGAAAGGGTGACAGGAAGGAAACTGACAGCTGAGCCATTCCTCGAGTACGTGGAAAACAAGTACTCCTCAATATTTGGTTTCTAGTTCACGTTAGGATGTTCGCAAAGGAACATCCAACCCTCCCTTTTTGCTAAGAGTTATCTTCATTCAAGCTATAGAGAGATATGAGGGTAAGAACGAGAGATGGCTTCAGAAACTTCAAGCAACGCGGGATTGTATAATTATTGGCGGCCATTCCTGGCAATCATTAACTTTAGTGGTCTTTTGTGGTTTGGTGCAAGCTACATGAGAATCACTGCTGATCTCTGGGACTACATTTTTGTTGCGATTGGGTGCTATTTCACACTCAAATTTGTACGATACCTGTCCAAGGCTCATCAGTTCAAACACACACGAATAAGACCGAGTGACTTGACCGAGTTTCCGAATAAAGGAATCTATGCGAAGATACGGCAACCGATTTCTGCAGCCTCCATCTACATGAACTTGGCATATGTTTGCTTCTTCCGATCGTTTGTACTAATCCCAGCTGTATCTGTGTTCATTGCAATGTGGTACATATTGGCTCGCTATGAAGATCAATTGATGCTCTCAAAATTTGGAAATGATTACAAGGAATATATGAAAGCAACGGCAATGCTTCGTGGCGGAGATAGTGAGCAGCTGAGACTGGCATCATCAGGCTATGATATGTACTGATTCAATTTCACTCTTCAATTTCAGGAGTGGGCAATGGGATCTTAGAAACTTCGTATGAAGCACCTAGGAATTCAACATGACCCCCTATAGCATTAATATCTCCACCACGTTCTCGAAGTCTAAATTCTGCAATCTCTGTCTGCCCAGGAGGGACTGTACCGAGTCTTTGCATCCTGAAAGAACCTGTAGATGTATCGATGTCAGCTGGTAGGTCGAGGTCTACGACCACCATGTCAATCTGATGTTCACTTCCATTATTCACAAAGACAGATAGAATTAATTCATCTCGTTGTCGTCTTATCTTTGATTGGACCTTTACTCCTGATGCATCAACGAATGCTTGTTGCTTTTCTCTTGCAGCATCCACTATTGACCTGGACGCAGCACGTCGCTCAGCTGATTGTCGGTGGGCTCTGGTCTCATTAGATTTAGCTGCAGCTTGTTTTCTTACCGGTGAAGTTTGACTGCCCATAATCCAACTCAAGAAACTGGGAACCTCGTAAGCTACAAACACAAGTCCACCAACAATCATTGCAGTCCAGATGATTGCAGAGAGAGCCTGAGTTCTAAACAAAGGATCTTCAAAAGTTCTGTAAACGGGCTCAAAGATTCCTCGAACGATAGGTCCCAAGATCGGACCTAGTAAATCCTCTAGTTCTTGCCAAAATTCCATGCCAAACTTGACGAAAGGTGAAGTCCCAATTGCCAGAACTATCGAATTCAGTATATTGAACGTATTAATGCCTCCAACCATGATTCCCAAAGTGCTCGATTCGAACAACTATCTTTGTGATTAGTTATACTCGTGAAGGGTTATTAATCTTGCAACTCAGTTAAGATGGAAGTGAGAACACATCTTTGAAAATGCTGCTCTGGTAACAAGCTTTGATGCACTTCCCACAGATGTCCTTCTCGATTCCTTTTGATTTTAGAAACAATATGTATCTCCGGCAATTCTCTCGGTAGTCTGGAAGTATTTCTCGATTCTTGATGAATCCGCAGACATCTTCACATGCAGTACATTGGCCGCATTTCGATTCGGTCTTCTTGCCCCAGTTCAGAGAGAAGGGAACTATGATAGATGCAAACCTGATAGCACAGCTGTACTTGTCATGGATCGTTAGCTGGTTCTTTCCCCTCCAACCAATTCCTGTGTTTTCTACTACGACTCGATGAGAAATGACCATTCCAAAGTAATCCTTCACATGGTCAATCTCGCCAATCAGTCCACCTATTGTGGCTTTCAACGGCATACCATCAAACCGATCTGCGAGGTCCTTTGACATTTGATTAAGAATCTGATTGAGGCGATCGTATTCTCGTGCATATTTGTTCCAGACTATGTAGTCAACTTCACCGTTGTCTTTGGAGTGGATGAAATCCATAATTGGATCCCGATAAGTGATCCCGATACTAATCATTGATCCTTCATCCATTAGTGAATCGAATTTCTTTCCAGTGATTGATCTAAGTTTCTCTTTTTGGACTGGCATCAATTCATCAAAGACAGTTTTGAAACTCGTGAAACCAATGTCTCCCTCTTCACTGATGGATTCTAGTTGCTGATGAAAGAACGTGGTGATTTCTTCAGATCTCTCTATTGTAGTCGTCTGATCCTTCATCAAGATGCAATCTCAGTCTCCAAACAATTGGTTGTCGCCCTTATGGCCTTATTGAAGAGGATTGAAAGGTTCCATAAGAGTCATTACTACCCTATGCAACCAACCAAGGGGATGTAAGAGCGCCAAGGCTCGGGAGTACGGTTTCATGGAAACATATGACAAGCTTTTGAAGAAATCAAAAGAATTGTATCAATTCTATACAGGACTTAACGTCCTTCGATGGGATCTTCAAACATACATGCCCCCAAAGGGAATGAAACAACGTTCTGCGCAATTGGCATTTATGAGTAAAATATCGCACCGTATGGCTACTGATGGAGAATTAGAGGGTCTTGTTGCCATACTCGAGAAAAAAGGTGACAAACTAAACTTTGAGCAGAATCGAGAGGTTGAGTTAATCCGAAGATCACTAGACCGGACATCGAACGTACCTGAAGACCTCGTTGCAGCAGAGAGCTCACAAAGAACAATGACAATCTCAGCCTGGAAAAAAGCGAAAGAGAAAAACAAATGGAAACTGTTCGAATCAGAATTAATACCTATGTTAGAAATCTCAAAGAAGAAAGCAGATATTGTAATGGAAGGAATAGGTGCAAAATCCCAGTTAGATGCTCTAATGGACACATGGGAGCCAAGGATGACAACCAAGATTGTTAACGCAGTTTTCAAAGATTTAAGAAAGCAGTTGATACCGCGGGTGAAGAAATATAGCTCTGTCTGTGAAGATGTGCGTACTGATTTCAAGACACGCAAAGTTCCAGTGAATATACAACGAAAACTATTGACAGATATAGCAGGAGTAGTAGGGTTTGATACTACCTCCGAAAATGCAGGAGGCAGGATTGACCAATCTGAACACCCATTTACAACGGGGTACTATGATGATATTCGTATCACAATATTCTTTCTAGAAGAAGACTTCTCGAGATCAATATTCGGAGGGTTACATGAAAGCGGACACGCAATTCATAGACAGAATCTAAATCCTGACTGGAAATGGATGTATCTTGGAGACAAGTGTAGTTCAGGGTTCAGTGAATCACAAGCCAGATTTGTGGAAAACATGATCGGCAGGTCTTCAGAGTTCTGGAGTTTCTACTTTCCACAGTTTGTCAAACACACAAACGGAATCTTCAACGATATAACTAGTCAAGAATTTCTACAAGCAATCAATATCGTGAAACCATCAAAGATTCGAGTGATGGCTGATGAAATGACATATGCTCTTCACGTCATCATCAGATTCGAGATCGAACAAGACCTGTTTGATAATAAGATAGATGTTTCAGATATACCAGAAATTTGGAAAGCAAAATATGAGAAATATCTTGGAGTTGAAATTGAAACGGATACTGAAGGCGCACTCCAAGATATTCAGTGGTCATGGGCATATTGGGGTTATTTTCCATCATACGCACTTGGAAATCTCTATGCAGCAATGATACGTGAAAAGATTACAAGTGATATGCCCGAGTGGAGCAACGATTTAGCTGAAGGGCATGTTGCTAAACCCATACAATGGCTAATTGAAAATGTCCACAGGAAATCGAATCTCTACGACCCCTCTGAGATGATCAACAAAATCACTGGTAAATCATTGACTGCAAAACCGTTCATCGACTATCTTGATACAAAGTACGCCTCCATTTTCGGATAGTGAAGATTTCAATGGGATACACCCAAAAGAAGATGAAGTCCCTCCTCTTTGAATATCTGTGATGTGGTTCAATGCTCAAGTATGAAGGAAGTATATGGAGACCTCCGAGCGAGGCGAGAAGTCTCATTCTCCAAGCTACAGTCGGATGTTCTCACAATGCTTGCATCTTTTGTGTTTCGTACAAACAGAAACAATACAGAATTCGAGGTGCAGATGGAGTTCAGTCAGACCTAGACTCTCTTCCTGATTCACACAAACATCGAATTCGAAGAGTATTCCTTGCTGATGGTAATGCGCTAGCGATGTCAACTAATGAACTCATTGAAACTCTGAAAGTTCTGAGACCCGAATTACCGTCATTGGAGCGTGTTGGTGCCTATGGATATGCTAAAGATGTGCGCGACAAGAGTGTTGATGATCTGAGAAAGATCAATGATGCTGGACTTGGCATCGTTTACCTCGGGCTAGAAACAGGTGACGATGATTTACTTCGATGGGCTCGAAAGGGTGTAGATTCAGAAGAGAACATCAAGGCATGCAAAAAGATTCGTGAAGCAGGAATCCCACTCTCACTCACAATCATCCTTGGACTTGGAGGGCTTGAGCATTCAGAGCGGCATGCTAGGGAAACTGCAAGGATCCTCAACAAGATTGACCCAGAATATGTAGGAGCTCTAACCTTGATGACTCCACCGGGAACTAGGATCAATGAGATGGTTCAAACAAAGGAGTTCGTACCAATGAGTCCCATGGAAATACTAGAGGAACTCAAGGTTCTTGTTGAAGTGCTTGAACTGACAAATTGTGTGTTTAGAACAAATCACGCCTCAAACTATCTCCCCATTCGGGGTACAATGAATGCTGACAAAGAGGCGATACTAAAAGTCCTAAATGACACAATAAGTAGTGATGATCCAAGCAAACTTCGGCCTAGCTATATGCGAGGTCTTTGATTATTGAAAAAGAAGATAGAATTTCATCCCACCGAAGAAATCTCGATGGGATGATTTTATTCCTGTTACAAAGAGATGACCTTATCGTATTTCTCCATGATTAGTTCAACCATCTCAGGATACTCTACTTGATTAACGTCAACAACTAGTCTAGAACCAATTCCACGTTCTTCGATATGATGCTTTGAAGCATGAACCTTCACCTTCAGTTCTTTGATCTCAGCTGAATGTAGACAACCTTTGTCCGCAAGATAGACTCCATCTTGAACCAAGAGGAGGTCAGTCTCGATACCTTGTGTTCTCATTGCATCGACAATTTCTTTGACACTGGTACACTGATTTGAGAGCCAAATTAGATACTTCACTTTCATTTCCTCCTAGAATGTTATAACGACATCATTCTCTATGAATGTCTTGGCAACCTCTTCTTCTCCGAGAATTTCGACGTTCTCAAAGATTTCATCAGTAGCTATGTTTCGTTCTTCAACTGACTTCTTACTCACACATATACGACCATCAAAACTCTCGAATGTTGACTTAAACATGCGAATATGCATGATGTCTTGGTCCTTCATGAGACCGTATACACCATCACCAATGAAGAGTAATTGAGACTCATGGTCCATTCCAAACATGCCTACTGCAGCACGCCAACCCTCAGCTGCTATAATGTTACCAAAGGGCTTGTTGGTTACCATAATCAAGACTGGTCTTTCTGTAAACTCCAACATAATCACTCCTACACTGAAAAGGTAACGAATCTATCCACCTCTCCAATTATCTCAGCAAAATCTGTCAATCCTGACACTTCAACACCGGGAATAAAATCAGCTCCGGTTTGATCGTGACCTCTTGCAGAAGTACAAAGTCCACATGCCTGGAAAACAACGCCTTCATCGGCGAGCTCTTGAAACTTTTCATTCATTGGTCGATCAGGATCAGGATCCTGATTTAGTTTAGCATTGTTAACTCCATCGACAAATAAGAATGCTTTAACACCGTATCCCTTCTTCAATGCGGCTTTGCACAAATCATAGAACGTATGACTGTTTTGGAAGGTGTATGGTGAAGTGGTCAGCATAATACCAAGAGTCTTCTTCTCCATATATCATCATCTCGAAGTTAGGTTGGTTGGGTCGAGTTAGTCCCATTAAAAAAGATAACTTAGTGTCCTTTGATTGGATTCAATTCACATTGTGAGCATTCCGGCAGCCTTGAATAGCTTAATGTACTGGATGGTTTTCATTCACAAGCTACTGGAGGATATTGAAAGGTGAATGACCCAGTAATCATCTATGTAGATAAGGAAGGAAAATCACGTGAACTTGAGGTCGATGAAGAAGAAACCACAGTTGATCTTTCAAGAAAAGGCGTGACCGAAATAGACCTTAATACAGTCCTCGCTGTTCCTGAACTTAAGGTACTTGAGTTAGGCAGCAATGTGATTCAGGAAATCGACCTTTCACCATTAAGCGGCTGCGCGACTCTTCAGAAACTGGGTCTTTTTAAAAACAAATTTGCTTCAATTGACCTGAAACCCCTTGCAAAATGTGCAGGATTGGAGGAACTTAATCTCGGTACAAACCAATTAGAAACTATTAATCTGAAGCCTCTCGGTTCGTCCCAGAAATTCAGAAGGCTCAGGCTCTTCAACAATAAATTGACCGAGATTGATATCAAACCACTAGCAGGGTGTGTGAACTTAGAGGCTCTAGAGGTAGAAAATAATTCTTTGAAAACAATCAACCTGAAACCTTTGTCAAACTGCGTTAATTTGCTACAACTCAATCTGATGTACAATAAGTTCACTGAAGTTGATCTTGCACCCCTATCAAGTTGTACCAAACTGAAGTTCGTATATCTACATCATAACCAGATCAAATCGATTGACTTGTCATCGTTAAGTAATTGCCCAGACTTTCGAATATTGCGATTGGGTGGAAATGTAATAGAAGAACTTGATCTTGCACCACTATCATCATGCACAGAGCTACGACGATTGGGGCTTGCGATGAATGAGATCTTAAGATTGAGCCTGAAACCCCTGGTTGAAGCGGAGCATCTCTCAAGTCTAGATATTGCTGGCAACCGATTGACAAAGATCGACCTTGCACCACTTGAAAATTGTGAGGAGCTTACCGAGCTGTATCTGTATAGCGACCATCCTGAGGAAAATGAATTTTCAACCCTGGATGTTTCAGCATTATTCAATTGTGCAGAGCTTGAAGATTTTGGTGTGAGCGAAGAGACAGTACTACAGGCTGACAAGAATCTTCAGGATGAAGATGACTTACCACTAGCTATCGAAGAGCTGCTTGAGGATAATCGAATAGAATGGGTGTAGATACCTGTTTCGCGCGCACGAATGGTGGATTTATATGAAGGTTAATCTCAGAGAAGATAGCAACGCTGTACAAGAAAGAGGATTTTTGATGTCATCGAGGGAGCAAGAAATCGCTAAGATAGCGAAAATGTATACGAGGTACCTCAACGGACCTCTCGGTCATGGAGTTATGGACCACCTGAAAGAAGGAGAGAGTTTTACAGTCCGCTCACAGGATGAGATGCTAGAGATTATCAAACAGAAAGGAAAAGCCATTGTTAAGATTCTTGAGGACTCAAGAACCGACGCAACAAATGACACAAGCCGCCTGTCAAACCTTCACTAATTTTAAGACTGCCAAATCAAAGCGAATATAACTGATAGTTACTGATGCAGAATCAGGATTTGATAGAGATGGTAGTGGAAATGGATGATGCTACCAAGGAACAGGTTATCGAACTGTTCTCTGGGATAGTTAATGATGTAACGGTTCATCTCTTTTTAGAAGAGATAAATTGTCTCTACTGCAATGATACTAAGGATATGGTTGAACAACTTGCAGAGTTGAGCGATAGAATTAACATTGTAGAACATAAGGGGTCTATTGATTCAGATGATGCAAAAGAAATGGGTATAGAACGTCACCCCGCAATTGTGCTCCATGGAAAGGAGAAGTATAATGTTAAGTTCTACGGAATACCTGCAGGACACGAGTTTGGAGCACTCGTTGGTTCTATAATCGATGTATCTACAGGAACGGCTCCATTACCACTAGATGTGATCGAGGACATCATTTCGATTGACAAACCAATTAATATCAAAGTTTTTGTCACTCCTCAATGTCCCTATTGCCCAGAGATGACTAGACTTGCACATCAAGCATCTATTCTCAACCCGATGATTTCATCGGAGATGATCGAGTCACTAGAGTTTCAAGAGATGACTGCCAAATACGGAGTATTTGGTGTTCCTAAGACTATAATCAATGAAACTACTATAATCGACGGTCTTTCACCAGTTGAGATGTTTGTAGAGAAACTATTCGAATCTATTGATAATTGACCCTTCCAAAAGTGATTATAGCGAAAGAGGCTTTCCAGAATTATGGAACCCCACTCTTTTGTTATTATGTTGAGACCAGCTAATGCCTATGGGACAGAGGGAACTGATGAAGGAATATCGGAGCATTTCAAATATCTTCAGCAACTCCTGAAGGATGGATGGCTCACTATGGCAGGTAGGTTCTCAGAAGTACTCATTGGTCTTGTGATGATTGAGGCAAAGTCGAGGGAGCATGCTCTTGAGATAATGAGAAAGGATCCTGCTGTCAAGTCAGGAATTTTTCATGCTGAGCTCTATCCGTGGAGCATCGCCTTGAAAAGTGATAATTAGCTTGTATCGTCTTGACAAGTAAAGATGAATTCGTTCTCATTCACATACTTGTAGGCTTGATAGGCTGCATGAACACCCTCACTAACACCGGTGATGGCTTGTTTGAACTCGCTGTCTACAACATCACCTGCAGCGTATACTCCCTCGACATTGGTTCGACTTGAGCGGTCGATCTTGATCTCGCCCTTCTCGTTGAGTTCAACACCAAGATTCTTTGCCAAGTCAGAATAGGGAATACCACCAATTGCCACAAAGACTCCTTCGAGAGGCAGTGTGTCTGAACCATTATGTGGCTTGTCGAGTTTCAGACCAATGACTTTATTGTCTCCTAGGATCTCGGTGACATTCGTTTCAGTAATGACCTCAATCTTGGGCTCATTTTCAACCCGTCGCGCATTCACTGGTTCGGGACGTATTTTTTCCCGTCGGTAAATGATATACACCTTAGGACAGTACTTTGCCAAGAGCAATGCTTCCTTGACAGCACTATCACTACCACCTACTACACCAACGACTTTGTCCTTGTAAAGTGGGGCATCACAAAGAGCGCAGTAACTTACCCCTTTGTTCTTGAGTTCATCATGACCAGGAACCTCAAGTTCGCGTTCTTTCATTCCAGTTGCAATGAGTATTGATTTTGCCAAGAATGTCTTGTTCTCCGTGACAACATAGAAGTAATTCTCTTTTGCCTTGAAGATATCAGTCACTGTTCCAGTTTCAATGAGCATTGGGTAATCCAAAGCATGTTCCTTCAACTTGTCTGCGAGTTCCTGACCTGTGAGCTGTACGTACCCCGGATAGTTTGCCACGTCATCTGTAAGTGTGATTGTACCGCCCTCGACATTACCAATTACTGCTACACCAAGGTCTAATCGTGCGGCATACATGGCTGCACCATATCCTGTGACACCTGAACCAATTACCACTAAATCATACATATTATCACACTCCTAGTTTTCGTTTGAGTCGGCGCTCAGTCCTTCGGTCAAACCCACTGAAGAAATCTCCATCAATAGCGGTCACAGGAATCGCCATTTGACCACTTAGCTCTTTGAGTTCTTGAAGGGTTTCAGGAGATGTGAAAACGCACTTCTCCTCTATCTCAACGCTATTACCCGAGAGGAACTCCTTCACTTTCTTGGAGTGGGGGCATTCAGGTGCTGTGTATACAACTGCTTTGACCATGCGTGAATTACATCCTTAATTCAAATTTGAACGGTGAAATGACTTCTCTTAACACTGATATAGATTATGAAGAGGTCGCTCTTAGATTGATACCGTTTGAGAACACCCTTAAGTAAACAACGAGCTGAGTGCACCTTAGAAATCTGGAGCGAACCTGACATGAACAAGGAAGAGACTCTCGTATTCATCGATAAGCAAATCGATCTTGAATTGAAAATTGTGAAAATCGTAGAGGAGAATGTTGCTCAACTAGGTAATGCATTTGTCAAAGACCTCTTACTTGCAGTTTCTACAGACTCAAAGAAACATGCTGCATTACTCAAATCCCTGCGGAAGGCAGTTGAAGGTCCGACCCCCTTCATCAGTGAGCAGGAACGAGATAAGATCGCAAAGGGAATTGAGGCACACATCAAAATGGAAGAACAAGCTGTTGAGACCTATGGAGAGCTAGCCGAAAAGAGTGACAACGAACAGGTCAAGACCATAGCATTGATGATTCGTGAGGATGAGTTTCGTCATCATACCCTCTTGAAGGAACTCCACAAAGCTGTCATTGAACCTGAAACTCTCACCGAAGATCTAATCTGGGATGTCATGTGGAAGGACTCACCTTGGAAAGGTAGTCCCGGCGGCTAGTCTGCCATCACTCCGGCGAATATCTGTCAACGATGGCCATGAAACCTTCGACTAGTCTGTCCAGTACAATGCCAGTTCTAGCAGAGATCAGCTGACCACCCATATCGTATTTGTCCATGACATAACGC
>JAGXOC010000064.1 GCA_019894665.1 Candidatus Thorarchaeota archaeon
AGGCTACGGCGGCGGCGGTGGCGGCCGAGGTGGCGGAGGCTACGGAGGCGGCGGCCGAGGTGGCGGTGGCGACGACAGACGTCGCAGATACTAGTTAATTAAACACCAATCAGAATCTACGCGGGCTCTCGATTGTGGGAGTCCGTGTATCTCTCTTTTTTCTACTCTAACTCAATTTGTGAGAGAATCAGAGAAACCATTGCTTCAGACACATTAGATTGTATCAAGCCGAACTCTTCCTTCACTCTTTTCAACTGATATTTGATACTGGATTTATTGAACTCACTTTGAATTCTCCCAAAACCCTTCAATGTAGTACGAAGACCAAAATTGAATTTCGAAAGGATCTCATGCCCCAAAGCTGTAAGCCAGAGTTCTCTAAGCAGTACAGATTCACCATGCCCCGGAATTATCTCAGCCCCTTTTTCGTTCATGTGAATGTCATAGACGATGAGCTCAGTTCCTAAAACTGGGATTGAGATGTTATGCATCTCTTTTGCTCTCAACTCATGGATATTTGGAACGAGGACTGCTGCGGGAGTTCCATCCATCTTGTCAACATCTAAAAGAATCGTTGTCCAACCCTCATCAAGCTTCTCCAATAGGGTTTCAACAACCGCATGCTGAAGAAAGTTCTGAACATCAACAAAATCTGAGTCTGGTGGAATCCGTTCCAGAATCGGGAAGATGTCCAAATCACAACCAAAGAGCTCTCCCACTCCCATTGTCTCAAGGAAATCCCACCCTATCTTCAACCAGTCTGGTGGAGTTACAGTTCTTTGTAGCTCCCTCAGAGAGTCGAGATATCTATGGATTCCCATCTGCTCGATAGTTGCTTCAGTCAGGGTTGTTCACTCGTTTTCGAATATATACTCAGAATTTCGTGCCATACCTACGTTTATTGTTATCCCTCCCAATGATAGAACCTTTAATGAGCAGCAATTCTACGATAGTCTGGTGCGTTTTGATGACAACTGAAGACACTCACAAATTCGATGATACTCTTGTGATGA
Organism: Candidatus Thorarchaeota archaeon; assembly: GCA_019894665.1. Lineage (GTDB taxonomy): Archaea > Asgardarchaeota > Thorarchaeia > Thorarchaeales > Thorarchaeaceae > SMTZ1-45. The sequence goes on from JAGXOC010000064.1 coordinate 1,014, forward strand.
CCTACGCTCAATACTTCAGGTCCATGTTCAGTCGATCGATCAGTATGATTAGAGCCTTTGAGGCTGAGTTTGGTAAGGAGAAAGTGGAAGAAGTCCAAAACTATATCCATTTATGCATCAACTCTCTCTGTTTCAAATTCATCTTATTCACACCATCATAATTGTGAGAGTGAGTCCTAGCCAGAAGCTCAGAGTTATGAAAAATATGAACCACTTTCTTGATTTAGAGTCAGCATAGTGCACCTTCCACAGCTTCCAACCAAGGACAACGAAAAGGCAAAACATCGCTAGGACTATCGGAAAACCCATTGCTATTCCTTGAATTAGATTAGGAATCATGTCGCCTGTTGCAACTGTGATTCCATATTGGATCTGAGCACCAAGTGCTAGGGCGATTGCTTGTGCCATGCAACTAATAGCTGTCTTCGTGAAGACCATCATGCCTGTAGAAAAGAAGAACATAGACGGGAGGAATGAATGTCGAATTGTCTTGCTAGCTAATGGTGCCAGAAAAACGAGACCCACGACAATGGAGATCAAAAGCATGACCATTACCGTTGAATTAAGGAAGTCAGGATTGTCTGTGAAAGCAGCTGTGATGAATATCCAGCTCCAAGAAGTATGGTATATACCCAAGCCTCCTGGTGCCGGAAGTGCTCCATACCACGGCATGGCTCCAATCCATCCTGCTTCGAAAGGGCTCATGAAGACAACACTCGTCACCGTTCTGATTTCGCCAGTGCTGCCTTGTGTAACTGGGAGCGAAAGATCGAACATAACCTGGTAAAATTCACTAATCATGAAGCTGACCAGAAAGAGTGCAATAGCTAGATAGACGAAGTAAAGCCTGACTTTGATCTCTCTCCATAAGGCTGCACTCCTACCTTCTACGTTATCATCTTGTGATTCGAGTGAACCTATACGAGGAGGTTTGACCAAATATGAAAGATACCTCCGCAACTTGCTGCTTGAGCCTTTCTTTAAAGATGAGATGATCAGGATGAACAGACAAATTGCGGCAATGGGTAGTACTATCGCGATGATCATTGCTTGATTGACAGTAAATTCCATTAGTTGTATCATTCTTACACCAACTCCTTTGGCCAGTTTCTAATTCTTATTCGATAATATACTCCTGCGACAAGAATGGGTAGAGTGATTGCCAGAGAGGTAAATGCGATTGTACCTCCAAGCATCACTAATGGTGGATTCTCATTCATTGCTGCTGGGATGATGTAGTCGAAAAGAATCGCTGGCTGTAGATAGGTCTCATCCGGTGGAACACTTGAGGTGAAAACCACAACCATATCCAATTCAGGGATGACGAAAATATTCTGACCTTGGTAACCCACCGCGGAATAGACATTGACTATGTCTGTTGGGTAGGTCCACCATTGATAGGAGTACCCGCTGTAATCATTGAAATCAATGAGAGTATCAGCAGATTGCTCAACCCATTCTGAGGGAACGAGTTGTTCACCGTCCCAAGTTCCATTATTGAGATAGAGATATCCAAATTTAGCCATGTCTCGAGGGAGCATTTCTACTCCACCACTACCCCAATATTGACCTTGTTTATCCATGGGCCAAAATATGTTGGAAGGTTGGATTCCAAGTGGTGTGAACAGTTTATCTATAGCATAATCGAAAAGTTCAGAACCAGTGGCTTCGGTTACGATAGCACCCAAAAGGTGTGATCCGCCCGATGTATATATCCACACGTCACCTGGGTCATGTGCCATCGGTAAGTCAAGAATATGTTGTACGTTGTTACTGGCAGACCACATCTGATAATGACTATTCAAATTCGAGCTGTAAGGTTCAGTCCATTCATCCCATTCCAATCCAGAGGTCATCGTTAGAAGGTGTTCTAGTGTAATAGCCTGTTTTCGCTCGTCAAGATTAGCGATTGTTCTGTTTGGTAAGAGATCAATCAGCTTGTTATCCACACTCTCAATGTACCCTTCTTCAATAGCAATTCCAACCAGAGCTGAAGTAAAACTCTTTGTGCAAGAGTGAATGATGTGTCTGGAGTCAACATCATAGTTTGTTCTTGGATATTCCTCGAAAACCAGATACCCGTTTTTCACTATCACGATGGAGTCTATGTGTACACCATTCTCATCAATTCGGTCCATCATCGCGTTCAATAGAGCCGAATCCATTCCCTGTTCTTCAGGAGTTGTGTTCTGCCACCCATCTGTTGGCCAATAGTCTCGGACCACGTCTGTTTGAGCCACTGAATAACCCTGAGTTGGAAGAATTGGCACAAGCGCGATAACAATGAGAATGCTGATGAGCGATGCAGTCTTCATCCACGACAAAGTCATACCGCCTCCGCTTCAATTCTTCTAAGATACTGGGAAACTAAATTATGCCAATCCGAGAGTGTCTTCCTGTACATTGCATCCTGTGACAGGAGAAACTGAGACATTCTGTAGGAAACGTTATTTCGAGTGGATGGAGGTAGACTCTGAAATGCATGATTACTTTGGGAATCATAGACTCTAGACACTTCTGCCTCTCTATCGATCAACTTCTGTAGAATTAGACGTGCATGTTCAAACTCTGACTCTGTGATATGAATTCCGAGAGTTGAGAGTCCAAGAAGAGTTGCATTAACTCTGTCTTTTGCAGCTACAGGAGCTTCATCATAGGCACTCATCCTCTCACTAATACCAAGGCGGAACTCTCTTGCTACCGCACGATAGTACCGCTCAACGATTCCCCTCGGGGTCTCACGGGTTTCCACCAGAACTATAATCCCTACAGTCTTCAACTTTTGAACGTGATGGAGTACTGTACCGGGTTTCTTGTTCATCGCAACAGACAGTTGTTTCACTGTCATTGGTTGATTTACGAGATACTTGAACACGATGTCTTTTCGGGTTCCATCTAGCAAGAGCTTGATGATCTTGGGATTTGTGACTACTTCGAATTCCTTGATTGGCATCTTTGTTACTTTAGGGTTCATGTTCACTCACCTCCTCCTTGGGTATAAGTTGCATCCACTTTGGCTGTCAGAATCATGTAGATTCGAGTGAGGATAATTGATACTGCTGGAATCACGATGAAGATCAAGCTGATAATGGCTAATGGTCTGTAAGGTTCCAAAAGTGCAGCAGGTAGGAGCGGACTCCAGAGGAATGCCAACTCGTTGAACATAGGGAGAAGCAGCGCTCCAACTATTAATACGATGATGAACCAAGCACCCAGTACACGTCCTGGGAACTGACATGTGAGTCTGACAGATCTTGCTGCAGCTCGCACTGCTGAGAGACCGTCGATGATCCCTGGAAATGTGAGCGAAAGCATCCCGTTGACTAGGACAATCCAGACGACAATCATTGGGATTATTAAACGGAGTGCCTCGTTTGTAGGAGGATTCCAGGTTGGGTATGAAATAGCTAGAAATGCGATAATGAGTGGCGCAAGTGTGATAATGAAATGCAGGATGCCTCCACCTAGCAAAGACAGTCCTCTCTTTCCATACCATGAGAATGCACTCTCTGCTTGAGTTCCATCACTCTCTACAATCTCTCGAGCCATGCCAAACAAAGCTCCGAGAGCAATGAAGAATGGTCCAAGAAGTGGTAGGAGTAAGAACATGATCAAAAAGACAAGTGCGAGACCACTTGTAGCAGTGAACCCTACAACAATGGTTTCTACAAACCAGAACAAGAATGGCAGTCCCAGTGTCAATATCACTGGAATCAGAATGAATAGTAGAATCACTAGAAGTAGAAGGATCGTTACGACTAGAATTCCTAGCATCGCTAATCCGAAGGATAGAATATTCTTTATAGCAAGCGTAAAGCCCACTTTGAAATCTTTCAATAGACCACTGTGTGATGACGCAGCGGAACTTGTTTCCGTGATTTTTTTATCATCGTCTGAAGAATCATAATTACTTGGCCAGCTCAAAATAACACCTCTATATTTTCGAGAAAAAGGGGTGTGACCCCACCAGAGAATGATGGGGTCACTAAGGAGATAGACTGTATATTTGTGTAGATGGAAAGAAATACCATAAGCGTCAACTCATCTTGAGAACTGATTGGAGACACCATGAACATACGATGCCTTGATGCGAGCCATCTCTGTAGAAAGTTCCACCTCTTCCCAGTTCCCTGGGTTGATTGGATCTCCATATTTCAGAAAATGAATCAGACGAGACTCATCATAGATCTTGCTTGCAGCTGCAACACCACCAGGGAGAGCTACTACGATCAAACCTGGAACAAGTGCTACCAGATACAGTAATCCAACTGTACCCGCTATGACTGCTAGCATTCTAACAGCTCTCCCCGCGATGACTCGATTGAGTGAGAAACTCAGACTCTCTTGAGGAGTGACGTTGTGTGTTTCAGTTACCTTGATTCGTGCATTGTACATTATTTAACACCACGCGAACACCGTATCGGTCCGGATTTCCGGAACGATGCGTTTTTCTCTAACGTTCCATAGTAACATTTGTATATAAAGTCTTTGATGAGCGCCAAACGTTAGACAAAACCGGCACGAGAATACTTTGGTTCACGTACAAAAAGAAACTGCCATCGTGTATAGCCCTGAAGACTGCTAGGTCTATCATGAGACCTAAGGCGAGCCATCTCAGTTTCCGACTCGACATCATCCCAGCTGCTTACTTGATTGATAGAGGATTTTAGAATACAATCTAAGAAAAGCTTTTCACATGAAAACTCCATCATGTTCTCCTATAAAGGAGACACAATATGTGAGAGGTTTACAGCGAGCATTGGTAAAGGTGCTAATTCTTGTACCTCTTGCTGTATTGGCAAGTCTATTTGCGATTGCCGGAGGTATTGTATCCTATACTCCTGCCACGAGAGTAGGTGTTCACTCTGTTCTTGTCTTTTGGATTTCCATTCCAACAGCCCTTGCAGTATTAGCTTATCGGAGAAAGCCCATCCGTGCGAATGCAGTTATGAATTCAGCACTTATTTTTGCTATTGTACTTCACGGCGGAAGCGCCGCAAAGAATATGTTCCGCTTAGCTGAGGATTCTGTTGATAGAGTATTAGTTGACACAGCAGGTGATCTACTAGAGTTCGCACTATATGGTGTCCTTTTAGCTGGGGCAATGGTTTGTTTTATTCAAAAGCAAAATGATGAGAAACCGCAAGCAACGAATCGATTGATTGTTTCATTTATCCTCATAATGCCTTTAGTCATCTATGGCGCTATGATGTTAATTATTCCAGCTCTGCCTCCTGGACTATTGATGTCTGTGGGTTTGATAATTGGAGCAATTGCTGTAGCTGGATTCCTTATAGCTTCGATACTCACATTTCGACATCCGTCTGAAACCGCACCCTTTGACCAAGGATATTTTGCGAGTGCACTGCTCCTTTTCCTTGTAGCCACAATAGCCACGATGACAAACCTAGCTGATCCATCAATGAATTGGGAATATGCAGAAACTCTTCAGATGGCTGCATTCCTTCTTCTGTGTCTAGCACTGGGTGTTCCCTTCCTCAAGAAATCTGGATTTCGACGCCGAAGCGCATATGGTGTTGTTGTCGGATTGATATTGATGGCATACCTTCCATTCTTGCTAACAATCGTCTTAGAATCATTAACTCTCCCTCCCTTCTTTGAACCACTGAATCTTCTTGCCTACTCAATAATTCACATCGGAGCCGCATCACTCTCTGGTATGATGGCAATTCTACTCTATATCTATCCGAAGAAGAAGCCATCATGGAATCATTTCCCTTTGGTCTTACTATTTGGTTTGTGGGCTGCAATTTCACTTATCCTTGTAGTCATTTTTACAGTACCTGAAATCGCTCTGCTTGGAGAACCTATCATTCCCTTTGTAGTTGGGAGTATCACGACATTAGGATTATTGGTCTTTGCAATTCTTTGGACTGCATTTCCACCAACTGAGCGAAAGATCCCTTCGATTCAGAGATTAGCTATTATCCTCTCTTTCTTGATTCTATTGGTAGTAATTGGTGAAACACTGAATCAGGTTGCCATCAATGCAATTCCAGCTATAGCAGATAGTCCATATGGAGCCCTTGTCCTCCTAGGTTCGAATCTAGCAATCATGTTTACCTTCACATACCTAATCTTCCTTCTAGCAGAGAAATCAAGTGGGAAACCACCAGTTGAGATATACATAACTTTCTTCTTAGGGATGTGGATTCTTCCCAATATTCTGAAGAGCTTCTATGGTACTTGGACTCCTGGATGGTGGGTGTCCGAGGTCCTTTTATTTGTGGGACTACTCGCAGGCCCTCCACTCCTAATCTGGCTTTATGTCCGGTCCATGAGGGAAGTACAGGAATCTCATAGCCGAGCAAGTCTTTACGCAGATTTGTTGATGCATGATGTGTCGAACTACAATCAGATGGTTATGACGACACTGGAGCTTCTTGGATCCTCAGAGATTTCCAAGGAACGAAGAGAACGCCTTGCTGATGATGGTTGCAAGGTAATCTCATTTTCAGAACAGCTAATATCGAATGTTCGTCTTCTGAGTGAATCAGATCAACTCGAGTTCTCGCGATTGGAACCAACAAATCTCGTGTCTACTATCGTATCTGCGCTGGATCTGTTTGCATTGAGGGTTGGCTCTGAACAACTGAAGTTGGAATTCAAACCAGGAGAGGTCGAAGCATTTGTCATGGCGAATGAGCTCCTTGTCCATATATTCCTGAATATACTCTACACTGCCTTGGAGTGTGGTCGGCAAGGAGAGACTGTAACTCTTAGCATTCAGTCTATAGAGCAGGGTGGAGAAGATTTCTGGTTAGTCCTTATCAAAGCTCCAGCAAAAGTCATTGGAGCCGAAGAAGAATTTAACAGTGATACTTTGGGTCTGACAGCTGCAGAACTTATTACCGAGTCACTGAACGGTCACTTCGAGGTTGAGAAGTACGAACGTGTTGATGAATGTGAGGGCAGGCTGTATACTATTCGATTACATGTAGCGAATGAGTGACAACATTTCCTCTAAGTTGTACCAGTTAGCGGCATTTGACTTTCTATCTTGCGAGCAAGCTTTATTGCTCAGCAATTGTATCTTTTGAGGGCAGGAGCTTTGGAAAAAATGGGACTAACTTTTCTCACACCTGAACATCATAAGGCGAGAATCGAAAAACTTCAGAATCAGCTATATGAGCAAGACATAGAGACCTTTCTCGTATTCAATTCAAAGAACATCTTTTACCTGACTGGATTAGCTTTCATTCCTACTGAACGACCAATTTTTCTAATTCTCCATAAAGGGGACGTTAATTTCTTCGTACCCTCACTGGAGGTTGACCATGTTAGACATCAGGTTCCCTTTGTGTCCGAAGTCTTCTCATACTTTGAATATCCTGACGAAACTCATCCAATGAAGCATTTCCAAAGAGTCCTAATGAGCGAGGTCAAGGTGAGTCCTGGGAAGGTCGCATCTGAAGCCCCAGGTGCTCCGGGTTACTGGGGGTACAAAGGTCCTAATTTCGAAGAAGTCACCGGTCTCAAGATCAAACTTCTACCAGATATCATCATGGATATGCGTGTGATTAAAGAACCGGCAGAGATTGAGCTTATGCGTGAGTCTTCGAAATGGGCGGATCGAGCTCACAAGTATCTACAGGAATACACCGAGGTCGGAATGAATGAGATAGATGTGACAATCAGAGCAAGCACACAGGGGTCTCATGATATGGTGGCTGCACTTGGTGATGAGTATCGTCCGACTGGATTCTCTATGTTCCCTGCGATTGCACTCTATCGCGGTCAAATTGGACCTAACTCCTATTTCCCTCATGCACTGTCAAGAGGTATTAATTTCAAGAAGGGAGATACTCTGGTCACAGGAGCATCCTCAGACGTCTATGGTATTCATTCTGAACTGGAGCGGACTATGTTCATGGGCGAACCGAATAAGAAACAGAAAGAACTCTTCGATGCTATGCTGGCTTCTCAAGATGCTGCGTTGGAGGCAGCTGGCCCCGGGGTCTATTGTTCTGATGTTGACAGGGCTGCTAGACAGGCATTCAAAGACAATGGTGTAATTCAACTAGTTCGGCATCATACTGGACACGCTCTTGGAATGGAGGGGCACGAACGACCATTCTTGGATCTTGGCTCAGAGGATATCCTTGAACCTGGGATGATATTCTCTTGCGAGCCAGGGATATATGAAAAGGGGTTGGGTGGGTTTCGACATAGTGACACCTTTGTAGTAACTGATGACGGTATCGATGTGTTGACGAAATACCCACGAAACTTAGAGAGTCTCATAATTGAATGATTTTACTACACTCCACACCAATCAATGAGAGTGGTAGCAATTGTTTCAGCTGTCTTGAGTGTGGACTCTATGCTTACCCATTCATCAAATGAATGAATTCTTTGTGTCTCAGGCCCAAAGGTCACTGCTGGTATACTTCGATGGGCAAAAAAGCGTGTATCTAGCCCTGCAGAACCCCCTGCAAATTTTGGAGTGACACCAACAACCTCAGTGATGTTTCTCTTCATGAGATGGATAAAATCACTCTCAAGGTCTAGTACGTGGGGTCTCGCATACCATCCAAACCAATCAACTATAGGTGGGTTCTCCGAAAGCCATGGGTCACTTTTTGTCACCTCGGAAACTGCTTCTTCAACTTGTTTTTGAACTTCTTCTCGAGTCTCTCCAGGTGGCCATCCGATACGACTCTCAAGTATAGCCTTTGCTGGGACTGTGGAAGGCCAATCCCCAGATGATATCGTACCAATATTGATTGTTGTCACATGACCCTTCATCCTTGGGTCTGACTCTTCGACTATTTTGAAGCTAGTAGTTCTCTGTCTTTTTGAGTTGAGGTCTCGCAAAGCATTGACGACTAACATCATTTTTTCTATAGCATTCACTCCAAAATGTGCCGTTGCTGCGTGTGCAGGAACTCCCTTGACGGTAACTCGGAAATACATCACTCCTCCACTAGCAACTCCAAGATTATGCATTGTGGGTTCAGGGTTGATTGCTGCATCCACCTTGGGACGAACTAGTCGCAAGAATAAATTGCCTCCGACTCCACCGTCCTCTTCTTCAATAGTGGTTTCCAGCTGAACATCTCCCATGAGTTCAACGTCTTGTTCCTGAATAGCTTGAACTGCAATGAACATGGCTGCAATTCCTGCCTTCATATCACCAGACCCTCTACCGTATAGAAGATCATCCTCGACTTCACCACCCCAAGGATCTCTTGTCCAGCCTTCAAGAGGCTCAGGGCTTACCACATCAACATGACCGGTTAAGCAGATTGACCGCCCATCACCTGATCCAGTTAGGGTCGTTGCTACATTTGGTCTGTTCTTATACCCAACTCGAGAGAACGAAGTTGTTTCAAAATAGTCTACATCCTTTCGGAGGATTTCCAAGTCCGGATAAATCATCTCAGGTTTAAGCTTCATATCTTTGAGGAATTTGTGGATGAACTCCTGAATTTTGAGCTCATCTCCAGAGATACTCGGGATTCTAACTAATCCTTGCGTTAGCTTGACTAGTTGTTCATTATTCTCTCTAATCCATTCTCGCACTGAATTCTTGAGATGCTTATTCGTCACAATTAAACCTTCCAATCTCTGATGCTTTTCTGAACCTTAAGCTCTCCTAGGTCTTTGAAGATCTCTCCCTCGTGAAGCTTCTCATACGGAGGGAAATGTCCTCCCAAGGGACTGTCCCTGATACTCTTCCATACTGGTGTGATTCCAAAGGAACCGTTCTGACGAACCCATGCAACTCTATCCAAATCTATGACTTCAGTCATAACTTCTTCATGAGTACCCACATTCTGGAGTACTCTTCCTTCCGGATCCGCAAAGATAGACCTACCTCCTCCAGTTCGACTGACAACATTGATGTTCAACACATAGCACTGATTCATGATTGCTTGAGCCTGAGTCAATACTATCTCTGCGTCACGATCTGGTGTGTAGGTTGCTGAGGGTTGCAGAATAACTTCTGCTCCCATCCACGCAAGTGTGCGGAATAGTTCTGGAAACCAAAGGTCATAGCAAATCACAAGTCCTACTTTGGTAATTCCTGGAATTTCAAAAACAACAAAATCAGTGCCCCAGGAAGTATCTTCAAAGGGCATCCACGGGTATATCTTCCTGTATTTGGCAGCAATCTCTCCCTTCGGGTTGTAAACAATGGCTGTATTGTAGATATCAGATCCATCGATTTCCAAAAAGGACCCAGGCACTAGCCAACACCCTACCTCCTTGGCGAGGTTAGAGAGCCTCTCTGTTAGATCTCCAGGAATCTTGATTGCTAGATCTTTCCAGTTTTTCTTGCCATAGGGTTGAAGCAACAACTCTCCTGTGAATATCAAATCAACCCACGGAAACATTGCCTTCGTGTTCCTAACAGTTCTCTCAAAGTTCTCAAGAGTAACTGTCGGATCGTCTGGATCTTTCTTTAGTTGTAAACCTGCAACTCCAAGTTTTCGTGACATATGTTCATCTCCTATTTTCTATATGATTTCTATTTATCCTGCAAGATGTCTGCTATCCCGTTAGAAATCGTGTCTAGAATCTTCGTCAAGTTTGAAATCTCACTCTCCACCTCTTGAAAGATCTTTGACCTTTCTTCCTCAAGCATTGCTAGAGGTTTGTGCACCTTTATCCAGTTGTATGGGTTCTCCTTCTGTCTGTTCAGTTTAGCAGCTGAATGTGGTCCTACATTTGCAATTGGCATACTCCGGAGTGATCTAATCGATGCGTTGAGGTCGATATAGTCTGTAATCATTTCAAGACGTGCGAGGTAATTGATGTCATCGGGTGGACTCACTCGCCAAATCCATCCAATGGTTTGGTTCATCATCCTTGTCGCAGACATGAGGAATTGGTTGACTCTACTCTTCTCATCGGTTGTTCCCTTTTCGAAAATTCTTTTGACTTCTTTCTCAAAGGGTCCTCTTGTATTGAGTATCCTCCTGATTTTTGACAACAACAGTGATAGATCGAAGGGACTGTCCTTCCATCTGGCATGATAAGATAGAATATTCTGGAATGTTGTTAGAGGACGAAATAGATCCAAAGGAATTCCTTCTGAATTCGCAAGGTGGATGAGAGCCTCTTTCATGAACTCTGCGTAAAATTGCACAGCATCATAATCCAGATGTTCTGGATCATCTTTCTGGGTATGATAGAATTGACTTTCGAAGGCGACACAATAAATCGATGGTACGCCTGCTAATTCAAAGAACCAATGGTCACTACCATACCCTGGTGGATCATAATATTCAATCTTAGGCTCACTTACTTCTGTTTTTACAGAGTTAACGAATTCAAAGAGGTCTGAGGTTGCACCAATGAAGTTCTGAGCCGGAGCTGGATAACCAATTGAATCCAACGATAGCATGGCTACCGCATTTTTCAGGTTATCTTTGTGTTTGTCTACATAGGCTTTCGATCCGTTACACCAGTGGTAGAATTCTTTTGAACCGCTTTCTTCAGATCCGAATAAGAGAAACCTCAGATTCCTCTTGAGTTCTCCACCCTTATTGACGTAATCATTGAGAAGTCGTGCGAGTTCAACTACAATGGCGGCAGGAGCTGAGTTGTCTGCTGCACCCTTGAACCAGGAATCAAAATGAGCTCCAACTACAATTTCCTCCTTTGATTCTCCTGTTCCTCCTAATGTTGTAACGAGATTACTAGATGTTCCACTCTCTGAGTATTCTACATCAAGCTCTATTTCTACATCCACTGATCCTGACTCGAGCAGCTTGAGAAGATAATCTCCATCTTCCTTGGTTACATTGATGACTGGAATCTTGAGAAGTCCTCCCGCTGAGATTATTACAATCTTGTTTAGATCCCCTTCTGTAGGGGATACAATGATAGCCGCTTTTGCTTCTTGATCGAGAGCGTGGAAATAAGCTCTCATCGGACCAAGATAGAGGTCTCCCCAATTCGTTATACCAATCATTCCATTGTTTCGTTGATGAATCTCAGGATTTGTACTTTGGAATTGGACTAAAGGACCCTTTACAAACACTGAAGTGCTGTAAGGAAAGACAACTGCTTTGATCTCTTTTTGAACAGGGTCTGTCACTTTGAGACTACAAGATCTTGGATTCCAAAGGTGTACATCAAAAGATTCTTCCTTGATGTTTGTCAATCCATAATCTGAGAGTCTTTTCTTCAGATACATCAATGCTTTCTTCTCAGCTTCAGTGCCAGCAATTTTATTCTCAATAGAACATAGCTTCTCTATTGTTTCACGTACCTCATCGATTGAAACCTTTTCCAACAACTGGTCCTCAAGTTTCAGAGTTATCAAAGTTGTTTTACTTCCTCTTCGAAAATGTCCAGCACTTTAGTTGCTTGTTCAGTAGTGATACAAAGTGGAGGTTGGAATCTGATGACATTTCCAAGAACCCCTCCAGTTCCAACAAGAACTCCTTTTTTCATGAAACGCTTAGCGAGCTGTGTGGTTTCGTCTGAAGCTGGAGTTTTAGTCTTCTTGTCTTTGATCATCTCAACTCCAATCATGAGACCTTTACCCCTGACCTCCCCAATTAAACTAAATTGGTCCATCAATTCAGTTAATCTATCTCTAACCATCTTTCCAATCTTTTCGCTGTTAGTTATCAAACCCTCATCTCGGAGATAGTCGATGTTCTCTGAGGCGACCGCACAAGACACAGGATTGCCTCCAAAGGTTGAAAAGTGATCTCCTGATTCAAGAGAGTCGGCAATC
>JAGXOC010000065.1 GCA_019894665.1 Candidatus Thorarchaeota archaeon
GGTCGTAGCTGATGCAGCTGAGAAACTAGCTACACGTCGGCTTCCTTTAGTCTACCTAGACCGTGGAGCACATGAGATTGTAAGCCCAAAGGCTGTATCATTGAAGGAGAGTTTGTTGCATCTTCTTTACGCTCAACGACGGATGACCTTCGACCAGATTCAAAAAGTGACCGAGTCTACTGATGAGCAGATTGTGGATGCTTTGAAAGAGCTTTCAAAGAAGGGCAAGTTCAGAGGGGTCATTGATGAGAATTCACGAGTGGTCTACACTCAAGAAGCAGTTTCTCAACTTCCGAAAGCGGTGACTGTTTGTCCCAATTGCGATGGCAAGCTTGAGGCACCAATCCTTCCAGGTGAGGAAGAAATCTGCCCGTATTGTGGACACATCATCACGAACAGACTAAAGTAAATCCAGACCTAGCAGTTCATAGGTTTCTTCTGTTTGAGAATTAGACTGATATCAATTTGAGAAATACAGATACTCAACTGAAATTGTGATGGAAGTTCAGCGTTCACACCGAACTCTCCATCTGTCCACAATTGAATCTCCCTTGACTACTTGATAATGAGCGAAGAGATTAGCAGTGAGGCAAGAGTGATTGGGAATTATACGAATCTTCTCTCCATGTTGATATTCGAAACTGGAATTTCCCTTGGAGATGAGCTTCCCGTGTTCTTGTGAGAGTGTGTCAATGATAATTCCATTGTCTAAATAGCCTTCTTGATAATCTTGGATTATCTTTCCATACCCAACATTTGGCTCGATATGTGTTGGTCCTTTATCTTTTGACAGAGCCGTTGCTCCTGCATCAATCACTACTCTATCTGGGTTTGTACTAATGACGCTAGAAAGAACGGTGAACGCACAATCAGTTACTTTACAAGAACCAAGAGCCACTTGCGTATAATCAAAGAATGCATAGTTGCCAGGGCGGATCTCTGTAATTCCTTCTTGAAATGTATCAGCAAGACGTGCAGTGGGGGTTGAACCTATACTTACTACTTCTGGGGATAGGTCAGGACTCTCTGCTATCAGCGTCTTTGCGAATCGAATCATAACATCTTGTTCTTGTTTAGCAATGGTCTTGACCTCTGCAACCGTAGTCACATTATAGGAATGACCCGCATGAGTCAAGATGCCTTTGAAGTTCAGGTTTGGACTCTCGTGAATCTTCTTTACAAGGGTAATCGCTGCTGGACTTTCAGGATCGATCCCGCAACGAGGATATCCACAGTCCACCTTGACTAGAACATCTAACGCAAACCCGACATCCTTACAGAAGGCGCCAAGCGGGTCTACAGTGTTTGGATGATCCACAAGCACGTTCAGGTGAGTTCTTTCCGAAATCCGTTTCACCCCTTCGAACTTGTCTAAGGCAAGTGGGACTGCATATGTTATGTCATTGAATCCTGCATCTGCAAAAGCAGCCGCTTCAGCAAGTGTTGAGACTGTAATGCCCTGTGCTCCAGCATCTATCTGCTTCTTACCTATCTCAATGCATTTGTGAGTCTTGACGTGAGGTCGAAGGCGAACCCCTCCTTCTCTAGCACGAACCGCCATATCCGTGATGTTTTTTTCTAACCTATCAATGTCAATCAAAGCGGATGGTGTGACCAAGTCCAGAATGCTACGTTTTGTCATCTCTTCCATTCACCCACTCTACGTCATGTGATTCCATGTTGGTCTCCCCGAACCCTTCGTCTTAGATTCAGTCTAACCTCATCAATCTTCTCACTCATTCTGCTTTTCTTTGGCCAGAACTCTTTGATCTCATCGAAACCATGAACATCCCAGTATAACGGGCACGCTCCATAGCAGTAGTCAAAATGCTCACATGCCTTACAACCTTCAGGTGCGAAGTCTTTCGCTCTCCAGAACTGAGATGCTCGATTGTACCATACTTGTTCGAATCCTTCGGTCAATAGATTTCCGACAGGTTCACTGAAACTTGAACATGGGAGCAATCCACCTTCAGCATCAACTGAGAGTAGCCCATCACAACAGGCGCAGCTCTTTGCACCGAGCCCATTGGCAATCGGATTGAACAGACAGACCGGCGTGGGTGCGTACCACACAAACTGGATTCCCTTCTTGTTGGAACGTTTCTTGACCCGCTTTACGAGCTCCTTGATCTCGGAGTATTTCACTTGGAGTTCATCTCTCAGCTTTGCTGCAGTTCCGGTGTAGATTACCATATTCATACTGAAGTATGTGAGTTTCAACTCATCTGCATGGAAGTCCACTAGCTCTTCTAACTTGTCAACATTGGGGCGGCAGATGGTCGTGTTGCAATGAGTGTAGATGTCTGTTTCCTGTAGGTTCTTGATACCCTTCACAGTTTTGTCGAAGGCACCAGGGATTCCAACAATGTAATCATGTGTTTCAGCATCTGGACCTTCAATGGAGACCTGTGCGCTGTTCAGTCCCGCATCTACAAGCTTCTGCACAAATTCCTTATCGTGGCAACGAATTCCATTTGTGATTAGATTGACCCGAAGCCCTCTCTTTCTTGCATAAGTTATGAGGTCAAACAGGTCCTCTCGTAGTGTTGGTTCCCCACCAGTAAAAGACAAACTTGGCGCGTGAGCATCATCTACAATTATGTCAATGATGCGTTTTACTTCATCTGTCGTCATCTCTCCAGATTCTCTGTATGGGGAGTAAGCATAACAGAACCGACACTTGTTGTTGCACCTATAAGTGAGTGCAATCTCGCTGAGTACAGGAAACTTGATCTCACCTTCTCCAAAAGGTACAATCTTGGCCGTCTTGTAGCTGTAGATATTCTGATTACCTATGGTCATATTTCGAAGGTCATCAACGAAAGCAGCTAGGTCATTGATGACAACTTGTTTTGCTCCCCCTGCATTCACGAAGTGCTCGATGATGTCCTCGAGTAGTTCATCGTCAAGGAGCATCTTTAACATCCGCATACCTGTTTCATTCAGGTGCATGGTCTTGTTTGGGCGAAGGATGAGTAAGTTGTCTTGAGGTCTGACAAAGAAGAAATCCCTGACCTCATCTATGAATCCCGGAACCCATTGCAGATCTTCCAATGTGTAATCGTACTGGGGAATTGAATGAGGTGAGGTCATCATCACCGAGATTTACTCTCACAATCTTAAGGGTTCGCTTACAAGAAATCTGAAGGCTTATCAGTCCCCAGTTTCCAGATATGAATAACATCGTCGTGGAGTGTGTTCAATGAGCACAAGTGAGATAAAATTACCTTATGGCACCATCACAAAGAAGAAATTAATCATGCATTTCAGCGCATATGACATTGATTTGCCAATAATTGCAGCTGGCATCCGCGAAAGAATGGATGTCTTTCGAGAACTCGATGTCGAGTTTGCAGGCTTCGGTACTGAAGTACCTGCAAATATGAATGAACAGTCTCCTGCAGTTGTGAAATGTTTCTTTGAATATGTTGGGAAAGAAACTGATTCAAGCGTCATTCTTAAACGAGTATATCATCTCGTCTGGGGCGGCATGATTATGGAGTTCCCTGATCTTGTTGAGTGGGCCGCTGCTAAGGCTGACCTATCAAACCTCACCATCGCACAGGCTGATGTTCTCAGAGCCCAACGTGGCGAATGAATCAATCTGTGAGTCTAGCGTCTGGAGAGTATTTGACAAGAGGGTTCGAATGTGAGGAGAGACCTGACAAACGCATTCATACTTGGTCTATTGGTACTTTCAGTTGTTCCAATCTGTTGTGCAGATAGCATACCCAGTGCAGATCCTACAATAGATAGTGTGTATGTTGATGTAGTAGTATTACCCAATGGACGGATTAATGTCACCTACTGGATGACATTTACTGCAACCGAAGGAGGGCTAGGTGGGTTTGATCTAAGGGGGATTCAGGAAAGAACAATATATGACCATAGTCGTGCTTATGCAGAGTGGGGTGGAAGTCGATATGATCTCTTAGTCAGTAGACTTACGGATGGTTATGGTCTCGATTGGGTCCCTCGAACTCCAGAGGGAGAACAAGTTCTCATAGTATTCGGTTATTTTAGTACAACTCGTGTGGTAGAGTTGACAACATCTCCAACCTATGGTGATCTTGGAGTCTTCAACTGGGCTCCTGTTCAATGGAGAATACCAATTGACTATGAAGCAGTCCAAATAATTTATCCCATCGAAATGAATTCATCTTGGATTGATCTAAGTAATGGAGTCACGGTAGAAGGAGCTGAATATGCAGGATATATCGAAGATTCTGACCAAGGTCTGTGGAAGGGGGACAATCGAGTTTCATTCGATGAGGAGAATCTACTAGCATATCCATATAGCATAACAGCTGATCCTCGTTATTTCACAGTGAGTCTGGGTCATTCAAACCTTGGCGACTATGACCACTTTAGGGTCTTTCACTACACAAATTGGAGTTTCTATGAGCCATTTGTTGAGGATGGAGCACTTGGCATTCAATTAGAGAGTCCAATAATCAATGCTCAAGCAGACACTCAATTCGACATCCAACTTGATGTCTACAATTTTGGTGATGGTGATCTAGAAGACGTGACAATATCGATGTCTCTTCCGGAGAACCTAACTCTTACGCAAGGATCTGTTACAACCTACCTTGGTGACCTATCAGGTGGTGAAACTTGGTATGAGGTGTATATTCTCGTCCCTGCAAATGTACCCGCTATCTTGACAATAGCTTTCCAAGTGAGTGCATCAAATCTGAACTCATCAGAATGGCTTACCTTCACAGTTGAGATTTATGTTCAGGAATATATTCCTCCACTAATTCCACCAAATCTCATTATCGGAGGATTTGCTTTCTTTGTCGCTCTTGGATTCATATTCTATGGTTACCGGAGAGTAACTCGCACCTACGGTGCAAAATGGGAAGCCGATGATACAACCTATGTCTATGAGAGTCCCGAGATAGCAATACAGACATTCGGTGAACCGGGAACGGTAGCGGAAATGGATCCAATCGAATCTGCGTTCTTCATCAATACTACAAGACAGAAACTCGTGTCAATGATTCTCATGTCTTGTGTTAGAAAAGGTGCGGTTCGAGTTCTGTCTACTGACCCTCTGAAGCTCTCAGTAACGGGTCTTCAATTCCAAGACTTGACCTATTATGAGGACCTGTTTGTTGCTGCAATTGTTGATGATGAGCTCGATTCTGACAAAGTAGATGATATGTTGGAAGAGCTGGCTGACAAGGTCCAGGAGAAAGCTTGGAGTGCAGACTTTGAGGCCACAAAAACACATCATGATGAAATGGTCGATGGTGCTTGGGAAGAGCTAGAGTCTTATCCCACACTGGATGGTCGAACGGATTACTACTTCAACCGTCAGTATCGTGGAGGTGGTTGGGCGTGGTATTGGCTCTATATGCATCCGCGGCATGGCCACATCGGTGATGTCTTTGGAAGACCCGGACCAGCGATAGCAGCACCGCGCGTTCCTGACTGGTTCTCTAACCTCGCTGATGCAACCGGGAATTCTATTGCCGGAGTCGGTCAGGTTGTTGGGGATATCGCTGCAACAACTGGACAGATAATGAACAACGTTGCTAGCACAATCGGTAGTGTCCTTGAAGGTGTGGGTAATATCATCACCGAACCTCTCAAACCACTCATTGAGGGTACAAGCAGATGCGTGTCACACGATGCCTGTCATAGCGCATGTGTTTCACATGACGCCTGCCATAGTGCTTGTCACAGTGCATGTCATAGTGCCTGTGTTTGTCATAGTGCCTGTCACAGTGCGTGTCACAGCGCCTGCGTGTCTGGAGGATTTAGATAATCAATAATCTATGAAGATCCAGACAACATCAACAGAAGTCACATTCGAAAGTGATAAAGGGCTACTGACAGTTCCTCTAACAACTACTATTGAATTCAGAGTTGAAGATCCCGTCCATTCGAAAAGAATAAGATTTGGACCATCCCTCAAAGATATGAGATTCCCTACTCTTATTGTGATCTCTCCTTTCACCGAAACTAAGGTGCCATTAGAGATTAGTCCATCATTGATGTCATTGATACTTGTAAGACCAATCAATCCATCGTGCCACGCAACGATTCCAACCATGACCACCGCAATCAATATGACACTTAGAAGGATTTTAGCTACTGGTTTTCCTTTCTTCTTCTTTGGCATGCTGAACGACCTATTCCTAGATATTCGTTCCAACTAATGAGTTTGACGACTCGAAAGGGAAACACTTTAGGTTGCCTTACTAGTTTCTATTTCGGTTACAATGAACGCAGCTGAGATATTTGTGAAGCTCTGTGGAGAGGTCGGAAACTTCACACAGCGTCATACCGGAATTAGTGTCGTTGATGCATACTTTGGACCTGAAGATCTTCATCCTGCAAAACAAAGCACCGAGAAGACAGCTGAAGAACTTGTGAGCGACATCCATCAAGCATTCGATACACTAAGAGACGAAATCGAAGATCCCTTGCGCATGGAAAACATGATGGGTGAACTCCACTCATTGAATGTGGTTGTTGACTGGCTTGCTGGAAAAGAGATGTCCTATGCAGAACTTGTTGAGGGTCTCTTTCACATCACACTGAAGAAGTTCCCTGAAAATGAAATAGACAAAATCATCCAACTTGTTGAGGAACGGATCTCCGAGTTTCCGGGCGCCAATCTTCAGGACAAAATCACGAACTTTGGTTCAGATGGTGAGATTACCGGCGAAGCCCTTCAACGACTGATAGAGGATGAGCTTCAAGAAAAATCAGTAGAAATAGGTACGATGTTCAGAGAACGAGTCTTCTCATTAATTGGTGCGTCAGTACCAGACAAGGGGGTTCATTATGAGGCTGTAAGAAACCAGCCATGGAGTGGTTACAACTGGTATCAAGGCGGTTTCAAATCACTCAATCAGTTCAACATCGACGCCAAATTCAACAAAGATACCTTACAAGGTGTCATCTACCATGAGTACGAACATCATGTTTCAAATCTCTGGCGTGAGAAAGCATACCTCAACAGCCAGCATCTTGAATTGTCTATCGTTCCGCTTCATACAGGCAGCTGTGTGATCTCTGAGGGAACCGCAGATACTGCGAAAGAATTCTTAGGAATCGCTGATGACAGTCCTCGAATATCAGTAGTGAATGCACTCTATGGATTGCGACGAATGACAAGTATCAATGCGGCAATCATGATGAATGAAGAAGGAAAATCAGCTGATGAAGCAGTTGACTATATGGTTAATCGAGGGTTCAGAGCACAAGAATCAGCCCGACAGTCAATCAATTTCATTTCGCCTACGGCTCAGGATGGTCGACCGAATTTCTTCGCTCCCTACATTTACACGTACTTCATAGGTAGGACCAACTTCGTACTCCCGACGTATCTTAAAGCGGTTGAGAAGGATGTTCTCCCAGAGTTTTTCAAAACAGTCTACATGAATCCTTATTCAGGGTCAAGTGTGACATGGAACAAGGCTTTTGAATGGATGTAGCAGAAGAACAGGAGCAAAACCTGAAATAGCTTCATAGAAATCTCCCTGATGGAGGGTATCGTAAGAGATGATCAAACGAATTATACTGATCTTTCTCATTGTTTCGATATTCATGACTGGACCGAATGTAAAATCAGTAAATGCTTGGTCATGGTCAAGTGGATTTATTGACATTGAACCCACTGAGTGGTGGTACTCTCCTATGGATATGGATTCTGGCGAGCATCTGTCATGTATATTTCAATCTGAAGGGGGCGCGGTCGAGCATTTCATTGTGCATGCAAATGACTATGTTGAGTATTCAACCATAACTGAGAACAAACTACTCTACCATGGAATCTCTGCTTCAGATAGCTTTAGTCTCGTAGCCCCCGGAGATGGTGACTGGTATTGGGTTTTCATTAATATTGGTGCAAATTCTACTCGTGTTCATTGGGAATGGGAAGCAGAGGATGCACCACGTGTCTTCACTCTTTTCGATGTGGGTTTGGTTTCATTTGGTATCATTGGAATTGTCATTGTTGCGGCAATAATCCATCTTCGAATGAAGGGTAAGAGTTCTGCATGAAAAATGAAAGGAGTGTGATGGCTAAATACCATCACACAGATGATTGAGTTACTTTTCGCTACGTTGTGCTCTGTCGTAAGCTCTGTCCAACTCCTGACCCATTGCACTTGGAATAGCAGTTCTACCTTTGATGTCACCTTCCTTACGTCTGATGAAGACATAGAGTAGTGTGACGTAGACGATATCGAATGTACGCAGAACCAGAGTGCTCGGTATTGCAGCAAAGATAGTGAAGACCACGGTGAAGATAATCGTCAACATGATATCTCCACCTGAATAGATCCAACCAAACAGAGCGCCAAACAAGGCAAAACCAATGAAGAACATGAATCCAAGAACTCCGAAACCCCATCGAACTGCGGTTTCCTTGATCATCACATCTACAAAGTTCTTACGAACCATTCCTGCACTTCTCTTGACCGCTTTGGTAGCACTGAGTTCCTCAGCAACCATCGCTGGGATCGTGAAATAGTTGACAAGTGCCCATACCCATCCTATGACTCCTGAGGCTGCATAACCAACACCTCTACCTATGCCGCTTGTGGACTTTCTCGCTAAAGACCTGATAACCATCTGAACAATAACGACAATCACGCTCATTATGCTAAGAACAACGAGAGCTCCTACAACCCCGAGAGAGGCTTTGACCCCATCTCCAAGACTTGGGTCTCTCCCACGCATGTAGATGTAGGTAATCGCAGAGGTTGTTGAATAGGCGAAATTGTAGAAGAAGATTGTAACAAAGAGATAAACTACAATGCCTATTATCATTGGCCAATCTGTTTGAAGAACGAACTCATAGCCAGGAAGAAGAACCCACGGCATAAAGTTCAAGATGATTGAACCAAATAAGACCGCGGAAACAAGTGTGAAGATCATTGTAAGTAGAGGCGGAACAAAGGTTCCTTTCTCGTCCAATGTCACCTGTCCAGTCAGTTTTATGATTTCACCAGCTCTTCGAACACGATCTTTGAAAACTGTGAATAGAAGTACTGTGATGAAGAGTGTGAATAGTCCTGGTATCAATATTGGCCAGGCATCAATCAAACCTGAAAGCGGTAATATGCCTGTGATTAGCAGGATAAGTACCATTCCCCAGGTCAGCAGATTCATGATCACTGCTCCGATGTAGATAAGGGTCCCACCAAGTCGTCTGGCAGCATATGATGCACCAAGTCCTAGCACTACACTCAGGACAATTATTGCACCTAGTGCTGCACCAATCAACCACATATTGCCCGCAAGAAATGGGACGAGATTTGTGATAAAAGCAGATAGACCAAGATTCTCCCAAAGATTCCAGAGTGAATATACGCCCAATCCGATGAATGCACCAAAGACCACCAAGAGTCCTGCAATGGCCCCCTTATGGCTTGGAAATTTTTCTTTCTCATGATAATAGTATAGATCCGTACTTGTCAAACAAACACGCCTCCAAAGCTTTCCAGCTTATCTTGACCACTGGATGAGCGGCCTTCTAGTTAAATCTTGGTACGAAAAGACCAAAACACAAGTTAATTATAGTGAATATACACAAAGAATCTACATGGAAGATATTCGCTATTGTGCACCTGGACACATCTTTTGCAGTGCCAACAAGGTAATGTTAGCCGTTGACGGCAGTGAGGGGTCAGCACGTGCCGCTACGGTTGCTTTCGAAGTGGCTGAAATGACAAAGTCGAAGCTGTTCATTGTGCATGTCATTCCGACTTCAGTGGTGAAACAGTTCTCAATGATGTCAGATGCTAACCCCGATGAGGTCCTTCATAAATACGAAGCAAAAGGGACAAAACTGCTTGATGGTTACAAAGGTGCGGCTGAGGATTACAAAGTTGAAGTTGAGTTGATTCTCGAGAAGGGCTCTCCATCAGAGAGAATCATTTTACAAGCGAAAGAACTCGAAGTTGACCTCATAGTTATTGGTTCTGAGGGTTCTGCAGGTGAACTCAGATCCGGGGTAGGTAGTTCTACCGAACGAGTGGTATTTGGGTCACCGAGTCCTGTTCTTGTTGTGAAATAGCTTTGCCATTTGCCGTTTAGACACATTTGGCCACGATACTATCAACTCAGAGGCCGAAAGGCATCATTGGTATATTGCTATCCTCATCCAAGTTTCTGACCATTCGCATTATTCCTCTAATACTAAGGACCTCCCAAGCTGGCTTTGCAAATGCGATAGCTATTTGTCTTGCGTCTTCTTGGGGGATTCCATTAGCTCTAAGAGTTTTGTAGAATGCCTTGGCTCCCTTTTTGACTTCAGCTCGTCCTTTACGAAGTGACCACCAGACTTTGAATAGAAGTTTTGATCCACCGCCTATGGACGCCCCTGTGATGGCCGCAATGGATCTTGCGGTCCCCACTTCTATTCGAACTCCTTGTCATCATCATCGTAGTTGTCTGACTCTCGGCGTCTTCTCTTCTTCTTACCGCCAATATCGATTGATGCTTCGTCGCCAACCATACTCATGAGCTTGCTGAAGTCAAGAGCTCCAACAAATTTCTTGGTCATGTCAAGAGCTACATCCTCTGGGATACCTTCAGCGATGAGATTGCTGTAGAATTTCCCTATTCCTGTTGCCATGTTACCTGCAGCCTCAGGACTGTATACGCTGCCGATTAGGCCTGATATCAGCTTCGGGATTGCATCATTGAGAGCTCCAAAGAGTTCAGGTAAAGCACCTGCTATTTCCTTTAGCTCATCAGCATCACTCTTTTCTGACCTCTTTTTCTTTCTAGGTTCTGAGGTTTCGTCGCTCAATTTGTTATTCTCCAAGTACAGTATGGTCTGGTCACTTACTATATATTAAGTGGGAAAAAGTGACCACTTCTTTGGAACCGTTTTAGTCCTTCACCAAAGCGAAATACCTTGCTCTATCATCTTCATCCTCGATGATTTGCAAAATACCTCGTTCAATAAGATGATTCACTCGTTCCCGTACAATCCTTCTCGAGGCTGTTCCTCTTTCAGCTCTCACAGATGCCGTTATCTGGCTGATATTGAGTGGACGCGAGGAGTCAAGTATCTGGATGATTCGCCAGCTGATATCGTCTTTCTTCAGGTCTCCATATCTTGATTCCAGTCTCTCGACCTTTGTGAATTTGCCCATCAACCGTACCATGCCATCGTAGAACTCGAATCCTTCTTTGATTACTTTGGCTGAAGTACGGACTTCCTCGATGCCTGGGCCGACCCTCTCAATCAGCTCCTCAAGTCTGGCCAACCTTTCAGAGATCTCATCTAACCTATCTTGCACTTCCTCGATGGTAAGATCCGATGCTAGTCCCTTCTTTTCTGAAGGTCTCGTCTTTTTGGGATCAGTCAAGGAAGTGTCGCCGGTCTGGAATCTATAGTAGAAAGTGATAAGTCTGACGAAGACCGCCCAATACCGCATGACCCGAGTCAGGGTCCGATGAAAAACAGAAAGAGTGAGTAAATTGACCGGAGAAGATGGTGAAAACGTAGTAGAGAATGTTCAACCTCTACGCGATCTGTTTCACTTTGCACACTTCTCAAAATTTTACCGACTCTATGTTCCTGCATCAATACTTGTTGGGGTTGCATGTGGTCTTTTCATGGTCTTGTTTCAGATTCTCATTGAAACAACGACCATAATGTTCTCTGTTCTACCAATCTTCGTTGCTCCCTTGATTGGAGGTGCTTTTTCAGGTGTCCTCATCTATTTTGGGAGAAAGGAGATTCAGGGAAGTGGAATTTCAAAAGCCATTGAGATGACACACAAACCAAGCTCACTCAGGAAAGGCACTACTGTGACCAAGCTCTTGGCGACATCAGTTTCTATTGGATCTGGAAACCCAGTGGGGCGAGAGGGCCCTGCTATATTAATCGGTGCCGGAGTCGGGAACGCTATTGGTCGAAGACTTGGTTTTCGGGATGATTCTCATCTCAGAGTATTCTTGATGATGGGTTCTGCAGCTGCTACTGCTGGTATCTATAGGGCACCACTAGGAGGTGCCCTTTTTGCTGCTGAGGCTCCGTATAGACGAGACGCACGACTTGGCTATTTTGTACCTACAGTGATTGCTGCACTGAGCTCGTTTGTCGTCTTCGTAGGTCTATATCCGCTAATCACAGGAAATGGAGCTGGACCATTATTCACATTTAGTGCTGCATTCGATTTTACTCTTGCAAAGATTCCTCTCTTGATACTCTTTGGTATATTTGCAGGTCTCATTTCAATTCTCTTTGCAGTGAGCCTCATGGCTACTCGTAACTTCTTCACAGTGAAGCTTCCAGATTGGGCTGATCCTGTGTTTGGCTCACTACTTGCTTGCGGAGTCATTTTCGTCACCTCGCTATTTGTTGACCCAACCCTTACAATTGCAGGAATGGGATACGAAGTAATCAACACACTCGCATCACACCCAATCCCTATTTTGATGATATTGATCTTGCTTTTTGGAAAACTCTTCGCATCATCATTTGTTGTTGCAGGAAGGGTTTCAGGAGGCGTGCTAGCATCATCGCTGTTTGTGGGGGCTATGCTAGGATCAATCTTTGGTGAAATCTTCTTCCCCGCCAATGTTCCAGCGTTTATGGTCTTAGGAATGGGTGCTGTTCTTGCCGCTACTACTAACACTCCTGTCGCGACTACTATCATGATGCTTGAGATGAGTCACTCCTTTGACCTAGTTATTCCTCTAGTGATTTGTATCTGTGTTTCCTATCTCGTAAGTGGAGGTACCTCACTGTATGAGGGCCAGAAGATCAGCAGAGATGATGAAACACCCGGTTTCTATGCAAATGTCCTTACTCCCAGAAAGCTTGGTTACGAGAAAGTGGACGATGAAACCGAGCCTGACTCCGACGATATCAACAAACTTTGATTGTCCTCCCACACCTCTGCGAAAGTTAATAGGCAAATACTGAAATATGGAATGTTTGTAAAGCGATTGGTTTTGTGGGGTTTACTCCAATCCCCATATGATACCCGCGGAGGATGAAGATTTGCAAAAGAAAGCAATAGGCACGCTCTTGACCTTATGTTTAATTCTATCAAGTATTCCTGTTATTCTCTATGTTTTTCCCGCAGACGAAGTGCAGCAATCCCAAGTTGACCTGATGACTTTGGACTTTGACTCATTGTCTGAAGTTTACGGGGATCAGATTCCAGTGGTTGTGAGGTTCGATCATGGGTTATCAAATGAACTTCAGGGTATGATTGCATATCTAGGACTGGAATTTAGTCTAGGTAGTGCCAGTAACAGTCACATTGGTCCATACTATTTGCTAAGAGGTAATCCAGATAGTCTACAGACCTTGACTGACTTGGGAGTAGTAGCTGAAATTGCTCCGCAGACAAACGCACAATTCTTGGAATCTCCAAGAGACCTCTCAATTCCTGAGATAAATGCAGATGATGTCTGGATGATGTTGGATGATCTAAGTAGAAACCTCACTGGCCAAGACATTCTGATTGCAGATCTTGATTCTGGAGTTGACTGGAGACATCCTGATCTCTGGTTTGCGGATGGGGGTAGTTATCCCTATGTAAATTCATCAATGTCCGGATTCGTGAACGGTACTGATGCAGTCGATTTTAACCGAGACTTCGCACTATCTCCCAATGAAACACTCTATTACTTGGATTATGACGATAACAATATCTTCAATGCTCGAACTGATTCGCTCTGGGTCGATAA
>JAGXOC010000066.1 GCA_019894665.1 Candidatus Thorarchaeota archaeon
GGGGTTGAGTGCCAAAGCATGATTGGCCTCAATGGTCTTGAATCCACAAACTCCAGGTAAGAAGTTCTTCACTACGTTAGAATAGCCTGCAAAGTAGTGTGCTTTCATATCAGACAGGCTCACATAGACATCATGTCCCACTGCAGCAGCATTGACGATTACTGGAGACCCTCTACTTGTCCTTCCTATGTCTACCGTGTCTGGAGACTGGCAGTCGTGTATGGTGACAGCATAATTGGCGAGATTCGCATCATCTGCCACGTGCTTGATCATATCGACAATCTCGAGGTTTCCGGGATGCTGCACCTCATGAGAACCTGTCGTAATAATGAACTGAACACGATTGGCATCCGTAAGATGTGGAACAACGGCTGATACCATCGCCAAGTGCGGGGCATCACGAGTATGATCTTCGACAAAAACACAGACGCTCTTACTCTTCGAGATGTCGGAGAGGGGTGGGCCAAGTGGATCGTCAATGACCTGAGTGATTCCTGCTAAAACGTCATCTGTGATCTTTGTTGGCTTTGGCTCGATAAACCCTGCAAGGTTCTTGTCAGGTATCTCAAGCCTTACTGTTCCATCACCATATGTCACTTGTACGTCCAACGTTTTTCCTCACACTTTTGATGAACCGAACACACTAAAAACATTCAGCAAGGTACATCGAAAAATTTTCGGTCACCAAAACAGATATTGCATAAGGAACCAGTGAAATCTCATGAGTGAGTCAAATAACAGGAGTCCCCGTCCAGATGATGGTATGGAAGGTATGGGGCGTTGGATTGCGGTTGCTTCTGAGTTACCCTGTGCAGTTATTGCCTTGCTCTTGGTTGGTCAGGTAGTTGGTGGTTCTATCGCAGGACCATCAGGTGCTATGTGGGGGGCTCTCCTTGGAGCTCTACTTGGGTTTGTTTTTGGAGTGTATAGTGTCTTCGTGACTATCAGGTATTTTGACGAACTTGATGCTAAGGCTAAACGTGCCACCAGATACATGCCTCCCATGGAAGAGATCCTTGAGGATGTAACGTTCGACCTAGATTCCACCAGTTCTGATGAACCCAATGGTGAATGACCTATCACTCACTCTAGGAACTCAGAGTCATCGGCGTCTAGGACCTCGATGATTACCTTTGTTGCGCTTCTTCCAACTCCTGCAATGATTATCTGTATGAGGAGTGCAATGAAGAAAGCTCCAAGTCCGATTCCAAAGATTCTGATTGATATTGAATCCAATGAAGTCGCCCACGGTGCAAGATAATACAGATCAATGAGATACCATGCATAGATTCCGGTGATTCCCATCAAGGCGACAAGGATGCCGAAAGCAGCTACCACAGTCTTCACTCTAGGAGTGCCCATCTTCACCTCTTCTATTCCAGGTCCAACGACAGCATCTCCAATCCGTCGTGAGAATCTGATGAATACACTCATCGCTGCAAGAAAAATCAACAATGCAATGATACTGGTTATCAGAAGCACAAGTATCTTCAATTCATTACCCAACGCAAAGAACAGGTCACCTAATACATAGGCTGACAACGACCCAATCATCAAAATGACCGCGACGATCTGTATGACGAAAGTAATGGTTGCTGAGCTTCTGAAGAGGCTTCCAAGATTAATGTAATCTTCACTAGCAGCTGTCATGTTGACCAACACATCCACCGTAGATTGCTAGTTATTTGAATTCTTCTACTCATAATACATGTTGTATTGTCTGTTCGTCAAGCTTATATCGGGCATACATTGTCTGCTGGTAGTCCTCATCAGATAGAGAAGAGGCAGAAAAATCATGATGGCCTCCCGAGCAGCAAACGAGTATGGCTTTGTCAATGCAAGAATCAGAGGTATGAAGTCTCGATTCCTTTCAGTTGGCACATATGAGAGTCTACTTCAGAGCAAAAGCTACGAGGATTTCATCAAGATTATTTCAAGCACCTACTATGGTCAGGTCATCAGCAGAGAGTCATCAACATCAAGACCAACTCCTGAGGATCTTGCATTGATTCTTTCCAGGGACTTTGCTGAAGTGAGTACGAATCTGTCAAGGTCGATCACAGGAAAAGTTCAGGCTTTCACAAAGACTTACCTTGAGATGTTTCTAGCAGATAGCATCAAGTCGATTATCCGAGGAGTTCACGTGGGTCTTGATAGGGATGAAATACTTCGATTCGCCGTACCACTGAATCCCACACAGGCAGATCAGTTTTCCATGCTTGTGGATGCTGGTTCAGTGGGCAAGCTAATTGATTTAATTCCCTACCGGGATATGAAAGTGGCACTTCTAACAAAACTTCCAAAATACGAGGAGTTCGATTCGACGGCACCACTCGATGTTGCACTCGAAGAATGGCACCTCAAGAAAGTTTTGAATGCTCTCATAGATTTCTCAAAGGAAGACCAAAACAGGGTCCTGGACTTTCTAGTGACAAGAGTTGTTCTACGGAATGTCCTTACAATGCTGAGAGCGTTGGCTCTTCAGATGGATGCTAAAGCAGTGGAACAGTCTCTGGTTCGTTTCGCCTTAACGCGCGAAATCACAGAGTCTCTCAAAACTGCTAGTTCATGGAGAGAAGTGTTTTCGAAATTAGACACAACCCGTTACTCTCACCTCAGTGGAAGACTTGCGAGACTCTATGAGGAACACGATGACCTTTCTGAAGTCGAGCTAGCAATAGAAGATTATATTGCCCAGCGAGTCAAGCTTCAACTGACAGCATTCCCGTTCCATCTGGGAACGTTAACTGGATTCTTCAATCTCAAATTCTACGAGATTCGAAACATCCGGTCAATCGCTGTAGGTATTGAGAGAAAGGAATCTGCTGACGTCATCCGACGGATGATAACTATCTGGTGAAATTGGAGGAAAAGATCACATGAAATTTGACAATCGAATCACGAGTCTGGTCATGCTTTTGTTTGGTGTAGTTTTACTAACATTAGCAGTATCTCTAATATCCATGACCGATGCCTCGACAATCCTTAGGGCACTTGGAACACCCACCGGCCCGGGCTTTGTACCTCTTCAAGCAACTGAAGGTGCAGGTATAGGTATTTTGGGTCTTGCAATTGGTGCAGGTCTTGCTCTCGGTCTAGCTGGTGTTGGTGCTGCTATCGGAATGGGTACAGCCTCAGCTGCTGCACTTGGAGCAATTACTGAGAAACCAGAAACCTTTGGAAAGAGTATCCTATACGTAGTGTTCATAGAAGCAGTTGCTATTTACGGATTTGTAATTGCATTCCTTCTAGTCGGTTACATACCTAGCCTGATTGGCTGAAAATCTAAAAAGGCACAGTAGAGGTGGTTTTCCTCCACTCTCTACTATTTCTCTTTCTTTTCACTACTAAAGATGATTCCAGAGATTTTATCTCTTATTGCACTCTCAAAGCGCTCGAAGCGTGCTTCAAACGTGTTGTCAACCCATCGAGTGTTGCCCGTGTTTCTTACGATTACTCCTCCAGTAGACCTAATGGTTTCCGTTGAAATGCTGATCTTTGTCTTCTTGCCGGTGTTCTTTGAAACTGAGTCTTCAATGGTTTTGAGTGTAATGTGTGAAGCATGTCCCTTTGGGAGTACAATCTCTAGGTCCGTTTCTTCAAGGGGGGTTGCAGCATCAATCGCAAGTCGCTCGAGTGTCTTTCCGTAAACCTTCTTTCCCGCCATTTCTTCTAGATGCTTTTTCGCAGATGCGATGATTTCCTCAATCAGAGTTTCTTTAGCCTCAAGCAACTGGTACTTTGATTTTAGTTTAGCACTAGCCTCATACCGCCCTATCTCTGCTTTTGATTCAATTTCTGCCTTTGCAGTGATGGCATCAGCTATCTCCTTGGCTTTTTGGTTGGCCTCGCTCATCTTCTGCTCTTTATGCTTCTCAGCTTCGGCGAGAATCTCTTTCTCCTTCTCCGCTGTCTTCGCATTGATCATCTCGATGATGCTATCGATTCCGCTCATTGTTCTACACCTCTCCTAAAAGCATCTTCAAGATGGCCTGATGGGCATCATCTCTCTTTTTCTTCGCAGAAGATTGCATCTGCTTTATCTTTTCTTCAGTATCTTTGAATACTGATGATTCAATCTCAACTTTCTTGCCCTCTATATCTGAAAGCATTCTTGTTGCAGTATTTTTGGCATCACGCTCAGCAGCCTCAATAGTTATCTTGGCTTTTTCGTCCGCCTCTTCATGGATTTTTCGCGAACGTTTCTCAGCCTTTTCGATTCTCTCTCGAGCTGCACTCTCTGTTTCGTGAATTTGGTCAATTTCATCGTGTGCTGAACTCATTGGTACATTCCTCTAAGTACACGAAGTAATGCATGACCATTATCTCTCCTTGATAAACATTGACTTTTGAATATATCAATCACGTTCAAGTAGCAAAGGTTATTTGGAGCGTAATAAGCATGCGTTACTTACACAAACCAGTGGACCTGCGTATAGTTTGGTCTGCTTGACTGTGTTCATGGTGATGACACTATGGGCCTGATGAGTCCTCAGAAAATGATAGTGGCCAAGGTGGTTTCCCACCGAGACTTTGAAAGACAAGTTCTGATGGCAATAGAAGACTTCTCGCTCTTCGAGTTCATTGACGTTCGAAAACAAGCAGGTATCGTTGATATCAAACGGACCCGTGATGAGGAAACTGTCTACTCTGCACTTGATAGATTGACGAGAGTTCTAGAGTCCCTTAACATAGACTACACACGAAAGACTGGAGTCTTGATTGATATTGATGACACAACTCTTGAGAGCTCATTGAATCTTGCCTCAGAGGTCATATCTGCAGTGGAGGAAGAGGTTCTTGATATTGACTCCAAGACTACAATTGCACGACTCGAGATGGAGCGCCAGCGAGGAATCGCTGACGTTGCCAGGTCTCTAGAACCTCTAGGTATTGATCCAAGTCTGATTGGCACAACTGAATACACATTCACAACTGCTGGTCTTATTCCATCAGGTAGAGAATCTGAACTAGAATGGAGCATTGGTGAAGTCACGGAAGGTGCATTTTCACTCAGCACTCTATCTCTGAAACGAGGAGGTAGTGCTGCCGTCATCACTGTACCTATTGAGATGAAGGAAGCCGTTGAAAGGATCCTCTCAGCATTGCAGTATGAGGCTTTCCCAATTTCTGAAGGTTCAGCGGGCAAGCCAGAGAAAATCGCCCAAGACGCCACAGAAAAGATGGCTGAACTCGAGATAGAGATTGAACAGTATGAATTGAGAAAGGAACACATCGCCCAAGAATGGGGTGATAGGACTCTAGCCGCTTGGGAAGTTCTTTTCGTTGAAAGCAAGCGCGTTGATATCAAGAGCTATGTTGTCTATACCGACCAATCAATCAAGATGTGGGGCTGGATTCCTGAAGGAAAGGAAGAAGAACTTGAGTCCCTTCTGAATGAGCGAGTTGGGTCCGCCCTAGAGGTGAGCTTTGACAAACCTCATTTCGCAGAACACGATGCTCCCTCTTACATTTCAAATCCTTCAGTGATGAAACCAACAGAGGATGTTGTGAAAGCATTCGGTATTCCATCGAGGCATGATCTAGACCCAACAAAGCTCATGTTCATCTCATTTCCATTGATATTCGGTCTTGTATTCGCTGATATTGGTCAGGGCTTTCTGCTTCTACTCATTGGACTTGCAGCCCTTCGAGGTAAAAGGAAGGGCGAAGACTGGGGCGCGATTATGGGCTATATCCAATCTGGAGCCCAGGGTCTAATCATGATGGGGATATTCGCTATGATAGGTGGATTCCTCTTTGGAAGCTTTTTTGGGGCTGAAACAGTATTTGCGCCGCTTTGGCCAACATTTGCCCATTACATTGATGATGGATTCGGACACTTGGTTCTAAACCCATACAGAGCCACGCATATGCTCAAGCTCTCAATTGAGATCGGTGCTATCCACATTATGATTGGAATTATCCTCAACATCTACAACAAATACAAACACCGTGAGATGTCCGGACTCGTTGTGGGAATATCCTATTTGTGGCTTTACTACGGTTTCATCAACCTACTCTTTGGAGTAAGCTACAGCAGTGTTGGTGCTTGGTTCAATCCCGTTGGTGAAGTCAATCTCTGGGTGCCAATAGCGGGAATAGGTTATGGGATTGGTAACAATGGCATATATCCAGCTATTCCGCTTTCACCATTGATCTTCTCTCTTAGCGCATTCATAATCCCAATGGTCATTATGGCTCTTGCATCTTTCAAGGGCGGGATGGATGGTGTAGTGTTATTCCTTGAATACGCAATTGGTATGATCAGCCATACCGTGAGCTACGCGCGTATCTTCGCATTGAACACAGTGCACATCATCTTGAGTGGAGTCTTCTTTACGCTTATACCTGCAATAATCTATATACCGTTCCCTGAATTGAACATCTTTGGAATCGAGTTCATACCTGCTGAAGTCCATAGTACTGACCCACTGGCCCCGCATGGTCCACACTTACCATTGCTTGGAGCTATCATTGGTACGTTCATTGTGGGAATTCTGGAAGGGCTTCTCGCATTCATGCACACTCTCAGGCTACACTTTGTAGAATGGTTCAGCAAGTTCTATCATGCTGGCGGTGTTGAGTTCCAACCATTCTGTGTGAAACGTCTGCATACTGTGAGAGTTGTTCAACAGGCCATTGCGTCCAACATCCCCGCATCATGACGTGCAAACAGTGAATCATTGTCCCGCCGAGCCAAGGTAGAGTGCGACTAGTTCAGCTTCACCTTTCTGGCTTGGATCCTGGTCTCTATCGAGACGCTGTCTGTTGTCCCAGATACTCCTCGCCAGAAGATCTGTGGTCTTTGCTCGACCATCCACGTTCTGAGCCGCTTGTGCATCGCCTACTTGCTGGAAGACCTGTGCTGCCATAGTGTAGTTACCCACTGCCTCTCGAAGCTGGTCGTTCGCATCTGAGTAATGTATCTTAGCTTTAGATCTCTCTCCCGTCTTGAACATGTACTCTGCCATGAAATCGCTCTTAGCACCTTGAATTCGTGAGAGGTCTCCTTTGAATTTCATAACTACGCCTTGAAGCTGTTTAACTTGAGATTCAACACTATTCTTGGCACGTATCACTTCTCCCTTGACACTATCAAGCTCATTGGCTGCGGACTGAAATGATACCACAGTCTGTTTGATTCTTGAAATGGCTCCGTCATGGATCTCCAGAGCATCCTCAACAGAATCGTCGTCATCCAGCTGTGCAAGCTCATCCTCTAGTTTCGATAAAGCATTCACTCTCTCGACCTGTGCTCTGAATGACCATTGCTCTGATTGTCGTGAGTAGACTTGTGCTTCTGATGCAAACGCAGTGGCAAGAGCGAGCCTTCCTAAATCCGTTAGTTCTTCCGCAGGCCCCTTTTCTCCGATGACTTTGTAGTAGGAG
Source organism: Candidatus Thorarchaeota archaeon (assembly GCA_019894665.1). Taxonomy (GTDB): domain Archaea; phylum Asgardarchaeota; class Thorarchaeia; order Thorarchaeales; family Thorarchaeaceae; genus SMTZ1-45. The sequence continues at coordinate 7,393 of JAGXOC010000066.1, forward strand.
GCTGCCTCCGCTGCGTGAAGATTCTCAAGGATACGTGACATGATGAATTTCACACCATGGTCCAATTGCGAACTCAACTGAAACTGAATCATATACTTTACATTGTTGAGGAGTGCCAGGGTCTTATTACGAAGGTCACCAACCTCTTCGTCCTCTGCTTCCAAACTCAAAAGAATACCCAGACTGTTCAGACCTTCACGAATCGAGTCAAGAGCCTCAGCAGGATTACTAGCCATCAATGCAGATGCTTCATCGAGTTCCTTGCTCACGTCTTGAATAAGACCCGTCTTTCGGAGGTCCTTGGCGAACTCAATCTGGTCGATGATGCTGCTAATATCATCCGATTTCTTCTTTCGTTTCTTGAGGAGCTCTTTGACAAATGTGTATGTCTTAAGGTCCTCTTTGATTGCACTAGTTAACTCACGAGTCTTCGAGAGTTTCTCTGCCTTCTCTAGATCATTGAAAATGTCCTTCAACACAAGATTTGATTCTGTCTTGTTGTTGACCTTAATCAACTCTGATAGTGTTCGCACACTTGCTTCTACGCTGCAATACAAAGACTGTGCTTTCTTCTGTTCCTTATCAAGTCTTGACTGTTCTGCATTAGTCTGAAGTGCAATCACTTCCCTGAAACACTTCTCTGCGCGGCCAAAGGCATCAGACGCCACACTATATAGTTTCGAAGCATCTTCGAGGTTTCCCGCACGCATTTGCGCGTCGGCGATATCAGTGTACGTCATTGCGAGATACACCTCACTGAGTCCTGCTGTGTTCTGTTTCCAAGACATCATCATGGCGAGTCTTTCTTTGTGCTCACGCCCTTTTCCGAAGTACGGAATAGCCTCATTATAGAGATCAGTTGCTTTTTCAAAAATGAAAGAACTAATCATGTCCCTCCATATCAGTTCATCAAATGGATTGAATGCCTGCCTGAAAGTGCTCTCTTTATTTATGAGCTCGTTTAAGAATTCATCATAGAATTCAGCCTCAGCACTCTTGTTCTTTCCTAATATTGTAGTAAGCTCTGAATCCTCGGCTTCGAGACTTTCCTTGAGGAGTGTGTATGCTTGCATACCCAAGGCAACTCGACGGAGCTTTTGCGTTCCGTCTACTTTCTCGGGGATTGCAGAGAACGGTCTCTCTAGCATTGTATAGACTGCAGCTAGGTGTTTGGAGGCACTTTTTTCCTTGTCCTCATGTTCTTCTTCAACAAAGGGTCCACTTGCGGCAGCAGCTTGGTGTAGCCATGCCATGACCCTCGCCATCCATACATCTGCAAGATTCTTCTGAGACTCCGCTATAATTTCCTCAAGCGCGGTCTCGAGTTGCTCTTTGGTTTCTCCCTCGCTCTGTGCAATTCTGTTTCTCAGATAAACAATATCAAAGTCCTCGATCATAATCTGTTCGTTGAAGACTGCAATGGTATCGTAAAGCTCTGTGAAGTTGTCATGCATTACTATGCGCTTCTTCTCAAGACCCTTACGATCATCAATGTCATGTAGTGCAAATTCCCTCACTGCAACTTGTGCCTTGATGTTAAGCTCGAAAAGAAGGCTTGTGTAGATTGTAGTGTCATCTGCATCCTTTGTGCCTTTACTTGCTTTCTTCTTTGAGCTTGGTAGAACGTTACTCATCAGAGCATCCTCCTCTAAAATCTCGCCCAGTGCAGAAACAGCTAACACTTACTTAAGAGTACTTACGCGGGACGGTGTGTTAAACGGCACTCCGACTATATCCTACTAATGCTCTACAAATATGAAATCATTCCTGTGACAGCTATTCTTCAGTAGTTCTGAATCGTATCTGTCGGCCATCCCGAAACTTTACAATATGACCATCACCAACAAGCTTGTTTAGAACTTCACTGGTCCTAGAACGAGACCTGCCCCACTTTTCAGAAAGCTCTGTGGCAGTAAGTCCCAGATCCTCCTCATGCAGGAGGTTAACAAGTCTGTCCCAGCTGACATTACCCTCTAAGCAGTTGCCTTGGTTGCTGAATACATTGTATTGCCCTGAATCATAAGGCGAACCCGCGTCTGTCGAATGCTTGAATCTACTGGTGAGCTCTACTATCGTGTCTTTCAGAGTGTAGACGGTCTGTTTCAACTCGTGAACTTCCTTTCGGAGCTCTTTCAGTTCTTTATCTTCTGTCAAGATTAGTCCTCCCAATCCTAGCTCTTTTCATAATCCGAACGGAACTCAATGTAGTTCCTTCTCTTTTTCTTCTTCTCAACGCTGTCTATGACTTCATCAACTTCGAAGTCGATCTCTTGTGTTGGCTGATAAGTTTCCATATTCTCCATCGACCCTTCTTCACTCAATATAGACTCAGCCTCTCCCGGTAAAACATTGGCTCCATCAGGCTCTTTCTGATCTATTGGTTTAGAAGCAGAGGAAGTAGTAGAGAGTTCTAGCATCTCATACTCGGATTTCTTCATGTGAAGGATATTGTCGAGAATCTCTCTTGTTTCCTTCATACAAGGGTCTCGTTTATGATGATACGTCACTAATTCCGACAACCGTCAACAACAATCAACAATCAACATGTTTAGGAATCAATTAGATATAAGCTTTTAGCTAGATGTTTTTTCGTCTATTCGTCCCCTACTATCATGGTTCTAGCGAACGTGATGTACCCGGTGTGAGCTATCATCCATGTAGTGGGTCGGGTCTTGTTCTCACGGACCATGATCTCTCTCTGTAAGACTTCTAGGGTCTTTATCATGCCCCATTTTCCATCTTTCCCGAGAGCCTTGCAAACCTTCATGGTCTGTTCGATGGTAGGACTGTAACTAGCAATGTACCGACTTGGTCTTAGGACACGATGTGCTTCATTAGCAAGTTCCCAGGGCGTGGCAAGGTCAAGAACCACTGCATCAACACCTTCTTCCTTGATACCCTCTAGGATATCCTGATTGTGCATTGTGACGTTCTCAGTGAGTCCGAATTTTTCCAGATTCTTCTTCGCACCGATATACATGTCTTCCCTGATTTCGTATGTGTACACTTGGCCAGAAGGACCGACAGCTCTTGAGAGAATGCCTGTGAGTGCACCAGAGCCTGTACCCGATTCAACAACTCGAGCTCCTGCACCAATCCCGGCTTCAATAAGGATGGTTGCTGCATCCTTTGGATATACGATCTGTGTGTTCCTACCCATGGCAATCTGAATGTCTGTCTGACTTGGTCTATGGATTTGGAAAATGATTCCAGAATGACTCTCGACTTTTATCCCGTAAGGTTTTCCAATCAGATCATCAAACTTGATGATTCCCTTGTTGGAGTGAAACTCCTCCCCAGCAACAACTTTCCGTATCCAGTTTCGCTTTGAATCAAGGAATATGAAGACATGACTGCCATCCTGAATCTGGTCTTGCATGATGTGTCACTTCTAGATTCATGTTTTGAGTGTTGCTGACCAACAGTTCTGACGATAAATAGAAACGCGCGACGTTACAAAGCTTTATCCGAAGTCAGATTCGAGTCGTCCGGAGGTGCACATTTGAGAAAACCATCCACGCCAGATGAAGATGAAATTGACGCCGCTAGTCTAGCAGATAGACCAGTGGAGCTTCTACCGAAATCAGCGCTTCCGTACCATCCACGTGTAGGAGACCCACTTGACCTGCTTGTTGACCTCAGTGTTGGTGTCGTACTAGGTCGCTCAGAGTCTTTTCACCGTAAATATCACTCTGGTGGTCTTGGAACCATTGGAGGAGTCGCAGAGAGCTCTGATGACATTCTAACCACATTGATGGGAATGCCAGTCAACCTAGATTTGATGAGTCCACACGTGATGTTCGTCGCAGGTAAGAGGGGCTCTGGAAAGAGCTACACCCTTGGTATCATTGCTGAGGAACTCGCACTAGCCATGGAGCGAAAGGAGATCGAGGTCGCAGCAGTAGTTGTGGACACTGTTGATGTGTTCAGACAGATGGTCGATCCAAATGACGAGCAGGTTGACCTTTTGAAGAAGTGGAATCTTGAGGCGAAAGGATTCCCTGTCGCAGTCTACATTCCTCGCAGGACCTATGTGGGACTCCCAGATGAGGTCAAGAAGAAGGCTCGATTGTTCCCCTTATCCATCGGACCCAAAGAACTGACAGTGTCAGACTGGGGATATGTCCTTGAGAAGGGAGGGACTCTGAGTACTACCATGGAGAATCTCATCGGAGAGACCTTGGACAGTATCCGTAAAGGCTACACCCTAGACTCAGGGGAGAAGATGGTCCTCAAACGAGACTTTAGCATCAAAGATATGATCAAGTGTATCGAGATCAATCCTCAGATTAACGAACTCTACAAACCCTCCACAAGGACTGCACTCATTCAGAGATTGAAACGCGCAGATAGGTTGGGAGTATTTCATCCTGGAGGAACAAGCGCTCAGGACCTCGCTATTGCTGGACAGATCACTGTGATTGATGTGGCACCATTAGGCTCTGATGCTGAATCAGTCTTGGCCATTTTGACCAACATGCTTTGTCGTCAGGTTTTGACATATAGAATGGCATGGACCGACGAGGGTGCCAGTGCTCGTGAGGAGTTGCCCCCAACTTGGTTAATCATTGATGAGGCGCACACACTTGTCCCACGGTCTGGTCACACACCCGCAAAAGATGCAATCATCGGATACGCAAAGCTCGGTCGAAGATTTGGTTGTAGTCTAGTGCTCTGCACACAACAACCATCCGCGGTCTCAGATGACGCGATATCTCAGGCCGACATAATTCTCTCACATTCACTCTCACATGATAATGACATCAGGGCTCTACAACAGAGGGCTCCAGCTGTAATGCCTGACCAATTTCGGGACAAGGTGTTCATCAGCAGTCTACCAAGAGGTGTGGCTCTTGTCTTTGACCAGAACACTGAGAACAAGCGTGGTTTCATCATGCAGGTACGACCTAGACTCTCACAACATGGTGGCACTGACAGACTCTCTGGACTTTTCGAAGCAGTTCGTCTACTGATTCCTGAGGATGTAGAGGAAGAACCAGAACCAGATGTTGTTGTAGAGGAAGCTGAACTTGAGGAGAAGCTTGGAGAATCCGAGGAAGAAATTACTGAAGAACTTCTAGAGACCCCGCGACCTCCATTGAAGCTCAGTAAAGAGGATTGGAAGGTTCTTGATGGTTGGATGAAAGATTACATCAAGACACTCTTCGACCAAGAGAAACAAGATTATGATATCATAGATGAACCCGCTCCAAGGGTAGAGGAACCCCCTCCGGAAGCGAAACCAACCTCCATGGAATGGGATCTCGAACGAGTACCAATCACCGAACTTGATGTGGATCAGATACGCATACGACGATTTGGTCCATTGTCTGCATTACTTCTAGGGAAAGCTATGACCAGACAGGTCCTCTACAGTCGTGCGTCACATGATTTTCTTTTCAACTCAGAGAAAGATGTGAGGGAGACCCTTCTTGTAGAACGAGATGGTGTAGACCCGCTCGAAGCGATAGAGGATGTGACCTCCGGAATGATTTCAACCGGAATGATTCTGGATGAACTGATCCATGAGCATGATTTCACCTTCGTCTGTTTCAGAAAGGATGATTTGAGAGCAGCATTCACTGTAGGGATCAGTGAGAGCCAGGTGTCAGTTCCCATTGTCGTGATTGGTGGAAACAAGAACGCAGTTGGGAGACTTGCTGGTAGTATCAGAAGTATTCTACCCTCCTAAAGCAATATTTTGCACCTAATGCTCGGGCTTATAAGGTTCTGACCGGAATCGGCTCAACGGTGCAAGAACATGACTAGGGATGATATTCAACCACCTGTCAACCTGAAAATCGCTTCAATGACAGATTTAGCACGAATGCTTGTGTCATGGTCACAGAGGGACCGACCAGCAAGTATGTTGTATTTCGAGCACGATGGTAAGCACATCTATGGGACTCTGATCTCAAATCATGGATACTTCCAGTACTATGGACTGCCACTCTGGGTTCATGCTGAGGGTGACGGCCCACCA
>JAGXOC010000067.1 GCA_019894665.1 Candidatus Thorarchaeota archaeon
CTTCGAAAATGGTCTAATCTATTTTGCCCAACACATTATAACGGATTAACCCCCCTAGAACTTCCCGAGGTGAGTGACAATTCCTACATTCAATCATGATGTTCTCATTGTTGGAGCTGGGTTATCTGGACTTAGAGTCGCCATTGAATTGGCGGACAAGTTTGATGTCGCAATAGTGACAAAGGTCCATCCGCTACGGTCTCATTCTGTTGCAGCTCAAGGTGGAATCAATGCATCACTTGGTGCAGATGATTCATGGGAGTCTCATGCATTTGACACCGTGAAGGGTTCTGACTATCTTGCCGACCAAGATGTAGTCGAAATTCTAGCCAAGGAAGCACCAAGAGCGGTCATTGAGAATGAGCGGTGGGGAACGGCTTTCTCAAGAACTGATGACGGAAAGATTGCACAGAGACCCTTTGGTGGTGCTGCATTTCCCCGAACCTGTTATGCTGCAGATAGAACTGGACATAATCTGCTGCATACCACATTTGAGCAGGCTCTGAAACGAGGAATCAAGATCTATCATGAATGGTTCGTCACTTCACTCGTGAAATCCGATGATGGCATCTGCGGTCTCACTGCTCTTGAAATAGCTTCAGGAGAAGTCCATGGGTTCACCGCAAAAGCGGTTGTTCTTGCTACAGGCGGTTTTGGTCGAGTATATGCTCATTCTACAAATGCGCTCATTAACACTGGTGATGGTTGTGCGCTTGCACTAAGAGGTGGTGCACCCTTGAAGGACATGGAATTCATCCAGTTCCATCCCACATGTCTGTTTGGTTCTAGTATTCTGATGACCGAGGGTGCAAGGGGTGAAGGAGGATATCTCGTCAATTCGAAAGGCGAGAGGTTCATGGACAAATATGCTCCAGAAAAGATGGAGCTTGCCCCGCGAGACATTGTGGCTCGATCCATAAGAACAGAAGTCTTGGAAGGTCGAGGATTCGAGGATGAGTATGTACACCTTGATCTTAGACATCTTGGGAAAAAGAAAATCATGGAACGCCTTCCCGGAATCCGTGAGATATGTATCCACTTCGCCGGTATGGATCCGATAGATGAGCCAATCCCTATTCAACCAGCTCAACACTATTCGATGGGTGGAATACACACAGACAGGTTTGGAGTGACTCCCGTTACTGGTCTCTTCTCAGTAGGTGAGACTGCTTGCATGAGTGTGCATGGCGCAAACCGACTCGGTGGGAATTCCCTTCTTGAAACCCTTGTTTTTGGTAGGATCGTTGGGGAAAAGGTTGGAGAGTATACAACTTCTGCAAAATCGCCTGATAGAGCATGTGTTGAGCAACAGACTTTCGATATGCGTGAGCGACTCCAGACATTGCTTCTGCATGAAGGCGGTGACTCTCCTGCGGACATTCGAGAAACAATGGGTCAGACAATGGATGTCCTTGTTGGTGTCTACCGAAAATCCGATGCCCTAGAAGCTGCGCTGAAGATGATTCGTGAACTGAAGACACGATTCAAGGATGTGAGTGTTGGTCAGAGTGATGAAAAGTTCAACTACGCGTTGATTCGGACCCTGGAATTAGAGAATATGCTAGACCTTGCTGAGGTCATCACAATGGGAGCCCTCATGAGAAGGGAGAGTCGAGGTGCACATTGGAGACTGGACTACCCGCAGCGGGATGATGAAAATTTCTTGAAACATTCACTATTCACGATGGAAGATGATTATGTCAAGACGGAGCTCATCGATGTGAATTTGGGTATGTTTGAGGTGAAGGAGAGGACGTACTAATGATGTTTAGAATTGCTAGAAGCAGAGCTGGTGGGTCAATCACTCATTACGACCTCTACAAAGTGGACACTAAGAATGGTATGACAGTGCTCGATGCTCTGTTTCAGATTCAAGATCGAATGGATCCTTCACTCTCATTCAGATATTCATGCAGAGGTGCGGTCTGTGGGAGTTGCTCCATGCTCATCAATAAAGAACCACGTCTCGCATGTCGAACCCAAATAGCTGATGTAAAGGGTAATGACATGAAACTCAAACCCTTCCCTGCTATCACAGAAACCCCCAAAGGATGGAATTCAGATGGAGAGATTCTAATTGAGCCATTGCCAAACATGCCAATACTCAATGATCTTGTCGTGGATATGACAAAGTTCTACGATGGCCTTGAGTCGATGAAACTCTGGAATGAGACTGAGGATGGTGATACTTCTAGATCACAGAATCCTGAAGAGCGAAAGAAGATTGAACGATATGTCAACTGTATCCTTTGCGCACTCTGTTACGGTTCTTGCCCTATCAACGCAGTGAAAGAGGAATACGTAGGTCCTGCAGCACTTGCAAAAACCTGGAGATTCCATGAAGATACTCGAACTGTTGATCCAGAGAGATTTGCGAAGACTGCTACTCAACCCGAGGGTGCACCTCTCTGCGATCTCATACTGAACTGCGTGAAAGCTTGTCCAAAGGGAGTTGCCCCTGGTGGTGCAATCAGGAAAATCAAGAGCCTCTAGTTGAAGTTAGAATTCTCTTCCAAGAATTAACTCTTCATGTATCCGGTGTGCCTTGTCTTTTAGATAGACCAGTCCTGGTGACTCAGACAACTTCAGGACAGAAATCATATGGATTGATGGGTCACAAAGATCTGATTGAGAAGACGATAACACTCGAGCTACTGATATCTCGTTGGCGCTCCTTTTCTTTTTCACTGAGAGTGTTTCATGAAACAAACAAGTTATAACGCCTCTAGCCAAAAAGGCCGCAGGTTGGCTGGGTGGAATGACAAAGACCACTGACAGATATGCAAAATGGTTTGGCACTCGAGTACCCTTGGTTTCAAGGGGTGGAATTGCACTACTCACATTTCTAGGAGTCTTGCCATTCTCGGTCATCATGTACCTAGGTTTCGACTACACAATCATTGCGGCAAACTGGTTGATCGCTTTTTTGTTGACCTTGCTAGTTGGGGTTTTGTTACACACACTCATCTTACTATTTCAAAAAGTCAGATTCAATAATCCCTCAACCAGCGCAGATTTCCTTGATATTGTGGGTCGGGTTCATCAAAAGATTGTGCTATCCCCAAGAACGCACATCTGGGTTCGCAAGAGCGACGATATCTTCATTGCATCAACTTTCAATCCAATTTTTGATGCAATCATTGTTTCAGAGCCAATGGTGGAACTCATTTTGAGGAGCCCTGAGAGTGGCGAGGCGCTTCTTGCGTTTCATCTACTACGGGTTCCACGAACTAGATGGTTTGGAGATCTTGTGGGCTCGGTGATACTATTCTCGTTGTTAGCTTATCCCTTAAGCTTATTCGTAGTGCCTATGGCAATTTTAATTGGTCAGACTATGTTGAGTGGGTATTGGTATGTCCTTGCCTCTATGGGAAGCTTCGCAGTCTTGTTCATGGCTCCCATCCTCCTCATCTTCCTCGTGAAAGGTACTTTCTGGAGACATGAACCTGCATTTGTTGGCGTGCAGGAGATTTATGGCATTCATCCAAATGTTGCCAAGGTGCAGATCGAGAGGGGTATTGTCCTAAAGGAGGAGGAAGCACAGACTGTAATCTGGAGTGTTCGTGACTGGGAGAAGAGGAAGCGAGGAGGGCGAAGAGCAGGTGTGAGCACAATTGTCGCGATATTATCATTCCTTCTTGGTATTCCTTTATTTGCAGTTATTGGCTATCTTCCGTATACGATTATGATGTATCTCGCTTTCCTGCCCTACATCCTCGCGTTTGTTGGTGCATTAGTAGCATATGTGGTCATCGGACGATGGGACAAGAATGCAATGGGAGAAGTTTTCAAGAAGACCACGGATTATGACGAACCCATTTGGGCGGATTGAAACAGAATCACGCCCCACCGTATGTTCTCAATCTAGACTGGACCTCGGTAATATCCTCACTTTCTCCATCAAAGAACGCAGCGTCGTGCACTTTGGAACGGAAAAGTTTCCCAGAGCTTGTTTCTCCTCGTTTCTTATCTGTTGGTTCTGATTGAAGTCTTCCTGATAATCTGAAGTAGACATAGGTGCCAATACAGAATACAAACACCGATACACCTAGCAGTGGGAACAAATCGCATCACCTTTGTTATTATGAATAGTATAACAAATGTATATGTGTCTTGTTCTTTTCGAGATTATATATCAAGCCTCTTCTTTACGAGAGAGATGGCGGCCTCAGACGAATCACAAGTGAACCAACGACGATTCATCCTATCAGCAACTATAGCAGTGGTCCCTGAACCTGCAAAGAAATCTGCAACGAGGTCATTGGGGTCAGTTGAGCAAGCAATGATCCGTTCAAGTAGAGCTTCAGGTTTCTGGGTTAGAAACCCAGTGTGTTCTTTTGAAGCACCCTGAACTGGGTGGATGTCAATCCAAAGGTCTGACACTGGGACTCCTGGAACATCAGAGAGATACTGCTTCTTCGTGTAACGACCGTTCTTGCTTGTGTAGATCAATCCTGTATCCCCCCACTCATCAAGGGTCTCTTTTCGATAGAGATAGGGGGCTGTTCTTCCTCTCCATTCAAACTGCTTCCTATCTTCAGTTCGCTGAATGCCTTGAGCCTCTATCTCGATAAGACGGAACTTGCCAGTTTCATCCTTGTAACTATAGGGTCTACGAGACCTCTCATCATGCTCTCTGTAAACCTGTTTTGTTTTGAACTTGGATGCATCTATAGCGTAGAGGAGAATCACATCGTGCTGGCTGCCGAAACCCTTGCTCTGTGCCTTTGGACTGTTGGTACGTTTCCAGACAATCTCATTGACGAAGTTAGAGTATCCAAAAATCTCGTCGAGGATGACCTTGACATAGTGAGAAACGTGCCAATCCACGTGTACCCAAAGACTTCCATCATCCTGGAGTAACGGTTTCATTGCCTTGAGACGAACTTTCATGAACTCTAGATACTCTTGAAGTCCTCCTTCCCATTTGTCACTGTATGTCTTTTTCTCGTGAAGAGTACCTGCTGTTTGACTATCACCACTTGAACGGGTCTTGAGAGTGTAGTCTGTTCCTGACAAAAATGGTGGGTCAATGTATATGAGACGAACCTGTCCACTAAGAATATCATGGTGGTTTCTGATGACGTCTAAACAATCGCCATACAGAATGAGGTTCTCCCAATCACTCATAGGATGAAACTAAACGCTCCTCCTTAAGATACCTTTGAGGTATAACAAATGACGTGCTTGAAACTGGAGCTTTACATCTCCAAGTCATCAGTGACTTCATCACCAGGCTCTAGAGCTTCAGCCTTATCCCTGGCGAATCCGATCTTAATGAGTCCGACCAAATAACCTGCGATTCGATTTCGGACCTTCTTGGACGAAACGTCTGTGAACTGCTCAACTAGCCTCTTGTTGGTCTCAAAATCATCTGTGAACGTGTCTGGATAAAGAGCCAGAAGATTCTTCGAGGCGTTCTTGATATATCGCGGTCTTACACTTCCCAATTTCAGCTCACCGAATAATGTCTGTGAATGCCGGTGTGCTCCAGACTGAGTTTATAAAGAATGTGGTGAGCCTCTAGAATAAGGAGTGCAAACTTTGCTTTATGAGACCTTGGCTGAAGCGTATGATGAGGTCGAGACCACAAGTGGGTCACTCGAGAAGACCCGCATCTTTTCAGAACTTCTTCAGAAAGCTGATCCCTCAGAAGTGAGCCAGATTGTAGCGCTGACCATAGGTAAACTTCACCCAGATTGGAAGAGCGAACCCGAGATAGGTATTGCGGAGAAGATGGCCATTCAAGTTGTGGCGGCTGCAGCTTCCGTATCTGAGAGTGATGTACAGAAAACTCTCCGGGAAACTGGGGACATAGGTAGTACTGCTGAAGCATTACTAAAGGAGAGTGCTCAGGCTACCCTCTTTGCTCAGGATCTAACTGTGTCGTTCATTTATGACATACTTGATCAAGCAGCAAAAGCTTCTGGGTCGGGAAGCAACAAGGCTAAGGTATCCAAACTAGTTGGCTTACTGACAGATGCAAAACCGATTGAAGCACGTTATATCCTCCGAACAGTGACGGGATCTCTACGCTTAGGCCTTGGTCACATGGGACTCATTGACGCGTTAGCAATCGCGTTTACGGGAGATAAGGATGCACGAACAGATATTGAGGCTGCTTTCAATGTGTGTAGTGACCTAGGAGAAGTTGCCTCTATTCTGGCAAACGATGGCATCGAGGCTGTAAGAAAAACAAAGACAAATGTCGGAATCCCAATTAGAATGATGGCTGCCAAGAAGCTATCCAGTCCTGAAGAGATACTCCAGAAAGGTGGCGGGAAAGTTCTAGTCGAGAATAAATATGATGGTGAAAGAGTTCAGGTCCATAAGAATGAGAATGAGGTTGTCCTCTTCTCTCGTCGTCAGGAAGTCATCACAGCTCAATATCCTGATGTTGTAGAACTGGTTCAGCAACATGTCAAAGCCAAGACGTGTGTAATGGAGGGTGAGTGTGTTGCGATTGACCCTTCAACAGGCAAAATGAGACCTTTCCAAGAGCTGATGCGTAGAAGACGGAAGACAGACATTGAAGCAACTCAAGCTGAAGTCCCTGTTGCTGTCTTCTTCTTCGACATTCTCTTTGCGGATGGTAAAGATGTCACTTCTCTTCCAATGCTCAAGCGAAGGGAGCTCATGGAGAAGATAGTCGAGACCACCGATAGGGTTCAACTCACTGTAGCAGAGCTCACGGATGATCCTGAGAGACTCCAAGCTATCTTCGAAGAGGCTATTGGTTCAGGTCATGAAGGTGTGATAGCTAAAGCAACCCACAAAGATTCAACCTATCAAGCGGGGTCTCGAAGCTGGCTCTGGATTAAGCTAAAAGCGTCATATACAGAAGGACTGGCTGATTCAGCTGACCTTGTGATAGTTGGGGCAATCCATGGTCGTGGAAAGAGGACCGGGCTCTATGGGGCTATTCTAGCCTCAGCATATGATATTGATAATGACACTTATCCAACGGTCTGCAAGATTGGAACTGGATTTACTGATGAGATGTTGGTTGAGTTCAAAGAACGCCTCGAAAAGCACAAAGTGGAACAGAAGAATCCAAAGGTCATCTCTGATATTGAGGCTGACGTTTGGTTTGAACCTGTTGAGGTCATAGAGGTCTTAGGTGATGAGATAACACTAAGTCAAACTCATTCTGCTGGCCGAAAAATCCTCAAGGATGGTGGACTCGCGATACGATTTCCACGATTCACCGGGCGTTGGCGTGATGATAAGGGTCCAACTCAGGCAACATCCGTTGACGATTTGGTTGAGGCTTTTGAGAGACAACGAGGAATTTCCGAGTAGTATTCTTCCGACAGTTTTACATGCATCCTCGTTCGTAGCCAATCCTGTACCAGGAGGCTTTCAATTGCATAGCATTTGTGTAAAAGATCAACGGATGCACTTCAGCGCATCGCATTTTCTGAAGAGTGAAGGCGAGTTTGAGAACCTTCATGGGCATAATTATTCGCTAAAGATCAAACTGACTGGCCCGTTGAACGATGATGGAATGGTCTACGACTTCAGGGAAGTGAAGTCAAAAGCTCTCAAGATATTAAAGACTCTAGACCACAAGGTGTTGCTCCCTGGAGAATCCAAGACTGTCAACGTCACTAAATCAGATGGCTTCATTGAGGTGCTTGTGGGCAAGAAACGATATGTCTTCCCTGAGGAGGACTGTGTCATCATTCCAACAAGAGCCACAACAGCAGAGTTACTCGCACAGTATCTACATGAACACCTCGAGTTTCCAAAAGACTTCAAAGTGAAAGTTTGTGTGAGCGAGAGCGCAGGTTCGACAGGTTGTTACATGAAATAATGACATTCCTTGACGACAAAGAGGCGTACCAACTTGGTCATTGACACTCAGAATGAAAAGCCCAAACACAGGATCCAACTGAGCAAGGTTGGAGTGAAGAACCTCAAGACCTTCGTCATCACTGAACGTAGTGGTGTTCGACATCACATCCTCCCAAAGGTCGATATCACAATCGACTTGCCTGCAGATATGAAGGGGGTACACATGTCCCGTCTTGTTGAGTCAATGACTGAGGAACTTAGCGACCAATTCAGAGTACATTCCTCCATCGAGCACATTCAGATGCGTATACTGGAGGGGCTTTCGAAGAAACACAGTTTCAAACGTGGGGAAGTGAAATTTGAATTCGAGTTTGGGTACGAGAATCAAACTCCTGTATCTAGGAAGAGAACCTGGGAGGTCTGTGATGTCACTGCAATCACAACCATGGAGGAAGGTAAGCCCTTCATGCATGATGTGGAAGTGAAGGTCATTGGCAACACAGTCTGTCCGCACTGTATGGCAAATAATGCTGGTCTCACACACATTCAGCGTGCATTTGGGAAACTGCGCATCGTTGGGGAGATTGACGTTATTCCAACTTACGGGACAATGATTGAGATCATTGAGCAGTCCTTCTCAAGTAAGACATATTCCCTCTTGAAACTTGAAGACGAGGTTCAAGTAACCAAAACAATGCATGACAACCCTTTGCTAGTCGAAGACGTTTGTCGTAATATCTTGCAACATGCAAAAGACAAGTACAGTGATCGAGACCTTGAGATGTTGGCCGAGGCGAGGTCACTGGAGAGCATCCACAAGCATGATGTGATTGCTCAGGGTCGTGTCGTCACAAATGGCGACTAACCTGAAGATGATATCCACAGTAACGTTATATTATTTTATACTAGCTTCAGCTTTGAAACATCGCAGGATGTTATGAGGATGCGAGCCAGACATCTGAGGTATATGAGAGCACTTCTTGCGTTCATCTTGATACTTCCAATGGTTTCTATTGCTTTGCAGCCCGAATCAGGCACGTTTTCCGAATCGATAGGCCAACAAACGCCATCTGAGTCAAGTACTTTCACCAATGGTGGAAAAGCTAACGTATCTGATATATTCGATATTACGTACCCCAACGATGTTGTATCTCTGGCTGACACGCCTGGAACACTACTTCCTGCCTCAGGGACTTTAGATCCTGTTCAAGTGGAGCAATTCGGTTATTCAATGACAGGGATTATCTCTGCGAGGACAGATACAATGACAAATACCGAGCAGAGTATAACGATAGATACCGAGCATGATTGGGCTGTCAGTACTACTCAGGTTGAAGTAACGAATCTAGAGAAACTCTATGTTGTGAATGGCTCATTTGATGAAGGAAATCTTGGGTATACTGTTAATCCTAATGGGACTCTCACAAACTATCCATATGGCTGGTCTGCAGTGAGTAACAATACTGATCCTGAACAAGCACAACAAGTTTCCTACGAAGATAGTAGCGGAAACCGATTTGTATCAGTTCAAAATATCGGGCCTGAAACAAATACAGGACAGAATTTGTATACACATTATAATGGTTCATATGTTCTCTGGAACCAGACTATTGCGATTACTCCTTATACTGAACAATTTCTCCTGAGCTTTGATTTCCTTTACCTAAAAGGTCCAATATGGTCAGAACTGCAAGGCAATTTTTCATTACAAGTATTTGTTGATGGTGAATCTGTTTGGAGGCAGGACTTGCCCACTCTTAGCGAAAGAGGAATCTGGTATGATAGTGGAATAATTCCTGTAAATATGTCTATTTCTTCAGAAAAAACAATGTTCATGATAGGTTTAGTAATTGATGATACCTTTTCTGTCGATGCTGATCTTGATTATGATGATGCTGATGATATCCCTGATGGAATTATAAATTGCCAATACATCACGGTGCTTCTTGATGATGTATCTTTCAAAGGTGCTACACCCCCTAGTTGTGAAACTGTTGACTTGCAATTCATCTTAGATTCTGTATCAACACCAATTTTCGGGTCATTAGGTACTGGCTATGGGGCGATTGAGAATCCAATATATTGGCAAACAAGTCCTCTTAGTTTTTCAATAGTATCTAACACAAGCATATCTCTAGAGTACAATACCCTCCTTTTGAACCATCGATATCTAAACTCAACACCGACAACTAACACATTGCAAGAGGGTGTTGCGTATAGTATAGCTCATGACCAAAGTGGAAATTTGGAGATGTTTACTTATCTCGGTTTCATAGGTGCTTATGAGAATCTAACAATCAGAATCTATCATCCTAGTGATTGGCAAAACTTTACGGTGTTTGATCCTTTCCTAGTTGATATTACATCGGATTGCACTCTGACTGAAGGAGAGATTGTGATTCCTAATCAGCTATTGGATCGCTTTGGCTGGTGGAGAATCACCTGCGATGCTCCAAATTATGCGTCATCATCTGTCGTTGAGAGATATGATTCCGGCGCGACAGATTGGGTGAATGATAGTATCTTCCATAGTAATGATACCGCTCGACTTTCTGTATCTCTAGGAACAACGACTGATACTCCCCTCCTTTCGGATCCTGTTAATTTCACTTGGACTTTGCCAAATTGCACAACATGGTACGAGTCATCAATGACCGGCGGAGTGGACGGCAATACTAGTAGCTCCCAAGTGACTTTTGGGCCGACAAATACAACAGCTGGTGTGTGGGGTATCACATGCCTCTGGTCGAATGGTTCTGAACTCGCCTATAGATACGCAGTCTTTGCTTTACACCATACCGCAGTTCTGGTCTCTGTTTACTCAAATACTTTGGAAACCGTAGTAGGTCAACCAGTTTCTGTCTTCCTGACGTTTCGCGATGACGAGAATGGTCTGTATATTCTGAATGATGGAGCAACAGTAGTTGGGAACTGGTCAGGGAGTGATGTGGATTTTGTACCTGATGTCGTCAAAAATTGGTGGCAAGCTGACTTCGATACAGCTCTTGTTGGCGCTGGTGTCTTCACAGTGAGCATAGTATCTGCTGCACCTTACTTCGAAACTGTTCCATTAATGATAACAATAAAGTCTCAATTCTTGACAACTCTTGATCCCCCATCAGGTCCTCTGACTCCACTTGTTTATGGACGACAGTACAGCTATGACTTCTTCTACTCCACATCATATAATGGAACAGGTATTGATGAAGCTGATGTAGATGTCACCGAGGATGGATCAGAATGGGCTTTAATTGTAAACACTGGTAACGGTTATTATAATCTAACAATAACTCCAATGGCTACAGGAGACTTCAGTATTCGAATCGAGTTTTCAAAAGAAGGCTATGAAACTGAATCGCATGTTCTCTCATTCCTTGTTAATCGTGTACCAGTTGAAGTTGAATCAATCTCGAATCTTGTAGCGCTTGAACAGACCCCACTCGATGTTTATGTTCATATTGTCGAGTCCGATACAAGACATCCTGTAACTGGTGCTAATGTTACTCTCGGAGTCTATCGTCCTGGAGGAGTCATCTATTTCTATTCTGAAATGGAGGAAATTGGTGCAGGAAACTACTCTGTAATAATACTAATGCCTCCTTCAGAATCTGGAACATACACTGTGAGGATATCCATCGAGAAAGATAATCATGAGATGACGCAGAGTTTCAGCGCGGCTCTCGTCCCAACCTTTGATAGCAACATAAAAATCATGGAGACTCTTTTGACATATTCTTGGCAAATTGGTATTGGTGTCACAATCATTGTTGCAGCAGTTGCAGGTCAAAGAATCCGGTCCAGAAAAATACGAGATAAGCATACATCAGCTATGGTGCTCAAGAATCGGTTCAGTGATGCGAACAACATCCTTGGCTTTCTCGTACTTCACAAACTTAGCGGAGTGCCCGTCTATTCTAAAATTTTCAAGGGTGGGTTTGAGGAGGGTATGTTATCTGCCTTCATCTCAGCTATAATGCACTTCAGATCCGAGTTTGAAGCAGGTAGAGTGGCTGATGATTATGCAATAATCCCGATATCTGAAGTGATTCGTACAGTTCCTACTGAGAATCTGGTTTGCGCATTCATCACTGTGACGCCTGCTTCTGTGGAACAGGAAACTAGGATGAAGAGCTATGCACGAGCAATCGGTATGATGTTTGATAATGCACTAGCAGAACGAATTGAGAGAGTCATTGATGCCAAGACAAGCAAGACTTTCGAGTGGATGTTTGATGATTTCATGGATGGGAATCTTATCCGAAGGTATCAGATTGGTGAGAAGAAGTTTCCAAAACCATTGAAGTTCATTGAAACAGCAATACCACTTGAGGTAAAAGATAGTTCTTTCAACCTTGCGCGGCTTGTCCGTCTACTGGAGTCATCTGGACAATCAGAGGATGATGTCTACATCCGGGTGTTTAAAGCGATCGAGGGTGAATATATCCTTCCAGTATATCCTTACAGCAATGATGTGCCCCTAGAAACTGAATAATCTAGTTTCGAATTAATGACACTTTTCAGTATTTTTTGTTATTACCCCGATACGAAGTATAGTTATAATCTATATTCAGGTTGTTTTGTTGGGCTTTGAGGTCATAGTGTTGAAACGAGGAAGACTTGTTGTTGCAATTGTCTTCATAATACTAGCCTGCGGAAGTTTCTCGTCGTTTGGTTTTGATTTAAATAATGAGGGTTTAGGGTTGGCAAGCGAAATGATGTATGACGCTTCTAAATTTGACCCGGTAGACACTAGGCTCATATCAGACCAATCTGAACTTCAGGGAACACTCAACCCCGTCGTCATTGAACAAACAGGAAACAAGACAACATCTACAATTCACGCTGAAACCGATTCAAATACCAATGTTGAAACCAACCTTGTAATCGACACTGTTAATGATTGGTTTGGAAGTCAAGCATCTGTCAATCTTTGGAATCTTAATAGGTTGTATGT
>JAGXOC010000068.1 GCA_019894665.1 Candidatus Thorarchaeota archaeon
GTACAATTCCTATTGGTTCAGCAGAGAGGAGGGTAAGCCGGTATCGGACATTGAATGAGCGAGTTGAACTGACGTCTGGAATGTAGAAATCAGGAGTCGAGAGGTAGACTCTCAAGCTATACGTATTGGGAGCAGAATAGTAACTTGTATTGAAAGCAAGCTCATACTGACCTCCAGATATCCAGTACACGGTGTAGTAGGAACCCGGGATGAAAGCGGCGCCTGTAACGTCATAGAGTTGAACTATTGCACCAGAGATGCCAGTTGAAGGAACGCTTGTGACATCAATCCATTCAATTGTGAGGGTTACATTATCAAGGTATGAAGTCGGTGCTGGAGACTGGAAATCGAGTGTTGTCTGTCTTGCGGTCACTGTAATGAAGATGACTCGACCTGTGCGGTTTGCATAGAACGGAGTTCCAACCCATGTCACACCAAGAGTGAATGACTTCTGACCAAGTGGTGCTCCAAATTGACTAGTGTTGAATGAAACTGTAAATAGATAAGTTAAAGCATTGTAGGACAACGAATAATCAAGGCTCAGAATGACTGAAAGTACTGCGGGATTATAATCGATTGGTGCACTGCTTCCGCCAGTCACATCATCAAAGGAGAAAGTGAAGGTCGCATTCTCCCCGTACGCTGTTGGAGACGGAGGGATGACAGCAAGTAGAGTGTCTCTTGGTAAGACACGTACAGAAATCACATCAGCCCGATTTGTATAAAATGGGGCAACACCTGCAGACCAATTGATGTAGACATTCATGTAGATGAGTCCAGTCTTACCGAAGATGGTTGTATTGAATGATATCGAGTATTTTCCAGGCTGTAACACCGGGTTTATTTCTGAGATGGTGACCTTTGAAAGATCCACTGATTCGCCTTCAAAGCTAATCGAGATGTGAACATTTCCACCACCATAACTAGAGTTAGTGATTCCAAGTCCACTCAGTTCACTATAGAAGAAAGTGTAGCTCATGATGCCAAGGTATGCTGTTGGTTCTGAGGCAGATAGTAACGCTATTTGAGAATCGATGCCAATTATACTGACCGATGCTGTGGTAGATTTATCCTCATATTGCTGTACAGGACCAATCCAGTTGAAATAAATGTCGAAATACTGAAGACCCTGTCCGAACAGGCTTGCATCAATCCGAAGTGTGTAATAGCCACTACCTAAGTTGATCAAGTTCGTCGCAATCCAATCAGTCTGGTTCCAGACAAGTATCTGGATATTTGTATCATCAGTGATGCCGACCTTGTTATCCCAGTCGTAGTACCTTAGAGAGATATTGACAATACCGTTGAAGGGAGTTGGGTCCACTGCACTGACCAGGTTAAATATCGTGATATGAGTACGCAGGTCCACCTCAATCTCGCATGCTGCATCATAGTAATTTAATCCAGGGCTGAAGGTAAATATGATGGTATAGAGACCGAGTGCATCTGACCCAGTTGTTGTGAGTGTAACCTCATACATTGTACCAGTCCAAAGATAAGATATTGAAACAGAACCAGCCCAATCATCTGCGGGTATAAAACTCGAATTCCCGATTGGTACACTATTATCAAGATCTGTGAGTTCGATATAGAAGATCTTAGTATTGCCCACAGGCATATCAAGTGAAATGACACTTGGTTGTGCATCAGTATGGATTTTTGTCACTATGACGTTTATGATAATGCTCCTAGTAGTATAACCAGAAGCCTGTGCTGTAAGATTAATTGGGTGTGTGCCAAGATTTAGACTAAAGACGCCTATAGTAACAGAATATGTGCCTCCACCTATGTTGACATAGCTTATCCATACATCTGGAGATGTGATTATACCTGTGAGAATACCAGTGGCTCTGTCCAAGTCAATATAGGAAAGAGTCACTGTCACATTATGATGATAGGGAGTAGAAACAGTGTATAGATTTGCTGTCAAGTCACTCCTAGCAGCACGATATTCGAAGTTCAATACCATGTCAGCACGGGCGTAAATTGAAATTGCTGGTGAAACTGTGATGAATATTGTGTAAGGCCCACTTGCAAAGAATGAGGAGGAGATGGTCATTTGATATATGCCATTCCCGAGGGCTACAATAGATTTAGGATAGACATAGGTTGCATTTGTGACATAGAAAGCAGAATTAAGAACACCATCAATTGGGTCACCATAGTAGGTTCCATGTTCACTTACATTAAACTGCAATAAAACAACAAGGTCATCCCCATTCGGGAAGATAAGGTCGTTGGGCACATTGTGCAGGACTGTAGTCAGACTCCTGATTGTGATAGAGAACCCGTAGTTTGAAGGACTATAATAGTTAGAGGCAGCCTTCATAGTCAGTTGAAGAGTCACTGCATGAGGTCCAACAAGCCAGGATTCAGTTGGAAGATCTACAGAGAGATCCGAGATGGGATCAGATTCGGAATAGATAGTCAGGAAATTAAAGGATTGGACAACGCTCGCAGATAGGAGTGTTCCTGTGTCAATGTCAGTGATAGCTATAGTGAGTGGTGTGACATTACCATAGGGTGTTACGAGCCCTCCTGTCACACTAATAGTAGTGTAGTGCTTCCGGATATTAATTTGGAAGTCATGCGGGTCTGGAGTATAATAGTCAGAACTCGTCATGATGGCTGAGAGTGTGACATCAGTCAGAGCCACAGTCCACGCATTAGTTGTAAGAGTAACACCATACGTCGCCCTGATCTGTGTACCATAGAATGATGTGAAACTGAGAGAGGTCACATCGGCAATATTTACCATTGTACCTGTATCTAGATCAATAAGCTGAACTGTAAGTAATGTGTCAGTTCCAAACGGTGTGACTAGATTGCCAGAAACAGAGAGTGCAGTATAGTGAGGTCTGATTGTGAACGTGAGGTTTGCAGTTGCCATCACATAGAGCGAATCAGGTTTTGTTGCATTGATTATATACGAGTATTGGCCCTGTGCTAGTGAAGAGGTATCGACTGATATGTGATACACACCGTTTGCCTGCGAAAGGATAGTCACGGGATCTCCGTTAGCGAACTTGATTGTGGCTCCACTTATACGAGTGCCATCAAAATCATCATAGAAGGTGAGGGTCGCATTGGAGTCAAAACCAACAGGAGTTGTCGTCAAATCAGAATAGTCCAATCTAGTCTCATGATACAGGTCTAGATAAAAATAGGTCGAAGATGACCTATGATATGTGTGTGTAGCCACCAGATTGATGCGCCATCTCACATTTGTTTCCAGATCAGATGTATTGACAGCGATCCCGTACACTCCACCACCCATATCACTGAGGTCGACTGGAGAACTGACACCGGACACTGTCCAATTCATTGCAACTGTAGCTCCTGTGATTCCACCAGTTAGAGAATCTACAAGATTGACCTGAGTGTATAGGATATCGCCTACAACCAGAGACACTACTCCATTACCAATCGCGGCTGTTGGAGCTGTAACTGTAAGTGAGGATGAACGCATGACTGTGAATGTGCGTTCATACATACCAGTACGATAGTTGACAGAACTACCAGAATCATTGTAAAATGCGGATATCTTCCAAACACCTGCAATGGCAGTGCTATTAGCAATCTTCTTGATAGCTAACTCAGGAGAAACTCTCTGCTGCTCAGAACTAACATAGTAGAAGTTGGATGGATTGAATTGATTCGAGTACGATCCACTTCTCCATGCCGCTGAACGAATCGTATTTGATACTCGAACATCATCGATTACTCCATCGAACCATGCTAAGTATCCAGCGATATTCTCAATTGACCCACCACCAATTTCCCAATTACCATTATAGGACAGATGAGCAAATGCAAGAGTACCAGTTGAACCAGCTGTATCTAGGGCTCCATTAATATAGATTTGATTGTTTTCAGGAGTTCCTGAATCCATGGTGCATGAAAAATGGTACCAAACCCCAGCTGTCCATGTGGTCTGAGAAGTCCACTTGTATTTCTGACCTGCCACATCGTTCTCCACCTTAAACACAAGACTGCCCGGGAGGATACCTTGGGGTATGTATGTGTGGTCAGTACCAGCCAATGCAACGTGCATATCATTGTCAACACCATTCCACTTGTCAAAAATCAAATGAGTCGTAGGTGATGTGCTTGTAAATGTGGTATCAAGTTTGAACCAACCAGATATCTCGACATCCCCTGAAGGTTTTAGAGATTCTGATGATGAAATGACGATTTGGTCATTTGAACCATCAAATCTCTGACCGACACCTATCTTTCCAGTGTCATCCTCATTTTGATTCTGTGTCCCATCATAATTACCCGATGTAGAGTCATAGTGAATTGTGGACGTACCACCAGCTGTAGCATCTTCATTCAGATGCCAGACAGCAGCAAAATTCTGAGTCCATACATCTTCTGGTCGTTCTTGAGGACCAATCACTGGATTGCCATAGTACATAGAAATGACCGTATCAGAAGCTGTGAGGTTGACCTTCACCCATGCAATAAGATGGGCTTCAGTGGGACTATAGTTCTGGTTGAAAAGTTCAATCTCATGAGGTACAATTTTACCACCGGCGTAGAACACAATATCATCGCCGTCAGGTTGCACCTTTGTGTGAAGATCAGTATCATAGATATCTATCAGGACAGGGAAGTTTGTGAGAGGAATGAAGAGGTGACGACTTGCGTAAACTGTAATGTTTTTTCTATGGGCAAATGATTGAAGCATATGACTTGTAAAGCCAGATGTGGTATTTGTTTTGGAATCCCAAGTATAACCTGTCGGATCGGTCAGGACAAATTCAGTTGTTGTACCTGCAATCCAAGTGCTGGTGGTTCGAAAGAGCATCTCATCATTTGTATCGAAGATTGCTGTTGATGATAATGGTCCACTGCTCTCTCCAAGCTGAAGATTTGTGAGCTGATTGAGGCCTAGAAACTGAAGTTTCCAGACACCATATGTGGTCACAGCAGATGTGCTGACATAGACAGTATCAGTATCATACCACCATTGGCTTGGGTAAGACATGGCAACTCCTACAGGATTTGTAAGCGAAGTTGGTCGCCATTCAGTTCCTTGGAAGTCTACAGAGAATGTAAGACTTTCGACCTCTGGAGGTGGTGAAACAAGAATATAGGCAGTCCAAGTAACAGAGCTTGCATTAGCCACAGAGTATGATGTTCCTGGTGCAAACTCAGATGACAGCGTTTGACTTGTCTGAGTCCATGTTGAGGCATTTGTGAAAGTACCAGAGAATGAAACAGTTAGAGGAGAACCAGTTCCAACGTAGGTGCCGCCTGCTTCCGAGACCTGGTTTTGATAGTTCAGTGATAGTCCTGAGTCTGTTGCCAGGATACCGTTCCCTGATAGGTCTACAAGACTGAACATGAATAACGTGATAAAGACTAGAGAAAGAATACTGCTTTTCCTCATACTCGGCACCTCGGAAGTCGAATTTCTGTAACCCACTATCTCCTGAATAGCAGGTCCACTACAGGAGTATCAGATTATTTACTCCCTATATCAATTCATGTCGTTTGGATTCTCTCTCTCAGTCGTCCGAGTTGTCTTTTTTTCGACAGGAAAGAAAACAGGAGGAGGGACTAGGAAACAGCCTAGTCCTTCGTTCCTTCTAGGCTCTTGACGAGCTCATCGACAAGGTCACGAGATAGCTCCTTGGCCTGCTCAATGATGGTGTCAATCTCGTGAGGCGGTATACCTCTTCGTTCAAGGTCCCGTCGGAGCTCATCGAGCTCGTACATGCTCATCTTCTCAGATGTTGTTTCGGTTACTTCCTCGAACTCATCCTTTTTGACCGGGGTGACCTCTTCATCAGGAGTCTTAGTAACTTTCTTCTTCTCTTCGAGGAACACTGTTTCCTCGGGTCCAGTGTCAACTACGGCAATGGGTTCTACTACCTCTTCTCCGCCAAGTCGTCGCAAGGCATCTTTCTCAACTACCGCAATGACTTCCTCAATTGTCTTACCATCACGACGAGCAGCACGGATCGCCTCCTGCATGATGACCTCTTTCACGAAGGCAGCTTGCTCACTTATCTTCATCTTAGCAATGTCAGCCTGGAAATCATCCAGTTCTTCTGAACTTAGATTCGTGAGGATTGCGAGCTGCATGAGAAGCTCGCCCATTTCTGGAACCTCAATAGGTATGGCGTCTTCTGGCATCTGAGCTGCTGTTCGAGTTATCTTCAACTTCTCGTAGGTGTCGTTGAAGAGTTCTGCTGCTAGTTGTTGCCGTGTCTTGACATCCTTAATCGGTTTAGGCACCTTACCTTTTCTGAGGGTCTTGAGCTGACCATTGATTTGGCGGATTCTCTTGGGTACACTCCAGACTTTTACATAGGCACCAAGGAGTAGAATGATACCAAAACTTAGTGGCAATCCGATGCTGGTTATATTAAGAACTAGGGTATCAAAATCATTTGGAAATGTATGTATCAGAAATTCAATGTCTACGGGATCATGGAATTCCTTGAGTAGGGTTATATGAATAACTGAATCTCCACCATATGCAACCGCTGTTATGACTAATCTATAGTATCCATCACCTAGAGAGGAATTACTAGTGATAATGGCAGTTGCACCATATGATATTATGAAGGAGGCACCTTCAATTCCTCGATCATGCCAGGTATCATGATAATAGATATCAATCACCAATGAATTATCATTGGTCAGATTATATTCATAATACAAGGGACTAACAATTACTTGGTCGCGTTCAAGCTGTGATTCCGTAGTTATTATTCTAATGTACACAGTAACATCTTGGGATTGTCGATTCAAATACTCCAAATGTATTGACAAGAAGAACTGACCATTCAAGATTATCTTAGTACTATTGGTGCTTTCATACATTGTCAAATCATTAGTATCAAATATGAAGCTATAATGCCCATTCGCTAAAAGAATTATATCAAGCGTGACATTACGAGGATCATAGAGATAGGTACCTGGCGTGGCTGACAAAGTAGCTTGAATTCTTGCGAATGAAAGACCACCTGCTAGACCACCGATGGGGCTTATATCACTATAGAAGAATGTGATATTCATTAGGTCGCCCATTGGGATTTGTAGGTCAGTGGGATCACCACTTGACTCCGAAGTCCTTGAATCATCAACTGATACTATTAGTTCGGTATCTCTTACATTCACAAAAATGTTAGCGCCACCTGTTCGCTCTTCAAAATTGACCTTTTCAAAGTCAACAGATATTCTATGACGAGCGTCTGAGGTCAGGTAGGTTGTATTAATGAATAACAGGTACGTTCCATTCTCAAGATCAATTGCTTCAAGACCTGTGAACAGACCATAGCTATAGGTTACAGTTGCATTCGAAATCCCTCGGTTGAACGCAGTATCATTATAGAAGAAGCTGATATATCCAACCCAACCCCAATCTACCTCTTCTGTCACCGCGGGTCCAATTACTTCAGTTGTGATTTTCTTGATCGTCAATGTCAAGGTCGTTGTAGACGGAGCAAGGATTGGGTCATTGGGGTTTGCCCTAAATGTAAGCCCCCAAGTCCCATAGAACCCGAGTGATGTGTTGAATTCGAGTACCCACAAACCGAGTGAGCTATTGAATGTGAAGTACAACCGCAGATTATTGAAGTCAGATGAGAACCAATCGACACTCGCATTATTGATAGTTGTATTGAGAACGTTCTCAGTGAGATTAAGTGTGAAATATACAATCTCTGAATACACAGAGTCCATATACTCGAGCAGATCGCCAGTTTCTGGATCAAGAACCTTGAGTGTGGTTTCAGTTTGTTTGATGTTGATTCGGAATTGGTTTCCAGCTGATTGATAATCATAGAATCCAGCTGTTATTCGTACATCATAAGACCCAGGCAGCAATACTGTCGCAGAACCAGGAATTGTCACATTCCAGGTTGAAGTCAATCCCATATAATTCAGAGGGTACTGAATTCCTTGGAAAGTCACGTAAATTGTTTCCACTTGGAGATTGCTTATCAGAGTCGCACGTTCGGTGTCGTTCAGTACGACAGCAATCGGAATAGAGTTTCCTCTACTCACATCCAAGACTCCGCCTGATGGATTAACGAATATTATATCGCTAGGCAGGGCAAGTATTACGAGAGTTACTTGAGTCGTTGCTGTCGTGTATTTGTCAAGAGATGCTGTGATTGTGATTATCTTAGAACCAGACCCTATGGATACATCTGCAGTATAAATGTCAGCCATGTACCGACCAGGTGTTGCTGTAGGAGTCAGGTAATCCCCAAACACACCAGCGATAGACCAGCTCACTGAAGCTCCAGATATTAGACTATCATGCAAGAGACTTCTGAAATCAACGTATATGAATGCGTGATCAGTCCAGTTTAATTGTAATGATGTGACCAGTGGTTCCAGTTCTGTGTTGATTGCTACGACAGAGAATTGTGGCGTGGCAATTGCTTGAGCGTATTTTCCACCAGTTGCGATAATTACTAGCGTGTATGAACGAAGAGTCAGTAAGTCAGAGGTGCTGAAGCTGATGTTATAGACACCGGTGGTTCCTATCTCGAAAACTATCAGATCAGCAGGTGGTAAACCACTTATCAAATATTCAATGTTGGATTCAATAATTGCGGCAAAACCTGTCACTGGAAGTCCATGGTCCAAATCACTCCAAGTGATTCGAATTGATACATCTCCAGTATATTGAACTGATGAGGGAAATATGGCATTGACCTGAAGTGAAGTTCGTACCAAGTCAACTAGACCAGTCAAAGTTACCAAAGAACGGTTGGAATAGAATGGGGAGAGATTGGGGTTCCATTGCACTCTGATGTCAAAAAGAAATGTACCAGTACCAGTCAATGAAAGAGTATCAATGTTGAAAGTATAAGTTCCCAACCCCTCGGTTCTAGTATAGTCAATTCCTTCTATTAAGAAATGACTCTGGCAGCTAAATTGGATTGTTGCATCCTCAATTGGATTACCATTATCGAGGTCGGAAAGGTTGACTGTAATATTCAGAATGTCGCCCTTTGGAGTTCTCTCAATCTGTTCTGTTTCAACAAGGATGGAGCGACCCGTTATCGTTACCTTGACAATGGTGAAGTCATCTGCATAGAATGGTGCCTGTGCAACAGACCAGTCCACTACGACTCTAATTGATAGACCAGTTACTGGCATAGTAGAAAGGACTATTGATGATATGGTAATTTCATAAGTTCCACTATTTAGAATAATACTGTAATCCAATTGATTGATCTCGGTCATGTTAGGCCAGTACAAATGAATGATTGATAGATCAACTAGTGAAATGGATGTACCAGCGTCGAGGTCATTGAACTCAAACTCAAAAGTCACATAATCCAAGTATAATGTCTGTGATGGTGGTACGGTTACTTCCAGATTAGTTGCCCTTGTTCTAACAAACACACTGACACGTCGTATCGCAACGTCATGGTAAGGTGCCCCCACCCAATCTGCCTGGATATCGAGTACATGAGTGCCAAGACTTACCAAGGATGTAGTGAAGACGGTGATTGTGTAGTATCCAGAACCGCCCTCAGAAATAACATAGTCTGTGGTTTCGGAGAATCCCAAGATAGATAGGTCAGCACTCGTGATGCCTATACCTCCAGCATCATCGTCACTATAGAAGACCGTAAATGTTACATTATCAAGATAGGGAGTGGTTTCAGGCTCAGTATCAAGCTCAAGAGATGATTCTCTGATTCTTATTTCAAAGGTGATATATGCTTGATTCTCAGCATAGAATGGTGCTTGGTAAGCATAGCTCATTCGTATAGTGAATGAGTGTATTGTTCCAGGTGTCCATGTTGCATCCCAACTTGGATTCCACGAGATATTCAGCTCATAGTTCTGGAATACAGCCCTCCATGATGATGTAAATGTTTGACCAGATGGAAGCACTTCTATTGTCACGGGATATCCATGTGCAGCATCGTTGGCTATAGAGGCTCCAGTGAAGAGATCCAAATAACTCACAACAATGATTATGGAAGATCCAAATGGTACATCAGCCACAGGATTCGTTGCAACAATAGTCGCTCGTTCCAGAATTGAGAACTGACGATTAATACTGTTTGGATCATAGTAAAATACTCCTGCAGATATATCAACTCTCAATTCATCTGTGCCAGGGCCCATTGCATATGTTGTGTTCAAAGTCACTTGGTAGATGCCGGGTGCTATTTCTACATAGATATACTCACTCGTATCAATTGGTGAGGACCCTTCTTTCAGCACAAGAGTTGCACTTGTGATTGGAATAGATGCGCCTTCTGTTGTGTCGGTCCAAGTCACATTGAACACTACTTGGTCACCATATTGTGTTGGTGGAGGAGTGAGATATTCCAGTGAGGTTACTCTCGCTACAACATTGACATATGTGATTCGACCAGTCCTATTAGCATAGAACGGAGAGCCAATCCACGTCATATCGATACGAATAGCTTTGATTCCTAAACTACCAAACTGACTCGTATCGACAGTGATAGTGAAGATTCCAGCATTTTCGACATATGAGAATGAAACGTTCAGAGAGATAGTCAGTTTGGGATCATCAGTTATCAATGAATCGCCAGTGATGTCTTCAAATCTTAATGTGAATGTTGCGTTTTCATTGTAACTTGTAGAAGAAGCCTGCGTAATTGAGAGTAGAGTGTCTCTTGGTAGAACCCTGACTGAAATTGTATCAGTACGATTGGAATAGAATGGTGAAACACCTTTTGACCAGTTAACAAACACATTCATGTAGATTAAACCAGTTCGACTAAAAATGCCAGTGTTAAACTCTATAGAGTAGGTTCCATTCTCAATACCTGAGAAGTCAGTAATAACGATATCAGAGGAACTTACTGATTCGCCTTGAAAACTTACATAGATGAACACATTGTTTGTTAAGTTATCAATTCCAACACCGCTGAAGAGGTCACTATAGAAGAACGTGTAACTCATATCCTCATTGTAGGGAGTCGGCTCAGAACCAAGGAGAAGAGTGAGAGCGGAGTCCCTACCAACAACGTTTGCGCTTGTGACGAAAGACTTGTTCTGATATTTAGCAATAGGTCCAGTCCAATCAGCATAAACAGTGAATACCTGAAGTCCAAGTCCAAATTGTGATGCGGGTACTTGGATTATGTAGAAACCATTGTTGAGGTTAACTACATTTGAGATGGTAACATCAGTTCCGTTGCTAACTCGGAAATCAACAAATGGAGAGTTAATACCCACTGCATTATCCAGATCTCCGTAATAGACCGAAATATTGAATGTACCAATAGTACTTGTTGGTTCAATCGAACTCACAAGTCTGAATTCTGTATTGTGTGTTCGAATCGTTATGCTCATTGCGAACTTCACAGTCTTGTAGTTGTCTTTGGTGAAGGTAAAGTTGTATGGTTGATTTAGATCCATTGGACTTGAATCAGTGGTATAGATTGTAAACATATATTGCTGCATACCAGGGATATACTCTACTGAAAAGATACCACCCCAATCGGATGTGACAATAGAATAGGGGGCTGTCAGGTTGTCAATTGGAAGAATTCTATCAATATCAATGTAATCAACATAAAAGAACGGAGAGTTACCAATTGGGATATCTAGCGAACCCACAGAAGGAGTCGCTGATGTATACGCATCGCGAACAACTATCCTGATCAGTAATGTTCTTGCAGTGAATCCTGATAAATCAGCAGTGAGGCTTATGTTATGAGTGCCTTTTGAGAGGCCGGTAACATTTATCCAGATGCTGTAAACCCCTCCAGTTAAGTCTAATGGGTTATAGGTCCAATTTTGATGGTCAGGTGAGGTGATTTTTGCACCCTCAATTCCAGTCAACGAATCTGCATCAGCATATTCTAAAATAATTTGAACATCTTGTCCATATGGTGTAGTTACCTGTGGATAGTTCGGTGATGAAAGATAGCTGATGATCTCTCTGTATGTGAATTGGATGACAAGGATTGTGTTTCCATATCTGTTATCCGTAGATGTGAAATAGACTGTAATTTGGTAATTGCCACCTGCAAAGTTCGATTCATCAATTGTCAACCTATAGAGACCAATAGCCTGTTGTGACGTATCAAGAGAGATCACATAGATAGGTACAGAGAACTCTCCTGCTAAACGACCAGTGATAGGATCACCATAATAGGGGCCCTCTTCACTGATATTGAGATGAAGGTTTACTGTAAAATCAGAACCTATTGTGAAGTTTAGAGTTGAAGGACCATGGTATATCACAGAGGTCATACTTCGAATTGTAATAGTGAATTGATAGTTTGTAGGAGCAGTGTAGATGGTCCCGCTTATTGTGACTACTACAGTTACAGTGTGGGTTCCAACAGTCCAAGAACTTGTGTCTAGTGTAATATCATAGCTACCACTAGAATCATAAAAGCCAAATGGATGCTGTAATCTGATGTTTGTGACAGAACCAATTGGTACTATTCCACCTGTTTCTAAATCGGTTAATATAACTGAAAGGTCTGTTTGATTACCATATGGCTTGGTAGTTGCCCCTGTCACTGTCACTATTGTAGAATGAGCGAGGATTTCAATATCGAATATATATGGCGCAGGAGCAAGAATTCTTGGATTCGACAAAGTAATGGTCAGAGTAACTGTTACTGTTCCTACATCCCAATCATTGGATGTTATCCACCCTATGTATAAACCGATTGTATCATCAGCATATGCAGGAGAATAGCTGAAGGTCATCGTACCAACGTGGGCGATACTAACTTTATCACCTGTATCC
>JAGXOC010000069.1 GCA_019894665.1 Candidatus Thorarchaeota archaeon
GTTTTTTTGTTGAGTCTGTCCGTTTAGATTTTGTCAGGATTTATTCCTTTGCGATTATATCCATGTCCTTGCAAACAATCTCAGGACCAATCCAGCTTTGGAGTCGATGCGGGGTTTTTGCAATCTCTATTACGTTCTCTAACATTGTGAACGCGTTGCCAGAAACCATCAGGCCATTTATTGCACCAACCAACTTACCATCTTCTATCAGAAATGCAGGATTCCCAACCACACTGAAATCTCCAGATTCAGGATTGGCGCTGTGGGCACCTTGGACACCTTGAATATAGTAACCATGTTTGATTTCTGAGATTATGTCTTCGATCTCTCGTTTTCCAGGTTCTATTACAAGACTTGTGGAAGCAATCTCAACAAGACCTTGTCGGAGATTACGTCTAGCATTTCCGGTACTCTTGACACCCATCTTGTTAGCCCAATAGGTATCCCAAATGAATGAGCGTAGTACGCCTTTCTCGATAATTGGGGTCTCCCTTCGTGGTACACCCTCATCATCAGCAATTGATGTGTTGACACTATCAGGATTAAGACCATCATCAATCAGTGTGAAGAGATCGGATGCTACCACATCTCCAATTTTATCACCAATTTTTGACTTGCCACGTACCACGTTGTCACCTCTAATGCTGCTAACCAATGTATAATTCAGAAGTTGTGCATATGCCTGTGGGTGAAATACTACAGTGTGCTTTCCTGTTTTTCCACTGGCAACTGTCTTGCACAGTCGAATCAGTTTTGCAAGTTCATCTACTGTTCGGTCCAAGTCCAAATCAAGATCTCTCTTGATATCATAAGCTACAACCATGGGAGTCATTCCAGTTTCAGTTTGCGCTCCAGCAACACCAACTAGGACAGCAACTGTTCCCTTCTCAGAATGCGTGACCCCATTGCTATTTGCATATGCTTCAAATCCATATCCAACTGCTGTTGTGCCACCCATTAGTATGAGACCTGGCTCCGCTTCTGAAGCTTTGACGATGAGTTCTCCCGTGGTTTTCACGATTAAGTCTGATTCTGTTTTGACAACCTCATCATTCCAGAGACCGTTTACGGTCGAATACGTTTCGGGTGTAGATAGGGACACCCAATCAGGATCTTCAGTGGTCGCTTTTGCAGCGTTGATAGCAAATTGCACCGCTTCTTGAGTAGCTTCCTTCGATGCGATGTTTGTGAAGGCACCTCCTATCTTCTTTCCAATCACCACACGAATAGCGATCTGAGCGCCAGACTGTTGATTCACACTGCTGATTTGTGCAAGTTCAATATCTGACTCAAGTTCTGTTTGGATTTTCGCATGTGCCTCCGCTTCATCTGCACCAGATTCCTTCGCGAAAGTTACGATAGATTTACAGAGGTCTAGTAATTCATGTTCATTTTTCATTTACACAGCCTCCTATGATTTTCCCCCAAATGTGATTCCACCTTTCGAGAATCGAATATCAGTTCCACCGTCAGACACGTATGCCCATTGACCGAATTTTCCACAACGCCCAGCACCGTAGTGAAGTTCTTTCTTTGAAATCGCATCTATTTTCAATAGTGAATCAGTTCCGATACCTGAGATTGATAGATCAGCAACTGGTTGTCC
Organism: Candidatus Thorarchaeota archaeon; assembly: GCA_019894665.1. GTDB lineage: Archaea > Asgardarchaeota > Thorarchaeia > Thorarchaeales > Thorarchaeaceae > SMTZ1-45. The sequence goes on from JAGXOC010000069.1 coordinate 1,607, forward strand.
GATCTCACCCTTCACTATTTCATATGCCTCTTGAATACCGACTTGGAAGCTGGCATTCATCTGAGCAGATCCACCTCTAAAGTCTACACAGAAATAACCAAAATCAATACCCTCAAACATTTCCTCTTCCTGAAAATCACCTGATTCAATGAATGTGCTTCGCATTCTTATTGCGGGAGGAACAAGGTAGCTTTGTGCGCGTGCATTTCCAGTGACCCTTTGTCCAAGCTTGGCGGCATATTCACGGTTAGTCAGGAGCTCTGCGAGTACAGAGTCCTTGATAATTTCAACGCGGCTTGTAGGAACTCCTTCATCATCATACTTGCCCACTCCAACCTGACCGAAGTTTGTGCCATCATCAACCATACTCAATCCTGCAGATGCTACCACTGCGCCAATCTTTCCGTTAAATGGTGTGTGTACATTGAGGTCAGCTTCAGCAAGATGCCCGAGAACTTCATGCGCAAAAGTCCCGACAACTCGTGGACCAAGAACACAAGGGAATGAACCCACTTTGGGTGATACTCCTTCAAGTTGAAGTTTGACCCGCTTTGCTGTGGTTTCACCCATAAACTCCGGAGTGGCAAAGGATTCCATATACTCCCAGCCCTTGTTGGTCGATGCTTCTTGATGTCGAGCGGCACTCAACTTCGATCCATCCTTCCCAGATGCCCAAGGCATGGACCATACAAGCATTATTGGGGATTGGATTTTGGTGCCTTCAGAAGTTACTAGAAACTTTTCACCAGAAGCAGTTTCTAGTTTGAGTGTAGTAGCAGAAATCCTCTCATCATACTCAAAGATTGATTTGGACATATTAGTCAGGTAGTTGATTTTCTCTTCTATCGGAACGTGCTTTGGATCCTTCTCTACCTTAAGGGTGACCTTGTCCTCGCATGTTTTGATCTCGGCCAATTCAATTGGCTCACGTCTTGTTTTTGCTGCAGCTTTTGCCAAAGCTGTTGCATCACTTACTGCTTTATTCAACTGATCTAGATTCCCGGTTGAAACAAACCCCCACGCACCATCAGCAAGAACTCTAATTGCAACACCTTGCTCAATTCTTTGTGTCAAAGCAGTTACCTTGTAGTCATCCATCTGAATGAACTCGAGGAAGCTTTTCTCACCGCGGACTTCTACATATGTAGCGCCCATATCGCGCCCACTTTCAACAGCGCGCTCTAGAACATTTAACATCATGACAGCTCCTTGAAGGATGGAGTAGTGAAAAGCAGCGTTGCATTATACTGTAATAAGGTTCCGATAGGCGCTATCAGATTTAGTAACACTACAACCACTCTGATAGGATGATTTTTTGTTAATAGTGCTTATAACCAGAGGGAGGGAGAGGACATGGAGTACAGCAGATGACAACCCCAGATGAGATTCTCAAGATACTGAATAAAGGAGAGAATCGAAGTACTGAGTTCAAGAGGAAACTCACTCGAGCTGATCTCAAAACGGACAGGAAACAAAAGTTGGTCACACGAATTCGGTACATGACATGTGAGAATCCATTTGAGGGCCTCTTTCTCATCGGCATTGAGGATATTGGAGGGAAGGAGTGGAAAGTGCATGGAATATCTGAGGACGGGTTGAAAACATCGGAAAGGATTCTTGCAGAGCTGTGCAAAGAAGCTGCAGTAGAGATTGTTGAGGAAGAGCAGATAGAAACACATCAGGGTATGGTTGGGTCCTTTCTTCTGAAAAGACAGGCAATACCTGAAATCAAAGAAACTTGCTCAATCAATGTTGCGGGGAGAGTTAACTCGGGAAAATCTAGTCTAATTGGAGCTCTCGTCACAGGACGCCCAGACAACGGGAGTGGAAGTGCGAGGTCATTCCTCCTCACACACCCACAGGAAATCACACGAGGTCAGACTGCAGATATCCATCTTGCATTCATGGGGTTTGATGATGAAGGCAAAACGGTGTATCCTGAGAATCCACTGAATAAGGAAGACTCAGCTAGGGTTCTTGACAGATCAGCAAAGATAATCACATTTTTTGATGCGCCAGGTCACAAAGAATATAGTAAGACCATGATCAGGTCGATACTTGGAGCTGATGCACAGTACGGACTGATCCTAATTCCGGGTCCAGAAGAGGCGAATCTGATTAGACAAGAAGAGAAGAACTATGGAGTTCCAAGACTTGATGAGATAACTCGAGAGCACATGATTCTGATTTCAAATCAAGGTGCACCCTTTATTGTCATGATATCAAAGATTGACAAGACTAGTCCCCAAGACTTAGAACTAGTTATGAATGTCGTAAGGAACAGCCTCAAAGAAGTTGGACGAATCCCTGTAACAGTTCGAACAACCGATGAGATACCACCGGTGGTTAGAGAACTCAGTAATGAGGTTATAGTCCCAATATTTCTGACCTCGGCATTGGAACCGGATTCACTAGAACTCCTGACCCAGCTTCTCAGACTACTTCCTGCAAACTCAAATCATGCTGCATTGACAGATCCGGCTCGCGCTTATGTGGATAAAGTTTATCGCGGTATCAAGGGAACGAATGTGGTGGTCACTGGAACTGTAAAGTCAGGTGTGTTCAAGAAAGGTCAAATATTGAGAATAGGACCAGATGTTGGAAGCCAGTTCGAAGAAGGACGATTGTTTAGTATTGAGATGTTCAAGAAACGAATTGGAACAGCGAAAGCTGGAGACCCCTTTGGTTTTGATATCAAAGATATCGATAAGCATCTAATTCGAAGAGGGCAGATGATTACAGACCCTGACATAGAACCTGGAAGTTGTAGGAGCTTCGAGGCGAATATCATAATCACACGCCATCCAACAAAAATCTCAGTAGGTTATGCTCCAGTCCTTCAGGCTCATACAATACAGCAAACTGTAATTCTGAAGAAGATCTATGACGCCGATTATCTGAGCGTGGGTGATTTTGCTCGAGTCAGACTTGAGTTCATGACTTACTCTGAGGCGTTGAATGTGGGAGACAAGATTGTCCTTAGAGAGGCAAATACTCGTGCTATTGGGACCATAATCAAAAAAATCAAGTGAATCAATCAGTCCAGGTCACGAGTTTACCAGCTAGAAATGGATCTTCACTACGCAAAATGTTTCTCTGAGAAGTAGTGGATATTATGGGCCAAATGGAAATACCTTCTACTGCAACAGAATCGAGGAGACCTGTCCTCCAAGTTGACGGTGCTGAAACGATAGCTATTGAACTTTTGTCTGTTTTGAAGGTTGTAGCCTCAAGAGTGTGTTGTCGAACAATAGACTGGACTACATCCACCTCACCCTTCAGCAGATAATCCATATTCACTCCAATATGGTTGAAGGATGGTAGGAACACTATTTTCCCTTTTGTAAGAAGCCTGCCCACAATTTGTGGCGAACCAACCAAAGTGTTTGCTAGGACGTCAAGATTTCCAAGAATCAAACGCTCAAGAACAGCTGTTTCATTCGTGGCTAGTATGGTATCAGAGAATTCTAGGGTTGCCTCGAAAGTCCCAATTGATTTACTACTTACACCAAGAGTTGCAAGAGCTCTACGAAGGACACTCTTCCCATGAGAAACCAATCCACCTGAAGTTGGATATACATCCTCAAGATTCAACCAATATTCGAACCCAGCCACTGGCGTTTCTTCTCCCCGTCCTATCTTGAGTGTGTTTACTTTCCGACCATCCAGGAAGGACACAGTTGCCCAGTCCTCATCGGAAGGTTTGCCATGGGATAGTGAGATCTGCGTGTCCAATGGAGTGGGATCACAAATAGCACGTGGAGCAAGGTGAATCGATTCAAGTCTGTGTTTTCGCAAGTTCAATTTCCGAGGTTTTGAGAGTGTCTTACAGAAGCCCTGAATTGTGTGGTACTCTTCAGTTCCGATTGAAACCCTTGCACTATCATGAATGACTTTGAAAGGGGGTGCCCAATCATCGACCTGAGAGGAGGAGGGAATCAGTCGAAGAAGGGATTGGAGTCTGACAAATCCCTCACTCGTGTAACAGTCAGCATGTTTAATCAAGTGATTCACGATCAGAAACCATTCTGTGTCTTTACTGATCTTTAACCAGAAATCGCGAAATGCCTTCCTTCCTGGATCCTTCATTAGAGCCAGCGCAATCCCATTGCCAACTACGGATGCAATCTGAGACCTTGAATGAACGGGATCAAGATGTGCAAGAAAAGCTGTCCGGGTAATGAGTCCATCAAACCAGTTCGTCTTGAGTGCTGACTCTTCAAAAAGGTGTTCACCACCGTCAGTTATCTGAAGCCCAAAGCTCTGTGTGGGATCTTCCGAGCTACTTCGAGTAACGAAAATATCAGGAAAAGTAGGCGAAGCTGTTGATAGGAAACGAGTTACGCGTCGTAATGATTTAGCCAACGAGTCTCTTAGCTCTTGTGTCGCCTCAATGCGTTGCTCCTCAGGAGTAAGCTCCCTCGGTTTCTCAAACTTTGCGATGAGTTTCGAACTTGCACGAACCTTTTGATACATTGATGGTTCTACATTATCACCTACAAGCATTACTCCAGCGGAGTTGAAGAAATAGATTCGAACTCTATCAAGTGAGACGACGGCTACGAGGAATGTGATTCCCTTCAATTGTCGAAAATGTTTTCTCATCACAGCGGCTTTTACTCGGAGCACTTCAACTGCTACAGCCCCAGTTTCTTTGAACTGGCGCTCTCCAAATGCAGCAATCTCTTTCGGGACTTCTCTCGCACTCCTAGGCAAAGCAATGTCTCCTCACTGTTTCGTAAATGCCTTACATTCCTGATAAAGATAAGTGAATACTGCGCCTTGCAACATCCTTAATATCATTCAAAGTTTGCAGATTATGAAACAGAATGCAATCTGATTTTACTTACATCATCATTTGGTGGGTCGTTCCCATTGCTATCCTTGGAGGGAGAGCAGCACTAGCAGGATACCGGGTAAGAAGGAAACGTCAACAATTAAAACAATTGGAAGATAGATCGACCCCGTTCACCAGTAAACTCTAAGCTCATACACTCTCTGCAGCCGTTTCTTCACTATCGTACATTGGCATCAGGATGTCTCTTGTGGGGATTGTATTCATTACAACATCAAGTGTTTCGTCATTTCTCATGAGTATACAACCCAAGAATTCATACTCGAATTTATCGAGTCTGATGTTAACACCTCTCCGTGGAACTTGAGTTAGTAGAAGAATAATTGAGAAGTTTCCACGGGGTAGCTGATTAAGAATGCCTCGCTTCATATCTGGTTCAAGTTCACCCTCAAGCTGACGGGTCATTATCCCTCGTTCGATGAAGTTGTACCGGATCCTTTCAAAATCACCGCTGGAGCTCTTCTTAGGGCGGATGAACGAAATTGAGTAACCAAGACGCTTCAATGAATTGTAACCAATGAGTGTCCTAAATAATGGAGGACTCAAGGTTTCAAGTTCTACCTTACGTAGTTCAACTATGTCTCCAGTTCTTCGTACTTTCAAGTTCATAGGGTTCACGCATCCAAACCCAAGGGTCCCGCATAGGGAGTTACGGCATCCTTTCTAAAGCCTTCTGTGAAAAGTCTCCGCGAATAACTCCCTCACGCGCCAGTAAATCAATCTTCTTATCGATACCTCCAGTGTAACCTCCAAGACCAGTGGATGAAACGACACGATGGCACGGAATTACAGGTCCAAGGCGATTGATTCGCATTACGTTTCCAACAAATCTTGCAGCACCAGGTAACCCAGCTTTCTTGGCAACATCTCCATAAGCCATTGTTGAACCAAATGGTATCGTCATTACAACCTTGAGAATCGATACTTGCTTTGGTGTAAACCCAGAGAAATCCAATTCGATGTCGCCCACAGCGGCATCTTTGTCCCCTTCATGTATAGCATACACGGTTTCAAGAGCAATCATCCGTTCATCAGTGTCCTCTCGACGGAAGGATTGGCCGTTGACTTCAGTGATCGCATCGGATTCATTGTCACATGGAAGAGAACTTGAATAGAGCCCTTCAGGAGTAAACACACCAGCGATATATCTCCCTTCTTTCTTGAGCAGTGCAAGTATCTTCTCTGACACCCAGTCACCTCAAAGGTTATGCAAATTTGTTTAGCTTCTTTGCAACGAAAACAAGAATGGAGCTCAATTCAGGGTCACTCTTCTTCGACCCAAGAGGAGCCCATCCACCATCTTCATTCTGACTCTGAATAATTAATTCTATACCACCACGGATGACCTCATTCTCAAGTTCTGAGTTCGGTTTCCCTACTGCCGTCAGGTCTGCCATGTCAAAAGTTGAGCTATTCTCAACAGAGTCTTTCAGATGTTGAAGAAGTGCGGCCCTACCATCTTGGTACACTTTATTTTCAGAGTTAATGCCTACACATTCTAGTGCGAGCAAGATATTGCCAGTCGCCAATGGGTCAGATTCGTCACGACCTATGAAATCAGGCCAGTGACCATCTTCATACTGGTTGTATAGGAGGAAGTCTCTAGCCCTCCTTAACCGTTCTTCATCAATAAATTCTGCAAGACATAATGCTTCAAGTGCTTTTCCAGTTAGCCATGTGACACTCTTGGCGACGGGATAATGTGCCCGACCAATGCGGCCCCATTTATCTTCAATATAGGGATCTAGTTTTAGTGACTCACTAAAACCACCATCATTTTTCTGTCGTGAAACAAGAAACTTTACCATCTCCTCGATGACGTCAGCCCATTGGGATTTGTATCTGGACATCAGAGCCAATATCTCAGCAGTCTCCTTCACGGAACTAGGATTTCCAGGTTGTACACTAAATGATATCCCACCATCTTTATTCTGAACTTGTTTTACTTCATCAATGAGTTCCTCTAGTTGTTCCTCAGATAGATCCTTTCCTGCAGATGCAAGACGCAATTTGTCTGCAATGTTTCCGTTTTCCAGTAAATAATTACGATATTCATAATGAAGATTAGTTCCCATCTTGTTCATGTCCTCCATTTCATAAGCTACAATCCCTGAAGTAGTGGGATTGTAAAACTAGTCAGTATTGAGACGGTCCATAATGATAGGCAAGTATACAGAACGTCTGAGGGGATATTAAGGTTACCCGGAGCTACTCAGTCATCTTCAGACTGATAGTGCTCCAAGATTTCTTTACGTCTTTCGCGACGCTCGTCCTCAGTCATCTCCTCATCTCGTTTTGTATCTTCCTCCACGATAATGATTTTTTCACGAGGAGAATGTTTTATTCGATGCTCGACTTTGTATTCGGGAGGAGAACGTACTGATTTCTCATTTCCACATTCCCTACACACAAGAGTGATTGTCTTCTTTCCTTCTTCTTTTCTAGGAAACATGAGTGCGCCACATTTATCACAGAATTCCATTTTTGTGTCTCCCCGTCAGTGGAATAGGTTCGCGCTTTCGTCACCCTTGTTCATTTAAGGTTGACGTTTGGGAGTTTTTTCCACTTTTAGGGATAAAATTCAGAAAGAAAGACTTATGACAGTGCGTCAAAGAGCCGGCCTTAGCAGAATCAATGATTAGAAACCGGAGATGCAAATGATGGTACGGGTAAAGCCATTCAAAGCATATAGATACAACGAAGCCAAGGCAGGCGAGTTGTTTCGATTGGTGACCCCGCCTTATGATATTATCAAGGGCGACAAGATAGATGAACTTCAATCGCTTTCTGATTATAGCATGGCTTGGATCATAAAAAACAAGTCTGAAGAGAGCGACACTCCTTCATCAAATCAATATACACGGGCAAAAGACCACTTCAATAAATGGATCAGTGAAGGGATTCTTACACCTGATGAGAAAGACTCATTCTATGTCTATGGTCAAGACTTTGAGGTTGAGGGTAAGAAGCTATTTAGGTTCGGATTCATTGGATTGATTGAACTAGAAGAGTTTGCAACGAATGCACCTGGTGCTGGTGGGTTTTCAGGAGTTCTTCAACACGAAGAAACTCTTCCCAAAGATATCGTAGACAGACTTAGTCTATGTAGAAGTTGCATGGCTAATTTTGGACAGATCTTTGTCATCTACCCGGATCATAAACAACAAGTCGATGCGATTCTCGAGAAGCATATGGATAGCAATCCCGTGGGGGACATCGTCGATGATGCAGGCATCCAACATAGACTCTGGATAATAGACAATGAAGATGACCTGAAAGAGATTGTCCGATTAATGGATGACAAATACGTCATTATCGCCGATGGTCATCACAGATACAAAACAGCTCTTGCTTTATCCAAGGAACGTCCAGAGCTGGAGACCGCCAAGTACCGCATGCTTACATTTGTTAACATCTCAAACCTTGGACTGGTAGTTCTGCCTACTCATAGACTTATCCAAAACTTGGAAGACTTCTCCAAAGACAGATTACTTGAGGACATTTACAAATACTTTGAAGTTACGTCATTTGATTCATCAAATTCCATGTTTGAGTTGATGAATAAGAACTTCCAAGAAGGAAAACATTCCTTTGGGCTCTATATGGATGATGACAAATTCTATGCTTTGACATTGACTGACCTCTCAATAATGGATACCCTCCTGCCAGACAAGTCTGCAGAACTTAGAGGTCTCGATGTCGCCATACTTCATGCCCTCATGCTTGACAAAATGCTTGGTATTGACAAGAAGAAGCTTGAGCAAGGTACAATGAAGGGCGGCGGCTATGTTGTCTATATCAAGGGGATAGGGGATGCTGTAGAGGAATCAATCAAATCGGTTCGGACAGGGGCACAAGCTGTCTTCTTCATGAATCCTACTAGGGTTGATGAAGTTGAAGCAGTTTCGAAGAACTTTGAGTGTATGCCTCAGAAGAGTACATTCTTCCAGCCCAAGGTCTGGACTGGTTTCACAATAAACAAACTAGAGTAGTGATTATAATGACAAACAGAGTATTCAATTTCTATGCGGGTCCGGCAACACTTCCATTACCAGTCCTCGAGAGGGCTAAGGAAGAGTTCTTGGATTTCTCAGGTACAGGCATGTCCGTTTTGGAGATCTCCCATAGAACAAAAGAATGGGACAAAGTAATGACTGATGTTAATACTCTCGCGAGGGAATTGATAGGCATCCCTACTGACTACGAGGTTCTGTGGCTGGGAGGCGGTGCATCAACTCAGTTTTACATGACACCACTGAACATGCAAGTTCCTGGTAAGCCCATGGAGTATGTTAACACAGGTGGATGGTCCACTAAGGCAATCAAAGAGGTCAAGCTTTTTGGAGAGGTCAAAGTAGTCGCTTCATCAGAGGAAGAGAAATTCATGTACATTCCCAAGAATGTGGTATTCAGTGAGGATATTGCATTCGCACACATCACAAGTAACAATACACTCTATGGAACCGAGTGGGCATATTTACCCTCAGTTCCTAATGATGTCCCCCTTGTCTGCGACATGTCTTCGAACCTTATGGCCCGACCTATCGATGTGAAGGACTATGGAGTTATCTATGCTGGAGCCCAGAAAAATCTTGGACCAGCTGGAGTCACTATGGTGATAGTGAGAGAAGACCTCCTCGACCGAGTTCCAGAACAAACGCCTACCATGCAGAAATGGAAGACTCATGCAGAAAAGGGTTCGATGTTCAATACTCCACCAGTGTTCCCCATCTACATGTGCAAACTTTCATTGGAGTACCTGAAAGAAATCGGGGGAGTGATGGCAGTGGAGCAGATGAACGTGAAAAAAGCCAAGGTTCTATATGATGTTATTGATACCTCAGATGGTTTCTATAAGGGTCATGCGAGAGAGGATTCTAGATCGCTCATGAATGTCACTTTCACAATGTCTTCACCAGAGCTAGAACAGAAGTGTGTTGAGGGAGGAACTGCAAGAGGATTGATCGGTCTTAAGGGGCATCGTTCAGTCGGAGGAATGAGAGCTTCAATTTACAATGCGATGCCTATTGAAGGATGCAAGAAACTAGCCGAGTATCTTAGAGAGTTCCAAGCTGAAAATCAATAGGATCATTCTGGGGAGAGTGCTTTCTCTCTCCATCCTATTTCTTCTTTCGTTTTCGAGTGAAATTACTGACAGCGTTCTCCAATACCTTGGTCATCTCAGGAAGGTCTGCCTCATCCAGGATGCCCTTGTAGGTACGACGCATCATGACACCACTCACATTGACATCGATATTCCTCATCCCGCGACTCCCAAAGAAAGTCTTCAATGAAGTTGCGATGGGTATGAGAACTCCTCCAGGGAGTCTTCGTGACAGAAATTCCTCACAACAGTTACAGTCAATGACAATGAGTGTATTGTCAGTATCGACTAGAACTTCAACGGGCATGTGTTTCTTATGCCCTAGGTCGAGGGTGAATCCGCCAAGTTGTTTCATGGTCTATACCTTTTGTCTTGATTTGTCCTCAACTTCGCATGATACTTAGCTCATATAAGACCTGCTCACGCTGCATCGAGAAGATAAAGAACTCAGAATATTGTCCTTTTCCTCATTTTAATCATCGCGCCCTCCTTCGATTACATACAACTGCCAGAATTATCAGTGCAAGAACTGCACTTAGAATTACTGCCAACCGCAGATAATCCGGTTCTGTAGGTGGAGGTGATGTTGAAGTAGGACCTCCCGTTGTCGTTGTACCGGTCGTGGTACCAGTCGTGGTGCCGGTCGTTGTAGTCGTTGTTGTTCCAGGGTCTGCGACGGTGTAACTAAACGTCGCGGACACAGACCAATTATCTAAGGTGTCATTGGCGTAGAATCGGTAGTTTACGGAAGTCCCATCTGGATATGCAGGAATTGTGCTTTCATAGTACGATCCAGTCCAGGTCATTGTGACGTTGAACCAAGTTGTACTATTGTAGTATGAGAGAATCACAGTGTCGACTCCCGATACATCTGTAACTGTAACATTGACCGTAACCGATTCAGTAGAGTTCGGAGTGAATGGAGTCCGGTCATGACTTCCGATCACTGGACCATCAACATCGGGTTGAGGAATCAAAGATGATACTGCTGCTTCAACATCTAGCTTTCCTGCACCCCAGATGTCATTTGGAACGGCGCCAGTATAACCATCACTTCTTGCATTTCCTGTTATGATGTCTGCAATGG
>JAGXOC010000006.1 GCA_019894665.1 Candidatus Thorarchaeota archaeon
AGAAAGAGCTCCCCGCAGAATATGCATGGATGGTAGAATCAATTGTTGAATCTATGTCTGAGGGCAGCATCGTAAAATCGATGTTGAACTGTCGTGAATGTGGAAACTCATTATCAATCAAAACAGTTGAGCTTGACAAGATGAAATACAAACTCAAGTGCAGCTGTCTGAAGGGTCACAGTGTTGATCTCTCACAACCCTATGATTTGGATGAGGAGGCTATCGATGCAATAGTCGGTGGAATTTTGAAATGTAATGACTGTGATTTGGTGACAGATATTATTGACACCAAGGTCAGTGGCAACAATGTTGAAGTAAGGCTCGTTTGCCCTATTCATGGTGACTTCAAGAAAGGAGTGGCTGTCGGTATCTACAAGCATGTTGAGGAACGAGACACACAAATCGACAGGATGCCCTCTACTGAAGAGAGTCTCAAATGTGAGAAGTGTACATCTCCACTGACAGTTCGTGGATCAAAGGTTAGCGATGACATTGTGAGTCTTAAGATGGAATGCAGGAATGGACACGGTGACACCCGACATCTTCACGTTGGTGCTGTGGAACCTGCTATAGAACGCTTCTATCATCAGTTGTACGAATGTCACAAGTGCCACAATCCCTTGAGTCTATCAAGCATTGCCGATAAGGATGACAAGTCCGAAGCAATTCTCAACTGTGATAATCATGGTGAGACTAAGGTGGAGATCCCAAATGCACACGCAGCGGCAGCTCGCGATGCTTACCTCTCAAGCATGAGCATGGATGACATAGAGCGATTTCTTGAAACCCGATTGCAAACAGAGCGAGCTGCTGAATATCAGATTGATCCAGATGCGGATGTTCAAGAAATGCTAGACATTGTGAACGATGTCATCGAGCAGCAGAGTTTGAAGTTCATTGGTGAAAAAAGTGGAACTAAGAATGGCGAAGAATCATGGTATTATGGTAAGGCTCTAGCAGGTACTGAATACATTGTGATTGGCTCAGTTTCAAAAGAAAACCTAACAATGCGTATATCTGTTGCCAGCGATGATGAGAACAAAATGGATATGTTACTTTCAGAAATGCGTGACAATCTTAGAGAGGTTCTACTCAGACTCCAGGCAAAGACTGGAGATACTGCACCGAAAAAGATTGAATGTGCCCAATGTGGTGCTGCACTTCCAAAACGAGCTCTTCCTGGAGAAAAAGTCATCTGTGATCACTGTGGAACTCCTTTACACTGGAGTTGAATCTACAACTCTCCTGTCCATGTAGCCCTTGTGTTATCAGAAACCCCAAGATGTTCTAGAACACGTTCTACAACTGAGTCCACAAGATTCTCGATAGTCTTCGGTTTTGCCCAGAACGCTGGACAGGCTGGGATGATCATCCCTCCCGCCTCTGTTACCGCTGCCATATTCCGAATATGAATAAGATTGTACGGTGATTCCCTCGGGACAAGAATGAGCGGTCGTCTTTCTTTAAGACTGCAATCTGCAGCCCGCGAGATGAGATTGTCTGCATATCCATGAGCAATTCCTGCAAGTGTCTTCATAGAGCATGGAATAACAACCACTGAATCTAATGGGAATGTTCCACTGGCTGGACCTGCTGCGAGGTCATGTTCATTATAAACGAAATCTGCCTCTTTGGCGAGGGTTTCTGAGTCAATCCCTGTTTCATACTTGAGGGTTTCTTCACCCCACTTACTGATGATCAGGTGAACTTCATGACCGTTTGATTTCAAAGCTCTCAGTAGTCTAACTCCGTAAATTGCCCCGCTAGCTCCTGTTAAACAGACAAGGATTCGCTTCTTCATGATTGTCACCAAAGGTCCAGAATCTCAGAACTAGAACTTATGCATATACCTCTATCGAAAGCTCGTGTACATTGACTCTCAGAACAGAAACGCCAGGAGGATGTATAGGAGAATCGATCCACCGCCAGCCCATATTCCTGCTTTCTTGGCAATACCTGCAGCTTCAGCCACATTCTGTGTAAGAATATCAAATCCTTTCTCTCCGAAAGTCCTGAGATTACTCGCCTTACCAAATCCCAGACCAACCTTAACCGGCTGAATTCGTTCACGAGCCTTTACTGATGCTGCCGCAATGTGATCGAGAGTTTCGTCTGGTTTGTTTCGGCCAACTGGTGGATACCCTCTGCTGGAGAGTGAGATTGCGTTCACAACGTGAGTGTCTGTTGTGATAATCTCAGCATCATCAAATCCTTGTGCCTTGAGTAGACTCTGTGCTTGCTCTCTAAATCCTGGTTCCATGTTGTTGCCGTCAATGGAGATTAAAGCCATCTCCCGGTCACCAAGAAGAAGAGCTATAGATATCACGCCACCCGGTCCCATTCCCTCTTTTTGACTGATATCGTCTGGAACAATCTGATGCATTCCTAACTGTACTTTGGTTCTTTCGTTATTGATGGTTGAGAAAACAGCTCCTGAAACTGTGCCAACATATTCACCTGCTTCTGGATCTCCTTGATTCACTGATATCGCACTGTCATCAATGCAATTATGCGCATCAACAACCGCTACGCCCCGAACCTGAGGTAGTCTTTCACGAATCATGTTTGCAACATCATATCCAACATCTAAGGAAATGTCGTCTGTGAAATCTGGTGCGCTTGTGCTGATTGTGAGTACGTCATTTCCAACAAACAGACTCCAAATCTTGAACTTTCCACCATCAGACCAGTGAGGTCCGGAAATGAGCTCATGGACTTCTGTTTCCTCGATGAGTCTGTCTATCTCCGCCAAAACAATCGGATAATCTTCTTTTGTGGTCAGATTTTGCTGATGCGTACAACTTCCGTGCATGACAAAAGCTGGTATTCCATGAGTTTCCTGAATGTGTTTGATAATAACCGACGGAAGGTCACTACTTCCAATATCCCTGAAGGGGCCAGGATGTACATACTGAATCACCCCACATGCGACAGGACCCTCACCATCTCGAAAAATAAGAATCTCAACGGGAATTTCCTGAACAGTCGCGATATTTGTCAGGATCTTCTCAAGAGGTTCGGGGTTACTGGCCAAATAGTCATGACCAAATGCTCTGAGAAGTTGTGGTCCATTGATTCCAAGGTCTCTTTCAAAGGGCACACTAACAGCTCTGTAGATATAGTGAACAACCAGGGACGCAATAAACAACGAGCTGATGATGGGTATGTACCATAACACTGGTAATAATGGGAGTGCAGCGTTCATTGGAGCAAGCAGGAGCTCTACTGTAATCCAAAGTAGAGGCGGCATTAGGGCTGCGATGGTGTTCCTTGCAGGATGATGATCACTGAGACCATTCACTAGGAATGCAAAAGCCATGTATGCGATTGAAACTCCCAATATCGAAAATCGGATTTCAAACACAGTTGAGGCTGCAACTGCATCTATTATACCTCCAACCGTACTCAGGGCAATCCAGAATATCAGTCCAAATTGTACTAGTCCTGCAGTCCTTCGTCCATCTAGAGGCGAGCCTGTTTCAGTGGCTATCAAATAGAGAAGACCTGAGCCGAGGAACACCGGTGCTCCGAGGATGACCAGATAACAAAGGAATACGTCTAGAAGAAGACCCTTCACTGCACTGAGAATCAGTGAACCTGTGAGGACCAAGAGGATCATCCTGATAACTATCTGGCGATAGGGTGGAAGTTGCCAAACTTTGGTATACAATCGGACCGTTTCCTTGACCTTTGCCTTCTCTCCCAAGGTTACATCACTCGCTATTTGGCTAAATCGACGCTAGCGGTCTTATCAAACTTCCTCTACTCCTCAGATGTCACATCCGATGACTTTATATCGCATTCGATATCGAAAAATATCGTATTCGATAATCGTATCCGATATTACTGAAGGTGAACATCATGAACGACGAAGCTCAACAAAAAGACTGTGAGCATTTAGAAATGCCACAATCTGTACCCAGAGGACTTCTTCGTCATATAATTCCACGCCTACTCACATCGCGTGATATGACTGGTACTGAGATTATGCACGCACTACATGATTTGACTGAGGGTGAATGGAATCCCGGTCCTGGAACCATCTATCCTATGCTTTCTTCTATGGAAGAATCTGGCATCATCAAGACTGTCAAAACCGAAGGACGGAGTAAAACCTACAGTCTTACAGAGGAGGGTCGTGAGCGCATGGTGATGATCATAAAGAAAAAGACAGTGGGTCATAAGACCCGTCTTGGACCTAGAATATGGGAGAAACTGCTTGGTCCATCAGAACGTGTTCAGTTTCACATTCATGGAACAGACCTTGCCATGGATTCATTGGAGAACATTGCAGACTCCCTGAAAACAAAGGATCGACAAAAACTACTGAAACATCTCGAGGAGATGAATGATCGAATTTCATCTCTTATTGATACTCTCAAATCTGGAGGAACATAGATTGTCTAGAAACAACGGTGGGAAGACCATCTCAAAGAGTCCTGCGCGTTACATGCTTAGTGGACTTGCACGAAACAAGGGAGTCACAACATTTGCGTTGATTCTCACAGTGATCTCAACACTACTCATAACAATTCCATCAATCATAATTGGAATGGCTGTGGATGAGTTACTCCAGCCTGACGGCGTCACTCCCGAACTTACAATCTCCCCATTATTCGTCACTTACGTTTGGATAATAATCGGACTTGCCGTACTCTATATGGGACTCTACTTCCTTGTAGGCTATGTTTGGGCAATCGTCACACTTCGCTGGGAGCGAGATGCTCGTCAAGACTTCTTTGAAGCACTACAAGATTATAGTATGACATTTCATGATGAGGTAGACAGCAAACGACTCCTGTCCGTGGCTATGCAAGATATATCATGGATTCGCTTCTCTCTTAATCCAGCACTTCGTAACCTTGCCGGTGCATTCATCTCATTCGGGATTACAATAATAATTCTGATTCAGATTGACTTCATGCCATCTCTTCAGAACTTCTTAGTATTGAACCTCGGTGGATTTTCTGTTCCGATCTACGGATTTACAGCAATCATGGTTATTGGTACTCCACTCTATATGGCATTCTCATACAGATATGCAAATGCAATTGAACCAGTACGTAGGAAACGTTCCGAAGATATGGAACAACTAACTGCAACCACTCAAGGTGTATTCTCGGGAATTGAAGTAGTTCGAGCATTTGGGAAGGAGGATTACGAGCAGGTCAAATTCCAGGATGTCAGTAAAACATACGAGAAATCGGTAGCAAAAGAAGGTCGACTAGCAGCTTTCTACATCCCTGCCCTTGTTATGATAGCAATGACTTCAATTGCGTTTCTCTATGCGTCATATGCAGTCATCAATGATGCGATCGAACCTGGAACTTTAGTCACAATAATGGCACTTCTCATGTCACTTGAAGGTCTGAATTTCATGCTTCCCCGAATGTTACTCATGATCAGAGGAGGATATGTCAATGCTCAAAGAATTGTCGACATTCTAAACTGGAAGGAGACTCTGATCGAACCAGAGGAAGAGGTCCCCGAGATAGATTGGCTAGGTGACATCGTTTTTGAAAATGTCAGTTTCAAATATGGGGCTAATGACAACGATAATGAACACTATGCGCTGAAAGACTTCAATATCACGATACCTGGTGGTTCTCGAGTTGCTCTTATTGGAGGTCCAGGTGGCGGGAAGAGTTCAATACTGAAATTGCTTCTTCGACTTTACGATCCAACTGAGGGCACAATACGAGTGGGCAACGTAGACCTCAGAGATGTAAATACTGAAACTGTCCGAAATGTTGTTGGTCTTGTAGAACAGGACATTTTCTTATTTCGGATGAGTGTTCGAGACAATATCGCCTTTGGTCGGCACGATGCGACTCATGAGGAAATTGTTGAAGCTGCAACCCGCGCTCAGGCTGATGAATTCATAATTGAACTTCCGGAAGGATATGATTCAATGATTGGTGAGAGAGGAATGACTCTCTCTGGTGGACAAAGACAACGCCTTGCAATTGCTAGAGCTATTATTCAAGATCCAAAGATTCTCCTCTTGGACGACTCAGTAAGTGCAGTTGATGCCCAAACAGAGTTTCTCATGAGAAAGGCTTTGGAAGAAGTAATGGTCAATCGTACTAGTATCACTGTCACTCAACGTCTCCGTACCCTTATCGAATCGGATCTTGTCATTATAGTCGACAAAGGGCAGATTATCGCTGCCGGCTGTCATGAAGACTTGCTTCGTGACTCAGATCACTACAGGAAGATATTCGAACGACTTCCTGGAGCGCAGTCAATTCTTGCAGCAGCTTCTGCTCGAGGAGGTGGTGCATAATGGCTATGCACGGTAGACGAGGCCCAACTGCAATGGCTGGTCAGAGACCGAAACGAAGTCGCCCAATCAGAGTCTTACTTGGTAGGATGGTACATTACCTAGGACGATTCAAACGTATAGTCGCTATAGGTGCTGTTCTATCTCTTGGTGCAACAATTGTTGCGCTCTTTGACCCCCTGGTGCTAAAATTCGCGATCGATGAAATTCTGGTGATAAATCCATTAATTGCAACCGTATTCTTCTTGACCACACTCTATGTGATCTTTAAGGTGACCTCTTGGATACTTAGTAGCATCAACATATGGATTCTAGCAGGTGCCCAAGCAGGATTTGTTCAGAACATCCAAGAAGATCTCTACATTAAACTACTGGGAGCTGACCTATCCTATCACAAGGGAGAACAGAGTGGAAATGTAACATCACGAGTAACATCCGATACTGTTGAACTGGGAACCGGAGTTCAAGTGATAATCGACTTCTCAAGTCAAGTGTTAATGTTGGTGTCAACTTTTCTCCTGCTACTGTGGATTGGTCCCTCCATCGCGTTGACAATACTCGTGATTCTGCCGGGCGTGGCTTTTATAGCAATCCTCTTTGGAACTGTTGGTCAAAGGATCATGCTTGCTTCACGAAGAGCATCAGGTGCTGTTTCAGGACAAATAGCTGAAAACCTTAGTGGCATTCATGTTGCCAAGGCGTTCAACCGAGAAAAAGAACTTGCAGAAGATATGATGGAGTTGAATCAGAAATCTTACCATCATGGCTTTAGATTTATGATTTTGATGAGCGCAATGCAACCACTTGTACGCACAATTGGTCAGCTTGCACTTGCGACAATGCTCTTCGTTGCAGGTGGTCTAGCTGTTGGTACCCTGCCCGTACTCACTATTAGTGATTTATTCCTTGGAATTATTCTGATCAATAGGTTTCTGTGGCCATTGCTGTCACTCACTATGATGTCCACTCAAGTTCAGTCCTCAATGGCTGCAATGGACCGTGTTATGGATGTTCTTGAATCTAAACCCGCTATTGCAGATGCTGATGACGCAATGCCCCTTGAGGATGAGAGTGATGGTATCCACTTCCAAGATGTGACGTTCGAATATGTGGAAGACACACCTGTATTGAACGGTGTGAACTTTTCAATTGAACCGGGTGAAATGGTTGCTATTGTTGGCCACACCGGCGCTGGCAAGACGACTATCGCTGCGTTGGTCAATCGGTTTTACGACCCCAAAGAGGGTGGAATATTCATAGGCAGACAGGACATTCGACAAGTCACTCAGCAATCATTACACGATTCGATGTCTTTGATACCTCAGGAACCCTATCTCTTTGATGACAGTATCTTTGAGAACATTCGTTATGGTCGTCCTGAAGCAACTGACGAAGAGATCTATGAAATCTGTAAGATAATCGGTGCGAATGAGTTCATTGAAGTTCTTGCTGATGGATACGATACGAAGAGTATTGAAAGTGGTAAGAACCTGAGTGCAGGTCAACGTCAGATGATAACGATTGCACGAACAATGCTAGCTGATCCGAAGATTCTCATCTTGGATGAAGCAACAAGCAGGTTAGACGCCTACAGTGAGTCGTTGGTTCAGGATGCACAAGAACGGTTGTTCTCGAACAGGACCACTATCGTCATCGCGCATCGACTGACAACCATTGCAAATGCTTCCCGGGTCTTTGTGTTTGACCATGGAAACCTAGTAGAGAACGGTACACATGAGGAACTACTTGCTTTGAATGGTGTATTCAAGTCACTCTACGACACCTACTACGCACACCAAGGAATCGATGAGATCACAGAAGAGGTTGCAGAGGTAGCCAAGTCTGAGGTCGAAAAACATGGTGGAGAACCTCCAGCCCCCTCTGGTTCAGGAATGATGATGGGAATGGGTGGAGGCATGGGCGCAGGAATGGGTCATGGTGGAATGGGCGGCGGCATGGGTGGAATGAGACCTTCTCCTGAGATGATTGAGAAGATGAAGGAACAGTACAAATCTGATCCTGATTCAATTCCGCCACCAATGCGTGAGATGTTTGAGAAAATGATTGAGGCAGAAGAAATGACTGATGAAAAGAAAGAAGAAGTAGGAAAACGAGAAATGAGTGGTCATGGTGGACCAATTGGATCGGGAAGACCTACTCCCGAGATGATTGAGAAGATGAAAGAGCAGTACAAGACTGATCCAGACTCATTGCCGCCTAATGCCCGTGAAATGATTGCAAGAAGAATCGCAGAAGATGAAAAGTCTGAAGACTGATTGTTAATCGGCCTCTTCCTCTTCTTCAATCACAAAGACATCGTCTAGTCCACTCGCGGCCGCAAGGGATGCTCCTACAAGGATATAACCTTCAATGGCTGTGACGTAGTCAAAAGGTGAGCCTGGGCAGTAGTTGACAAATCCCCAGAATAAGCTTCTGATTAGAAGCAAGAGTATACCAAAGAACATCAGAATCAATGGTCTGGCAATGAGCCCTCCTCTCAGGATCCATACAATGCCGCCAAGGATACACAATGTTATTCCAAGTCCGATAATCATGGGTACAGATACGAATGTAATGAGCAGGCTCTGAGCAGGATGAATCAGAGTCATGATCACCACAAGAAATAGACTAGCCAACGCGGTGATGATAATTATAATGGAACTCATTTTATTACCGTTAAAGACTCCCAGAACAGAGTTCGATGATCTAAGATATCCAACGACACCTAATCCCCAAAGTAATAGTGCTGGCATCTGGACCAGCCCCACTGTAAAGTAGATATCACTTGAACTCCCAGTGATTCGTAATAGGACTCCAGCAATCTCTGAAAGGCTGAAGACCAGTAATCCAAGTGCCATCCAGACATTCATTGCGTGGAAACGGTCTTCTTTAACTAAAGACTCTCTTCCGAAGAAATTCAGTCCTATAATTCCTAAAAGCAGTGCTATAACTGGACTAAGAGCAGCAGTCAATGTCGTGAGAAATGAAACCATTCCCATGAAGTATAATATTTCAGCAGCAATCAGAATTGCCAATCCAGTGAAAATGATAGAGGCTGCATATTTCCATCCAGATTGTGACACTATGGTTCTTGCTCCTAGCACTCCGCTATTCATGGGTTCTAAAATCCAGTTTTGTATGTTGTGTTGACGTAATCACACAACTAGGGTTTCCCATTCAATCTCATAGGCTGTACTTGGAAACTGCTGTTGAATTTCTTCGCGCGTATTAGCAATAATCCTATTCATCGGTTGTGCTCCAGTCAGATCTTTTACTCTTCTGGTGATAAACTGCATTATCACTCTGAACCCGTCGTTCAAAACGTCCGGTCCAATTGTTCCCTTAATGGTTGCAGCAGTGAGTGAGCTCCGCATCTCGATGTCAACGCCCTCCTCCAATGTGACGTATGCCATCCAGGGATACGTGCCAACCAACTTTTCTCTTGAAACAAGGAACACCTTCCTCATCGCGGTTATTCCAACAATTTTGGAGCATCCCTTAAGGAGAGAGTGTAGAGCAGATGTGTAACGCACTGCAACTGCATGTGCAGGAGTAACTAGTTCAATCATCTTTCGCTTCTCTAGAATAGCTACATCTTTGAGAAACCTCTTCATATCAGAGGTTCTCATTCTCTCAGCAGCAATAGAAACGGGTGTTTCACCGTCAAGTTCCGACAATGCTTTCGCAGTTTCTGGAGATAGTTTTTCATCTTCTGCTCCAGGTCTAGTTATAGATGTGGCCTGATAGATATCATCGGGCTTGACTGGATTATACACTGTGATTGCGTTCTCCCACAGTGCCTCTGCAGCTAGATTCAATGCAACCTCAATAGGTACCTCAAGGAATTCAGCAGCATCCTTGACTGAACAAATCGATGGGATTATTCGTAAGAATGACATGACATCGGGTTTCTTGGTATAGTGTTCCCACCCCGCGCGTACAGTAATGACAGTGTCCGGAATGATTAGATATCTAACGAACTCATCAATGACACTCTGTTCAAAACGCGTTTGAATTGCTAGGTCGATGTCAACCCATCTTAACACACTGAATTGCTCTTCAAACCGTTCAATCATTCTCTTTAGTTTGGTCCTGATTTGCGCTGAGTCTTCCTTAGTTGAAACGGCACCTAATGTCCATTCACCAAACTCTACTACAATCTTGTAATCAGTCCCTTCAAATGCTCGTGCTTGCGAGGTGATTGATTGGGTTGCCTCATCGAAGAATGAGGTCATGGCAACAAGAAAGGAAGAAAGTAGCTGCGGGTCAAATCCTGATTCCGTGAAGTCCTTGTGATATATGCAAACTCCTGTATCTCGCTTAATGATATACAGATTATTGATATTCATCAGGTGTGAACCTCAATCTATTGATGGTGCCTCTAATCCTGCATCCTCTTACACCCTCGACCAAGGTCTTGGTGCGCGTATGTTCAATTGAAACTTGGTTGCTTTTGAGCCTTCTAGTGATGTATTCAACAACGTACGATTGGGCCAGAAGGTCACCCTTATAGGATGATACACGCCAACTGGGATGATTGACATGTCCGAGAAGGAAGAGCTTGGCATAGTTTGCCCCTCTTGCAATGAAGCGAACCTATTGATGCGCTCTATGCTCTATAGTATCCCTTTCTTCAACGAGCTTGCTATGTTCTCAATGGAATGTCCATCATGCAATTTCAAGCACAGCGACGTGTTTTCAGCAGAGCAGAGGAAACCTGCGCGTTTCACGCTTCATGTTGACAAGCCTGCTCTTCTTCGTGCACGTGTAGTCCGTTCAGGTTCTGGTACTATTCGTCTTCCAGAATTTGGCATAGATGTAGAACCGGGACCAGCGGCTGAATCTTTCATCACCAATGTTGAAGGTGTTCTTCAGAGGACAATGTCTGTTGTAGAAACTGCGATCCGTTTCACAGACCAACCCGAAGAGAAAGCCAAAGGTGCTGAAATCTTGGCAAATATGAATCGCGCCCTTGAAGGAGAATATCCCTTCACTCTAGTGATGGAAGACCCCGCTGGTGTGAGTGGCATAATCCTTGATGACATGTCTGAGGTCGAGTATGAAGAACTCAGTATCGATGAAGCTTCACAGCTAAAGGGAGCACCGTTCTGGATTGATACAATCCGAGAGGACTACACTGCTCAGAAATAGTTGTGAGCGTAAGGGTTAAATCACTCATCCGAAAATCCTCTCGTTAGAAGTGGGCCGATAGATCAGCCTGGCAGATCGTCTGGTTTGCATCCAGAAGGTCGCGAGTTCAAATCTCGCTCGGTCCACCATTCTCTTTCTATACTTCTAGGTTATTCCGAGTCCAGAACCTTTTGGAGGTTGATATTTCCCATCATCTACGACGAGCCCATGGAATGGATCAACCCTCAGAGACCCTGGAGCAATCTCATGTGGGTGGTTGAAGTTTGAACCTGAAAGGACAAGATGAACCGCAGCAGAAATTCCGATTTGGGTTTCCCATGGACTAATGATAACGCACTCAATATCATTCTCTTCTGCTAGTTTTGCGATTCTTTTCGATTGGTATATTCCCCCATGTTTGATTAGCTTCAACCCAAAGAAGTCCACAGCATCATAGTCAATCAGTGTCTGTGCATCTTTATACGTGTACACGGACTCATCTGCCATTATTGGGACACAACTTGATTTTCTGAGTTGACTGAATCCTTCATAGTCATCCACAGCTAGAGGCTGTTCTAGGTATTCAAGGTTCAAGTCTTCAGATGCTTTGAGCACTTTCAACGCTTGTTTCACAGTGTATCCTGTATTTGCGTCTGCTCGAATCTTGGCTGAATCACCCACGGTTTCCCTGACCAGTTTCAAGGTTTCAATATCTCTCTCAACATCCACTCCGACTTTGATCTTTACTGATTTCATCCCCTCACTTAGTTGATGCGCTGCCTCGTCTGCAATGGACTGAGGTGTGCCTATACCAAGCACTGCAGCAATCTCAACATGTTCACGGTATAATCCCCCAAGAAGCTGATACACAGGGACACATTGTATCTTTCCCACTAAATCATAAAGAGCAAGATCAACTCCTGTCCTTGCGGTTCCCCCCACATCCGGAAACTGGTCTGTTAATTCGTGAAAGCCTTCTTGATTTAATGGATCCTTTCCAATTAGGAATGGAGCTAGTTTACCATCAATCTCTTCTTGTATTTTCACAGGGTCATCATCCGCAGTGAATGGTAAGGGGCAAGCTTCACCAACTCCTGTGAATCCATTCTCAGAAGTTATCTTCACTATCACATGGTGCCTGATGGATGGTTCTTCACCATAGGTCGTTGTAAAGCCCTCGTCAGCTAAATGCGTTTCAATTGGCTCTGTTCTGACTGACGTTATTCTCATCGAAGTCACCTGCTAACCATCGCTTCCCAAAAACTTGGCGATTGTTAAATGCGTCTGTATCCATATTGTTGGTGGAGTGAGAGTCAGATGGGAGCTGTTCGAAAAGAACCTTAACTAATGATTTGTCCAAATTTTGTGGGAAAGTAACCCTTAAAGGGGACCAACTTCGGGGAAATCGAAATAACAAGGGGTCCAGAGTGAGTACTAACTCATCCCCCCTCGATATTCGAGGTGCTGGAGGTCCTTGAAGTGGTGAATTTAAGATGCAATTATTCGAGACTTTTATTGGAATGACCTGGGTTGAACAGGCGATGATCTACACGGTCGTTCTAGCAGCTGTTGCAAGTCTCGTGTATGCCTGGTGGCTCAGGAAAGGTGTCCTTGTACAGGACAAGGGAACTGAGCAGATGCAGAAAGTATGGAATGGTATTAGAGAGGGCGCGTTGTCTTATCTGAATAGACAGTTGAAGACAATAATCCCAATCCTTGTCGTTCTTTCGTTTCTGCTGTTTTTCACCGTATACATAACAATCCCTGAGAGAGGCACACTAGAGTTGTTTGGAATTGATCCTATTAATCCAGAATTAACTCCAGATGCCCTAGCATCAGCAAGAGTGCTTGTTGGTCTAGGTCGTTCTCTAGCGTTTGTACTTGGTGCAAGCTTCTCATTAATAGTGGGGCAGTTAGGTATGCGAATTGCGGTTGAGTCCAATATTCGCGTTGCACAGGCTACACGAGAGGGTGACGACAGGTACAATCGTGCTCTGACAATCGCCTACCGCGGAGGAACATTCACTGGTATGTTGACCGACGGCCTTGGACTGCTGGGTGGAACTGTCATATTCATTATTTATGGCCTTGCAGCCCCTGATGCACTTCTAGGCTTTGGTCTTGGTGGTACGCTTCTTGCTCTCTTTATGAGAGTCGGTGGTGGAATCTACACCAAAGCCGCCGATGTTGGTGCAGATCTTGTTGGAAAGATTGAACAGGACTTGCCTGAAGACGATCCCCGTAATGCTGCAGTTATTGCAGATCTTGTTGGTGACAATGTCGGAGATTGTGCTGGTATGGCTGCTGACATCTTTGAATCTTATGAGGTCACAATTGTATCCGCTTTGATTCTGGCTATTGTCATTTGGATTGAAAACGATCCTGGTCTCTTACCTGGTGGACTACTCGCAGTTGTCGTGTTTCCACTGTTCATAAGAGCCGTTGGTGTAATTTCATCAATGATTGGTACTGTGATGGTGCCAGTTTGGCCAAAGATTCTGAAGAAAAGCGCGGTCTATGCAGAAAAAGCAATGTTCCTCTCATACGAGGCATCAAGCGTATTTACCATCATCCTATCAATGCTACTCTCTTGGTTCTATGTTGGAGACCTCCGATTTGGAATTCTGATAGCTACGGGTGTACTGCTAGCTGTATCATTCAATCCCCTCACTAGTTACTTTACTTCGCTCAGGAAGCCACCTGTCCAGGAGATTGTCAAATCTTCTGACACAGGATATGCCACATTCATCCTTTCAGGTCTTGTAGCTGGAATGGAATCAACCGTTGCTGCTTTGGTTGTCATCGTAGCAACATTTGGCATTGCATGGGTAATCTTCCTAGTCCCAGTTGCTGCAGCTGTGCCCTGGTTCGTAACTGATGTTCACGGACATCTTTGGACCCTCTACGGTATTGCTTTGATTGGTATCGGTATGCTTTCACACACTGGTAACAACGTAGCAATGGACGCCTTTGGTCCTATCAGTGACAATGCTGCAGGCATTGGTGAGCTGTCCCCAGGTGACTTTGATGAAACCTCAAGGAAGACCATGGCTGAACTTGATGCTGTAGGCAACACTACCAAGGCTATCACCAAGGGAGTTGCAATTGCATCAGCAGTTATTGCTGCAGTCGCCCTCTTTGAAAGTTTCGTGGTCGTGGCTGGAGTGGACCACATCTTGTTGGATGATCCAATAGTGTTCGCAGGTGTACTACTTGGTGCCGCACTACCATGGCTATTCTCCGCATTAAACATCAAGGCTGTGACACGAGCAGCTGGCGAGATGGTCATGGAGGTACGAAGGCAGTTTAAGATTCCAGGTATCCTTGAAGGAACGAAGACGCCTGATTATGATAGGGCTGTTGATATCTCAACAACTGCTGCACAGAAAGAACTGATCTCTCTTGCAGCTCTCACGGTATCCATTCCTATCATTGTAGGGATTCTATTCGGTGTGGCCGCACTCGGAGGATTCCTCGGCGGAATTATCGTATCCGGTCAGTTGTTAGCTGTGTTCATGTCTAATACTGGTGGTGCTTGGGATAACGCTAAGAAAGCCATCGAGGATGAGCCAAGCGATCTTGCTAACAATACTGGTAAGGGTTCGGAGCGTCACAAGATTGGAATCGTTGGTGACACAATCGGTGATCCACTCAAGGATACTGCTGGTCCCGCGCTCAACCCGATGATCAAGGTGGTTAACCTACTCGCATTGATTCTTGCTCCTCTTATGGTACAGTTCCAGTTTGGAGCAGACTTCAATACGAACTTGATGCTAATTGCAGTACTCTGTGTGTTGTTCGCGATGACTATCTGGGCTATTCGCAAGAGCACTAAACCTGCTGACTTCGGCACCAGTACTACTATTGAAGTAGAAGCTGTCCAATAAAACACAACAAGTGGTGGCACCTAGTGCCACCCACACTCTCTTTTTCTCAAACATTTCTTTCCGAGTCTGAAAGAACGACAACCTTTTGTTCGATTGATTGCTAAGCTACTAGCTACAATAACTGTGTGAGAGGAGCTGAACAATTTGGAAGGGGAATTAATCCCAAACATACAACTCGAGGGGCATGAGTTCACAGTATGGTCTTTAGCAATAACCCCGGATGGGCTGACTATAGTTTCCGGAGGCCAAGATGCAACAATCCGTCTCTGGGATGTCACATCTGGAAAAGAGATGCACAAGTTTGTTGGACATGACGGTCCTGTTTACGGCTTAGTACTGATGCCTGATGGTAATAGATTGGTTTCTATTGCTGACAAGGACCTTGCAGTGAAAATTTGGGATTTTGAAGCGAAAACTCTCAAGACTTCACTCGCTCCAAATTCTGCCCACATCAATACTGTTGCAGTAAGTCCAGACCAACGTTTCATCGTGACTGGCGGAGATGATGGGATAGCAAGGTTCTGGGATATTGATCGAGGAATCATGCTTCGCTATCTTGAACATTCACAGGGAATCTACTCGATAACAATCAGTCCCGACGGACGTCATATGTTGTGTGGCAGTAAGAAAGCTCCTGCAACAGAAACCCCCGGAGTAATCTGGGTGTGGGACTTTGAGTTGGGTATTGAGCTGAAGACCCTTGAAGGGCATAAAGGCCATGTTACCGCACTTGCCATGACCGCTGATTCCAGATATGTCCTTTCAGGAGGACAGGATGGGGTTGTCCATCTCTGGGACCTAGAAACTGGTACAATGATCAAGACAATGACTGGGCATAATACTTCTATCATAATGATACATATCACTACTGATGGTCAACATGTGATCACTGGTTCAACTGATGGGACCGTTCGAGTGTGGTTACTCCGAGGCGGTGTTCTCCTACAGAACCTTACCTCAACTGAAAATGTTCATTCGATGGTAGTAACTCCTGACGGTCGACAGGTTATCACAGGATCAATGGACGGAAATGTTGAGATTTGGGACTTCGAGAAGGATAGTCCCTGGATTGACACTTCTTATGAACGTGCAGAGGAGCAGAAGGCTGAACTTGATGCATTCAGGATGTTTCAACTGAAGAAGATAATCACACGATATGACACCCTCCCTCTTCAACGGTTAGCTGTTTTGTTAAGATTTGAAAAAATGGAAGAGCTTGAGGACTGGCTCCTAGAACTTCCGCCTGAAACCCCCGTCAAGATTGATGGTCCGCTCCTCGTTATTCACAAATAAGATGTGTGAAGATTTGCAACCACGGAGGAAGAGCAGTATTTCACAAGGGATGAGGATAACTAAAACGAGATCAGATTTAGTATTACTTGGCTCTTTATTGCAAACACTCAGGGTATTTCTTATCTTCGTTTTCTACTGGACTCTTTGGATAAACCAGCAGGACTATATCTAGACCTTTGGAGATGGTCCAGATTCAATTGCAGTCGTGGCTTTTCCTTCTGTATATCTCCTACTTGCTTCCTTCATTGATATTGTAGGGTTATTTCTCCTGCGGAGTCGTCGTCCCATTGGATGGAATATTACTCTATTAATGAGCACTTTTTGGATATTCCTCTTTGGTACTTTGATACTCTCTACTCTCACCGCTCCAACAATGTTTGACTATTTATTGGAATATAATTTGCTATATCTTGCTGTACTCTCTTTCTCAATAATAGAGCTATTCGTATTGCTACACCCCGAGTTTCGTAAGTACTCTAAAATAATTCGCAATGATAAACGTCGTAGTGCTATGCCTAAACTATGGAAAAAAGGGGAAGATATGTATCGTATTCTACAAGCCTACTAATTGTGTACTCATATACTCAAGTCAAGATGGTCCATTATTGGTTAGTATGAAGTAGCCTGCTAGCACATACTTGGATGCTAACATTACAATCTGTTTTTCATCGTCAGTCAGAGAGATTAATTCTATACCAAGACGTTCCATCTCCCCTACAAGCTCTTCTTCATCCATCTCCTCTACGTGCTTTCTGGTATCACTTTCCAGTCTTTGCATATCCTCTCTTTGCAGCTTCACTGCTCTATCAGTGCCAGCAATAAGATACAACATTGCAGGGCCTACCCCTATTCGTAATAATCCCTTGACCATCCGGGGTCTCTTTCTTCTCGGACCGCTTCGTGGACTTCTTTCTGATCCTCTCATGCCTATTTCATTGACCTCTGTTATCCATATAGGTTTCAATGTTTCTACTTTTACAAGTTAGACAGAATAAGATAGGAGGGTCCAGAGGTAAAAAGGGAAAGTAGGCGGTTGACCATTGTGTTCATCTTCACTCAAGATGATTCAATAGAAATATACGCTCTGAAGTTCTTTGATTCATTGTGAACGGGAGAGGAGTATTCGCGATATTGGTTCTAATATCACTGTGTTCTCCATTCCTTTTGATGTCCGGATCAAGCATCCCAAATTCAGATACCGGGCTGTTTGTATCTACAAAATTCCCTTCCTTCTTGGCAAGTGAATACAATTCATCTATCGAAGTTCTGTCTGATGCTGATTTCGTCTCTCAAGAATGGCCAGGTAGTGGAACTGAGAGTTCTCCCTATCTGATTTCTAATTTGCGATTCAGTTATCCGGATCAAGAACCAATCATTATCGCGAACACACGTGCACATTTTGTTGTACGTAATTGTGTTTTTGAGAAACAAGGAATGCCACCGCTTTACGGCAGTGTAAACGCAATTTCAATTTTCAATGCTTCAAATGGCATCATCAGAGACTGCACAATCAGTACTACTGGTGTAGCAATTGGAGTTTCAAACTCTAGTGAAATGATGATTTTGAATAATCAGGTCAGAGATACTGAGCAAGGTTTCAACCTTGAATCTTTGGAAAGGAGTGTCATATGCAATAACTCACTTAATTCAGGATATGTTGGATTTCATACGGATGGATTGATTAGCTGCAATATCACTAGAAACACGATTGTAGAAACAGAGTGGGGAATCGTTCTTGGTGAGTTTTGTGTCAACAATTCCATCTCACTGAATCGTATTGGGTGGTGTGAAGAATATGCTCATGATTATGGGTCGGGGAATATGTGGGACTCAAACAGCTGGAGCAATTGGAATGGAGTCGGACCCTACATCATCTCTGGTACAGCTGGCAGTATAGATGAATCACCCTCATTATTCGACGAAGACGTTCTTGGACCTAAAATCGAGTTTGATCATCCACCAGGGCTTTTAGACTCAAATGGGGTATTTACGTTCAGTATCATTGTTACTGATGTGTCTGGCGTCGATTCGGTTGTGATATACATTCGAGAGACCTGGTGGGTTGGTGATGAAACTGTGCGGAGCAACTGGTCTGACTTCGCCATGCAACCGAGTGAAATTCAGAATAATTACACCTTCTCTTTCCAAACAAATGACTGTTGGAGCTTAAGTTTCATCGTCTTAGCGAACGATACACTTGGTCATTCGAGAATGAGCGATATGGATTCATTCGTAGTAAATCCACATTTTCCAACCTTTCCACCGCCTCCACCCAATTTCCAGCTCTTTATAGCTCTTGGAATTCTCTTTGTTCTCATTGTGACTGTTGTCATTAATAATCGATCTCAGAGTACTCCCTCATCTGGAATCTTGCACTCGATTAGAATAAGATAGGGTCAGGCCCAGAGGTAAAAAGGGAAAGTAGGTGTTTATTCCTACTTTGTAGGTATTCGCGTGGTTAGGAGGGGAGTTTGAAGCCCTCTGTGCCTGACCCTAAGAGAAAATCATTCCATAGTATATTAAGGATTACTTTAGAGGAAATTAGAAAAATTAAGTGTGTGTCAGCTCACTTTAATCATTTTTAAACCCGAAAACACTTTTCAGCATGCAATCCTAACCACATGATCATTGGGACCGAGGTGAGTTGAAATTTGACACTTAATCGACGTGGCATAATCTTTCTTGTCATCCTACTTGTCATTGAAGCTTACGTAATCATGACTCAATGGGTTCAACCTCTAAGCTGGGGTATCGTTCCAATTACTGGGTTGAATGGAGCCATCACTTACATTTTCTTGTGGTTATTATGGCCAATTTTCGGTGGAATAATCTTCGTTCTTGTGATGCCTCGGATATTGGGTCCACTCTTTCTCAGGATGAAGGGTGCAGTATGGAGCGACTACGTGAACGCTTACGTAGACTTACCTCGCCCAACTCTAAAACTAACTCGAGTTATTCGAAGAGCTATCTATCTCGGTCTGTTGACAATGGGCATAGTGTCCATCTTGATCTACATCATTCCACCTACACTCCTTCTTCCCCCGGGAGCAGTTCAACCACCTATCACAGTTTTTCACATGGCCTCTATTGCAAGCATTGCGGGTCTTGTGGTTCCAATATCAATCGCATTGTGGTCATCAGGCTGGTCGTATCGGGATGCTTCACTTGTTCACTATAAGATTCCTGATGATGGGGTTGATGAACTCTATGAGATTGAACCAATCCATCTTAGGTTCGACTCTTTCCTGAAGGGATATGCAGGGTTCTCATCTATACTATTCATCATCAATCTCGTGATAGTTCAATTCACAACCGAGGACTTCACAATGGCTCTTCTGGTTCTGTATGTATTCATGCACGTATCACTATTGACCCTGCCAGCTATATACGTTCACTCACGAATGAATCACATGTGGCTCAGAAAGAATCTACCAAAGGCGCGTAGATTCACCAAATCTGATGTCCAAATTCTTGAAGATTGAACAACAATAAGAAGATAGGATCCGATTCGGTGTATGTGTATCGTGCCAGTCGTTAGAGCTTGCACGATGTATCGCGTGGTAGGAGGGAGATTGAAGATTTATAGAAATCTACGAATCGAATCCTAAACTGACCGGAAATCAACCTCATTTAAACTTAATTCATTCGGAATTATTAACCAATTAACTATTGTGTGAATTCAAATTCGAACTAGACCTCAACCTTTGTCTTGAAAAAATAGTGTCCACTAATGCGAGGGGTATGCCCCTTGAGAGCTAGTAACCCCATTCCTGCCCTTGTCTTTGACGATACCATCTCTGTCCTTTCTTAGTGAGAGAGTATTGTCCTTGGATCTCTGATAGAAGCCCCATTTCCACCATGTTGCGAAGCACGCCGAACAGTTTGTCATCTGAGGCTCCTGTGACCTCTTGGAGTCCGGGGAAGTTCATCTTCCCATTTCTTTTCAGATGCTGAGCAATGTCGTACTTGCCAACTGATCTAGTTTCAGTTCGCACTATGATGTGGCCGCAGTTTGTGCAGAGGAGGTCTCCTTTGTTATCATCGCGGGCGACTTCCTTACTACCACAGATCGGGCAGGTCGTCTTTGAGAATCTTAGTGAACGTCGATGTGACATAATTCCGACCAAGTTGACCTCTTACGTTGCCTTGATAAAACTAACGAACGGACCGTGGTTTGACTACTGCTTCTCTGAAACGAGGTCTCTGAAGAATGCCTCATAGTCTATCTCAAAGGGTACTCGAAGACCTAACCGCACTTTCTTTCCTGCTTGGTCAATCTCAATATATCCCTGTTTCTGCAACTCCCTCAAATCATCCATTACTCCCCTCAGGCTCTTCTTACGAAACTCCCGCACTCGGTCATAAGAGACCCAACCGCCTTCCTGATAGGCCAATGTGATGACTATGAGCAAGGTCGCAGCTAACCGATCCGGGAGCGCCGATTCTTCCTGGCTGATCTTTGACTGTATGGAAGTGTCGACGTAGAATACTCCACTCACCGGATTGTGTTTGATGGTGAGGCCAACTGGTTCCAATCGAGTATGCAATTCACCCAGGCGTCTGAACAGGATTTCTCTACCCAAATCCTCTGGGAGGCCAAGAGCATCAAGCATATCTTCTACTCCTGCACCGATGGGGTCTCCTGACCTAGTTAGGAGTTTCATAAGGATGGCATACTCGTTCATTGTGTCCAACACCCATGCAAACCTGTCTGTTGTTTAAAATCTGAGGGTCTCGTTTTTTCAATCAAGCAAAGGGCGCCACGTTGTTAAGTATAGTAACAATATGTGACTTCATTCTGTGACCCTCACAAGTGGCTTCGCTATATATACCAAAACTGACGAGTATTCCTTGTGAAATATCATGGCTCTAACAACTAACTCTCGCAAATCATCCGAGTTGAAGAATAAGAAGTCCGTCTTTAGCACTGACGCTATCTCCTACGCATACGTCACTGTTGTAAGGTGAAGTGTTTGAACAATCTTCTGAGACATCTGAACTGGCTTTTGGTTGATCCAGTCGTGGCCCAGCGTGGTCATCCGATGGTCACAGATGTGGTCAGTTCGTCTCAGAAACAGCATATCCTGTGACCAGCCTATAGGAACGTGTGAAAGATAATGAAATCAACTAACAATTCCCGATTGTTTCGTCTTGTCGACGAGACTCGATTCACTCACGTACAATCTGCTGAAGCACTGGCTTATGCATACGCTACAGTAAGAAGGTGAAGAAATGGCACTCGCAAAGATACAAGGAATTCCTCGTGTTTGGCAGAAGACTAAGACTGTCGTAACCACTGACGCAGTGGCTAGGACCTACTTTAGGAGATAATTCAGATGACTGAAGTTGTTAACATTGAAGAAACAGAGACGCAGGATGATCCAAAGGGATTCAGAGTAGTACTTGCTCATCGTGATTTCTCATTACTATGGTCTGGTCAATTAGTCTCTAACATTGGTACAGCAATCGCTTCACTAGCACTCATGTTCTATGCGTATGCCCTGACTGGGTCTGCTATGGCAATGGCAGTTTTAGCTATAGCTCAGACACTTCCAGTTGTCGCTTTTGCTGGTCCAATCGGTGTTTACATCGATCGATGGAACCGAAAGAAGATCATGGTCGCTTCTGATGTTGTCCGCGCAGTCGCGATTCTCCTCATTCCTCTGACAATATACTTCCCCTCTTTCATGCCCACAATCTATTGGGTTTACTTGATCACATTTCTCTACGCTACTGCTAATGCGTGGTTCTTTCCCGCAAGGAGTGCATCAATCCCCAATCTCGTCGAAGGCGATGAGTTGGTCGCAGCCAACTCTCTATCTCAGATGACATTTCAGGTTGTTCAGTTAGTAGTCCCCCCACTTGGTGGGATCCTTGTTGCATTCCTTGCACCTAATTACTTCCTAGCATTCGCTATCAACTCTGCAGCTTTCGTGTTCTCCGCATTTGCACTTCGAGGAATCACAACGAATCTCATCCCTAACCGTGTTTCTGATGACAAGGAGTCGCTGATGGCTCAGATGAAGCAGGGTGCTCGATATGTGATTGGTAATTCGATTCTCTCATTCCTCTTCGTATTTGCAATGCTCCTCGCGGGCTCATCAGGCATCCTGAATGCACTGATTATGCCATACCTTGGAGGTGAGCTCGGTCTAGGTTCCGCTCAACTCGGTCTTGTCTTAAGCGCAGGTGCGGCCTCAGGAGCTTTAGCCGCAGTGTACTTTAGTCGCAAGAAGGAGCTTGAGAAACCTCTCTATCTCGTCACAACAGCTGGGCTCCTCGCAGGCGTTGCTATCTTTGCACTTGTCCTTGCATTTGACTTGGTGACTGTTATGTTGTCATGGGCAATGATTGGTGCAGTGGATGTCATTCTTAACATTCCACTTACTGTCCTTATGCAGGAACTTGTTGAAGATGAGCTGCGCGGTCGTGTCTTTGCACTTCTCAGTGTGGCATTCACAGCAGTGCAAGTTGTTGGAATGGGCATAGGTGGCGTCTGGGCTGAGGCTGTTGGATCAACAGGTCCTCCAATGATTGGTGCTGCCCTTGCGCTTGCAATCGTTTCATTAATTGGTTTCCTAGTAGTTGCTAAGCTGAACCTTCACGCAGGTCTTTCAAAACCAAGTGATGAAGTACCAGAAAACGAAGAGGAACTTCTAGTTGAGGTACCTGCTTGATCCATCAAGCAGACCTCCTTTCTTTTTCTTAAGTTGTGTCAACATCTGACACTGAGGGTCTCCAGATCTCTCGTGTTTCAGGATTATAGTGTAACTGCCCCTTGGAGACCAAGATTACTACATAGAGGAAGTGTTTGAGAAACAAATCAAACTCTTCATTCATCACAAGATCATCGAACTTGATTTTCTTGTCCTCTGAAATTGTTGCTAGGAATCGTTCCAAATCCTCAAGAAAGACAGAATCTTCAGTATCGAAAGCAAATCCATTTGGTAGTGTCGTGATCTTGGGAATTGGATCTTCAGGGGGCTCTCTTGACATTGCCTCAATCAGCGTCAGAATTCGATTGAGTGCATCTCCAAGTGAATCTTGCTCTAGATGTCCTATGACAACTGGTTGTTTCATAGTCACCAACTTTGCGAGATTCCTCATGGACAGCTCCTTAAGTCGGCTCACATAGATTTCGGGGGCTGCGAGTATTCGGGCAAGTTCTTGAACGCGATTGACCTTTGTACTCAGAATCTCATTCAACATCTCATCAATGTCAATCCGGCTGTCAATCTTGGCAGCCAATTCTTGAAGGTCTTTGTATGCTTGAGTCAATCGGAGTTCAAGTGGATCAATCTCACCTGTACGAACAGCTTGCACCATGTTGAAGACACTCTCGGCAAGACTTTCGTTTTCACTCACGACTATCACTCTCTACTGAGTCTTGAACTTGGGGCTCTCGATTATTAGCGAGGGTTCAACACTATTTGGTGAAACGACACCCAATATTTTGTCAGCATGTTTAAGCAAGTGTGTACTTTTGGCTGGAGTGAGCAGAATGAACTGGCTACGCCGGGACGCATCATGAAACAGGCGACTAACAAGTTCTGTGTTTGTTGCGTCTAGAAATGTATCAACTTCATCCATAACGTACACCGGTGCAGGATTGAACCTCTGCAATGCAAGTATCAGGCTAATTGCAATTAGGGACCTTTCTCCACCAGATCCCGCGCTGATATCACCAAAGCCCTCCGTTTTGATTCTTGATTTGAATTCCACTCCATATTTTCCATCTCTGAGAGCAAGCTCGAATCTGACACTGCCTGGGAATTGTACTCGCCCCAAAACCTCGTTCACACCCTTCTCCACCTTTCGAAGAGTTTCATTCATTCCGTTGTGATATTGCTCTCTGATGTTCTGTACTGCAGACTCTGCTTCATCCAGTTCCTCGCCTAGCTCAGCCACACGTTTAACAAGTTCTCTTAGCCTGCCCTTCAATTGGGTCTCTGTATGAGCCACAGTTTCCGAAACATCCTGATAGTCATCTAGGATATGTCTAAGTTTTACGAGTTCGCTCCTAACAAGGTCGATACCTCTGATGTTATCAGGTCTGCTTTTTCCTTCAATTTCCTGTTCAACTAATTCAAGATCATACTCTAGGTTTGTCAGTTGCCTTTTTGATTGCAAGACCTCAACCCTACGGGTTTTCACAAGTAGATTCAGTTCAATCAGTCGCTCACTCAATGTGCGTGATGTCTTCCTAATCTCTGCAAGTTCCTCTCTGATCTTTGTTTGTCCTTTCTTTGTTTCCTCTCTTCCAGTACGCATGACCTCTATCTTATCAAGAATTGAGGATGCTGCATTCTTTGACTCTTTGATATCCTTACGCAAGTCAGTGAGGCTATCAGATTGCATTGTGATACTCTCTCTGATTCTCTTCAGTTCCTGACGTTTGAGATCTTCATCCCTCTCAGAGGCATGTGCTTTGTTGTCGACCTTCGTCAGGTCACTCTGAAGACGTCGGTACTTTGTTCGGATTGCAGACTCCTGTCCTACCAATCTGCTTCGTTCAGGAGGTTGTGTGCTGTCTAGTTTTCTGAGGTCTCTCTCAGACTTACCATAGTCCCGTTGAAGATCTTTCAGCTCATCATCAATAGATACTATTCGTTCTCCAAGCTCTGGTATGCTCTCGTTGAGTTTCCGTCGACGTTCCCATGTTGCCCCCCAACGGGTCATCTGACTGATCAGGTCCATGGTTTCTTCTCGTTCATTCGAGAGTGTTTCCAATCTAGTCATGATATCTGTAACGCGTTTACGTTCTACTGTGAGATCCTTCTCGATTTTTGCCAAACGAGTCTGAAGTGGAGCCGTAGAGACCATTCCCGATGGCTCACTCTTTGGATGACTGACAATCCGCGCGTCATCAGGAATTGTCACAGAACCATCCCTAGTGACCGTTCGTATATTCTGTTTCGTAGCAAGTCGTGACGCTGTTTGAGAGTTCTTCACTAGAACGAAATCGCCGAATACTCTGCGTAAGAGGGATTGTGCCTCCGTATCTGCTGAGAGCCGATTCCAGAGCCAATCCTCGACACCAGCCCCTTGAGGTAACTCAGGTCTCTCTTGTACGCTCTCCTCTTTCAAGAGAATTATCGGGGACGGAGCCTCCTCTTTGTTTCGTAGCTTGAGTAGTAATTGATAATCAGAAGAATCCGTTGTGACAAATCCCAGTGGGAGGTTTCCTGAGAGGACTCCTTCCACAGCAGCCGCGATTTCATCATCAGCTGTGAATAAACTGATGAGTGGTCCATACACTGTTTCCAAATTGTGCCCTGAAATTGCTTCACTGAGATTTCTGACTGATTCAGGTATGCGTTTTGAGGTTTCAGATAGTCTAATCTTGATGTCGTCAATCTCTTTCTGGAGTTGAGAAACCAAACTCGTTTTTCTGAATCGTTCCTCATTGAGAGACGCAATTTCTCGCTCTAGTTGAGACTTCTTTCCTGCAAGTTCTTTCTCATCTGTCTTTTCGATCTTATCCCATACGTGGGACCATTTGCTCTCCATTGCTTGGAGCTCAGCTTCTTCTATCTGGAGTCTTTCACGTAGACTTCTCATAAGTAGGTCCTTGCCCTCTAACTCAGCCTGGAGTGCTTTGTAGAGCCCATGTGCTTCTGCTCTCTTCGTGTTCCATTCAGCAAAGGCTGCGAGCTCATCCCCTATTCGTGCTCGTTCATCTTCCAATTCGCTGAGTTCTTCACGTAGTATCTTCTGTTGGTCCATGTATTGTTCTCGTGCCGCGGACACACGTTCTAAATCCTCACTGAGCTTCTCCTCTGTTCGTTTCTCAGCCCTTACGTTGTTCTCAAGCTGACGAAGTTCTACTACATGCTTCTTAGAATCCCCTTCAAGCCTAGCAATGTTTCGTTCTTCTTCCTCAATCTTTGCATCTATTCTACCCAGTTCTGTCTGGAGCCCTGAAAGTTTGGTTTCAAGTTCTGTGCTTTCTTCTTCTTGTTCCGAAATATGGCCTTCAATCTCCCTCTGCTCTTCTATCACACCTACAAGACCTGATTCCTTTGTTTCAATCTCATCCTTTACCTGCTGAATTCTGGTTGAAAGGTCATCGAAACTAGCCCACTTCAATTCCTGCCCCAAATCTCTTTCCTGATCTTGTAGGGCTCTCTTCTTCTCAAGCCTAGAGAGATCATGTTGCAGCAACTCAAGTTCTCGCTCTACTATCTTAGACTCCGTTAGAGCTGCATCGAGTTTCTGACGACTCTGAAAAACTTCAGTCTCTTGTAATCTAATTCTATCCCGAAGTACATCAAGTCCCGTTCCCTCTTCTACGAGTCGTCTGACCTCAAAGGGATCCATTTCTCGTATTGCATTGATTCTTTCCTGAGGCATGAAAACCAAAGGATTGTCACTATCAAGTCCGAGAGCCCCAATCATCTGCTTATGCTCAACCGCCTTGATTCGTCGTCCATCTGCATAAGCTCTAGGGATACCATCTCTATCAATACGTCTCAGAAACTTTCTACTTTGCCCATTCACCTTTACGGTGATCTCAACCTCCGCCGTGCTTGCGCCGTGTCGGATGAAATCGCTCCACTTACTATATCGGTTCTCTCTTTGATTCGAACCAAGTGCGAATTTCAAAGCGTGGAAGATGGATGTCTTTCCTGAACCATTTGGTCCAGCGAGTACTGTGAGACCTTTATCGAACTCAGCTGTTCCTGCGTAAAAGGACAGAAAATTTCCCAATCTTACTGATTCAATATTTACCTTGGTTTCACTCATTTATTGTCGTCCCATTATTCTATGAAGTCTATCGCTGCTCTTTTTGGCTCTGAGAAGACGAGTCAATCGGTCCTCAGCAGAACCGGTCAGAAGGAAAGGATGTCGACTCAGAAACTCACGATCTTTCACAGACAGGGGCAATCCTTCATTTAGGACCTCTATCACACGTTGAGTTTCGGCATAGTCATCACCCACTGCCATCATGTAAAGTTGGTCCAGAAAGTTGTCTGGATATTCCTCACTCAATTTGCTTAATTCTGGCTGTCGAGTGCCCCTAGTTTTTCTGATTAATGATTCGAGGAACCTTGAGTCTCCGAAAGCTGCTACTCTGCTTTGCTCAATGAGTTCCTCAACCTTTTCTCTTGGCATCTCCCCACCTTCACCTGTCTCTTGCATGTAAAGGCTTAATGCAAGGTGGTTCACATCTGAGAAGCCCCACCCATCGGTGAGTTCTGCAATAACCGACACATCAAAGTCTTCTCGGTCCTTCAAGACTTGTTCAAGAACACGGATTCTGTCATCGATAGATGTGCCTTCCACGATGTACGTTCTATCAAACAGTGCTAGTAGCTCTCTATCTACCAGTTCCGGTCTAGTTGTGGCTGCAATGGTGATCACTTCTTCCTTGCTCCAATCTGTGCTTGTGATCTCATCTTGAAGTACAACTGATTGAACTGAGTCTCTAGGTGCAAGAAACTCAAGTTTCTCGATGTAGAGCAATGCTGGTGAATTTCTTCGAGCGAACTCAAACCCCTCTCTTAGTGCATCATTACTCCTTTTGTTCTCGTCAAGAACTCCTTCCATCTTGAAACGAATGATTTTGATTGGGATTTCCCGTGCAAGAAAATGTGGAAATGCACCAAAGTCACTACCAGGTGGTCCAACGAGAAGGACTCTTCCCCCAAATTCCATCCCTCTCTCGACCATCTTTGCCTTTAGGACATCGTACCGTCTGAGCAAATGGAGATACTCCATGGCAAAATTCACCAATGAGTATTGACTCACACGTTCTACTGGTACTTGTTCGGGAGTGGTAAGGGTGACGGTTTCAATGAATTCTTTTTCTTCGCCCAACTTTCAACCCCACTGACTGCTGGCTTCTCGGTCGTTCGTCTGAAGGCATATTACGTCTTCGGACGGGGTATAATTTCGCGCCGTTCGATACTGACCTGATGGGGTCATCATATCATTGGGCAACTGGGATTGTGCATCATGAACTCCCTTGTTCATTCTCTCCATGACTAGATTTTAGTCTAGAGGATAGTATCCAAACTGGCACACCAATCAATAACCAGATAATGGCATCTCCAATTGTAGCTAGGATGTAGTTAGCACCACCGGGATCCAACCAGATGTGTCCTAATGTCATCATTTTGACTAGGGGAAAAATCAGTAGAAATCCAAATAATCTCTGGAGCGATATTGCGTCCACTCTGGTTGCATATCTTGGACCTATGACCCCCCCCACTATCATTCCCAATCCCATTGCCAGTCCATAATATAGGACCGTGGTCATGCTTTCAGTTTGTGCCAGAACTAGGTAATTCATCACTGAACCTGCTGAGGAGGTGAATATCATAGTGAACATCGATGTCGCAGCTGCCATTATCATCGGAAATTCTAGTATGATACATAGCACTGGAACAATGATAGTCCCCCCACCTAATCCGAGCAGACCTGCTGAAATACCGGCCACGAATGTCGCCGAGATGGATAGAACCATTTTTCTCCTGCTCAGTTGTGAAAAACTCAAGCACCTCATTTGGCTAATGGATTGTTCTTTGTTATCTCGCTGAGACAATAGTAGTTTCAATGCAACCGGGAATAGAGCTACGCCAAACACAAGTTGTAAGATATGCGCATGTGCCACAATGGTTCTTAGAACAACCCCCACATAGGATCCTGGTACAGTGGCAATGACTAAAATTCCACCAATTCGGAAATTGATTGGTCGCGGAGTTTGTCGATAATATACGATTGTACAAACAACTGAAATGAAAAGTGCTGAAAGCAGAGATGCCGCAGATGCCAGCTCAGCACTTAGTGCGAAAATTATGATCAGAATTGGAGTCTTGAATGCTCCACCACTTATCCCCGTCATTGATGCGATGATTCCCATTCCAACTGAGATTAGAACAATAAAAGTGAATTCAACTATCAGCTGCTGCACAGGAATCACCCCTAGTACAATTATCCTCTATCTGCCCGCATCAAATACCTCCCCTAGCCGCGCTGAAGCTCCTTTTGTACCTTGTTAATAGTTGGTTTGAGTCTACTGTGATTACTTTCGCGCCGTTCTGTGCTATGTTCATAACGGTTAAGACAGACAATTTATCGTGGTAGGTGGTTCCAATGAGTGCGAGTGAGAAACTTCGAGAGCAAGTATTGAATGTCATATCTACGGTTGAGAGTAGGGGTCTCTTCGTACACTCCTCAGACCTTGAAATCAAATACAACGCATCAGGATCAAGTAAGAAATCTGTAAAGACAACCAGATTGCCCTTGATTGTAGGTTCCTGTGTGCTGAATGCCCTTGTTCCCCGGTCTGCTATGCTCCTAGTGGGTGGCCATGGCGGTGGAAAGACAACACTTGTGAAACTGCTAGGTAGAATGATGACGGGAAGGTCTCTCGATGATGTTGAGGATGGCATACTACGCGCGCACCCCCAGATTACAGAAGAAAAAATGGTCGCCACACTAAAGCCAGGACCCCTAATGAAAGAGGGAGTTGAGGTAGTTGTCTGGCGCCGCTTTATCACTGACTTCTGGAAGATAATCGATGAGGTAAACAGACTCACACCACATGCTCAAAATATTCTGCTATCTCTCTTAGCAGAGGGAGAGGTGAAGTACTACGATGAGATCAAGCGGTGTGAGGAATACTGTCTTTATGCAACTCTGAACCCTGCGGATGCAGGGACATTCGAAATAGGTCCTCCTTTTCTAGATAGATTTGGAATGGCAGTTCCCATAACAATGCCAACTGTGAATGACTTGGAACTTATTCTTGCAGCTCGTGATGAGCGACTCTTTGGATATGACGAGCTCTGGCAAGTTCCCGCAATGCTCACGGAAGAGAATCTGCTAACAATTTGGAACCTGGCTGACAAGGTGCATGTATCGACTGACGCATCCGAGTTCATGCGATCAGTTGTGAGAGAGTTCGGAGCGTGTATCCGTGCTGACAAGAGCCAGTCCTCAGGTTTCACAGTTGAGACCGGCCTCTGCGATGGGTGCCACTTTAGCACTACGAAGAGTGTCTGCAATAAGGTGATCATTCCCTTGAGTGTACGAGCTGCTAAAGATCTCAATAGATACTCAAAGGCCGCTGCATGGCTAGTGGGCGCGCAGGAGGTGACGGTAGAGATTGTCAAGTCTCTGGCTCCTCTTGTCTTCTGGCATCGCACTCGACTTGTGAGGGATGAACTTGAACGGTCTCCCTATTACGGTGATGTCTATGCCTATACCAAGCATCTCGTGGAACTAGCTGCATCTAGATTTGCTCAGAGAGCCCCTGCGATCGCTATTATGGACAAGCTGAAGCAGGGTCAAGAAACAAAGGATGCAATGGAAGAACTCAAGGAAATGGCAAAGAGTGATCTACTAGTTCGTCTTGATTATACTGCTTTTGCGAAAGAGTTGAGAAAGTCTGGATACACAAAGACCGTGAAGGATATCGATAAGGGGATTAAAGGTCGTGATGTTGAACAACTGACTAGGATACACGATGGCTTACTTGCGGATACAGAGTTTCCAAACAGGAGCATGCTTCTGAAACAGGTATCAGATGCCCTTCATAGACTCACCCTGACACAATTTGCCATAACCTTTGAACAGTGGCAAGACCTCTGGACGACGATTAGTCTGCAATTTCCAAAACTGACAAGCGTGCTGAAAGAAACCCTCACTCCTCCCAAGAGAAAGATTGTGAGAACTGATGGGCTTACTGTCGTCATCTATACAACTGGTGACTCTCCAGAGTCAGCTGTGTTTCTTGAGATATCCGGTGGAACTGACGCTCTGAATCTGAAGAAAGAGATTGAGAACCAGATAGGAGTGTAATCTTCATTGTCGAGAGCTTCTGCAGATGCCCCTCACAAACACGGGCTCATGGAAGTAGCTCGACGTGCTTGGGAGCAGGCTCTCATTGACTTCTATCATCCGCCTCTTCCAGAACCAGAGATCGAGAATGAGTTCGAATCTGCGAGTTTCTTCTACATTGACTCCGAGAGCTGGACAGTCCATCTCAATACAGCAGGGGTTCCTCTTCATATGGATGCAAACGAAGCCGAGCCATATCTGAGGTCTGTCTGCCATCATGAGATTCAGCATTATCTTCTATGTCCCTACGACGGAGTGACTAATGGGCTGATGTTTGCTGCAGCCAGGAGGAAGGTCAATGATGCTACGGCAATGTTCGTATGCAACTTGTTTGCGGACCTTGTGGTTGACTCTAAACTTCTCAAACAGTTTCCATCTTTGACGCATAGTCGCATCAATGCATCGATCCATGAATCTGCGATGAGGGTCAGGGAACATAGCCCTCTTTGGATCTTGATTGTAGCAAGCTACCGTGCAATGTGGGGTTTTCCCATACCTGCTCTAGCTAGTGTTGATCAACCCACCTCAGAGGCGGCCACAGCAATTGCTAATGTTGCTCGAAAATCAATTGATACTGAAAAACTGTGGCCAAAAGCCTGCGAGAAGATTGCGGAGATCATTACGGTTTGGATGCCGGAGGATGATGATGAGCAATTGCCTGGATGTGGCACAGTAGGGTCAGGGACTGAAGGAGATATCACGACCATTATGGTGCCATTAGATGTCGATACCATGATGGGTAGTCCAATTGAAGTAAGAAATGGAGACCTAGCGCGAAAGTGTTTACAAAACGACTCGCCCTCTGACATGGAGGCTGAGATGGAAGAATTAGCTGTAGAGGTTGAACAGCGTGGCGGAAATCTAGCGGACCTGGATGGAGTGTATCTCACCGCCGGTTATGGAAACCCTCGGGAGTCTTGGATACGATTCTGGTATCGTGCAAAAGCGAGAGGATTGCTACGATTCGATGTTGACGAGCGGAAATTCTCTGGTCTTGCTCCTCTTACACCTCAGGTCTGGAGACTGGGTGATCCCATAGAAGAGTTGGACATCGTGCAGTCACTTCAAGCCTTTCCAGTTCTCATTCCTAACCTGTCCACACGTAAATGGTTGAAAGTGACCTCAGAGGGGTTGGAACAATCAAAATCTCTTCCTGACATGCTCCTTGTGATTGACTCTAGTGGTTCAATGACATGGGGTGTGACCTCCAAGACTATCCGGGGTCCCTATCATACCGCACTAGTGGCAGCTTTTGCAGCTATGGACGTGGCGTTGCGAAGGGGTTCCAGAGTAGCCACAATCAATTTCTCAAGTGGTAGTTTATCGAGCAAATGGTCAACCGCCAAAACCGAGGTGGAACGTGTCCTCCTTGCCTACCAGGGTGGAGGCACAGTTGCTCCTGTGAAGAAGATTACCGTGGTTTGTGAAGCCGCCGAGTCAAAGGTCATGGTGCTTATGATGACCGATGCTGAGATCGCTAACTGGGACAAGTTTGTTGAGTCTGTTCGTAATCTATCTATTCGCGGCCACAAGCTGTACTTGTTTCACATCAGTGGAAGTAGTGGGAAGAATAAGAGTAAGACACAGCATGCCCTTGAAGATGTTGGAGCAGTTGTGTATCCAATCAAGTCTGTAAAGGATTTGCCCGGTCTTGTGGTTAGAGAAGTTCGCAATGTGTATGGTTCATAATTTTGTAATTCAACACGCAATACCCAACCCAAACGCTTATCTCTGTCATCCAATCGCATCGCAGGTCAGTCGGAGTATACCGAGTCCTCTCGAGGCAGTGATTCCATGTATGAGATCCTCTTCAAAAAGGTTCTGAATCCAGTCACG
This sequence comes from Candidatus Thorarchaeota archaeon, assembly GCA_019894665.1. Taxonomy (GTDB): domain Archaea; phylum Asgardarchaeota; class Thorarchaeia; order Thorarchaeales; family Thorarchaeaceae; genus SMTZ1-45. The sequence goes on from JAGXOC010000006.1 coordinate 33,277, forward strand.
AAGATGATGGTGGTTGATGCACCCGACATTGCTAAGGTGTGCAAGCCCGGTCAGTTCGTGATGATACGAGTCGATGAGACCGGAGAACGTTTTCCACTTACTATTGCTGATTTTGATCGTGAGAAGGGAACAATTACTATTGTCTTTCAAGAGGTTGGAAAATCTACTCTCCTCCTTGGAAGCCTAAACAAAGGCGATAAGATTCTCGATTTTGTCGGCCCTCTTGGTAAACCTTCCCCAACTGAGAAAAAGTACGGTACTGTTGTTGCGATAGGTGGTGGGTGTGGAAGCGCGATTGTGTTTCCTGTAGCCAGAGCCTTCAAGGAGGCGGGTAACCATCTCATCACTATCAATGGCGCAAAGAGTATGGACCTACTTCTCTATCGTGATGAAATGAACAGGATCAGTGATGAGACCTTTGAAACAACTGATGATGGTACCTGTGGTACACATGGGTTTGTGACGAATGTTTTGGCTGACCTGATCGCAGAAGGTCGCCAGATTGACCTTGTTTTTGCAGTGGGTCCAGTTCCCATGATGAAGTTCGTAGCGAAGACCACTGAAGCAAAGAAGATACACACGTTAGTGAGTCTCAACAGCATAATGGTTGATGGCACTGGAATGTGTGGTGCTTGTCGGGTCAATGTTGGCGGACAGATGAAATTCGCTTGTGTAGATGGACCAGAATTTAATGGTCATGAGGTCGACTTCGATGAGCTCATGGGACGTTTGCATGCGTATAGGGAGCAAGAGGCTGTTTCTGAAAAACTGTGGGCTGAAGAACATGGAGGTGCTGAGTGATGGCAGAGAAAGACGGACAAGCCCCCACTAAGAAGCGTGAGAGACCACCTCCGACGAAAAAGGTACCCATGCCTGAGCAGGATCCACTTGTGAGAGCCAAGAATTTCCAAGAAGTTGCTCTTGGCTACACCGCTGAACAAGCGGTAGAAGAGGCCGAGAAGTGTCTACAGTGTCGCAATCCGAAGTGTATCAGCGGTTGTCCAGTAGAAGTTTCAATCAAGGAGTTTGTTGAACTCGTCAGAGAGAAGAAATTCATGGAGGCTGCTCTAAAAATCAAGGAGACCAACAGTCTTCCAGCTGTCTGTGGTCGTGTCTGTCCTCAGGAAACTCAGTGCGAAGCACCCTGCATCTATGGTATCCGAAACGAGGCCATTGCAATTGGTCGTCTTGAAAGATTTGTTTCAGACTATGCAAGAGCACACGGTGAACCACTACCAAAGCTTCCCAAGAAAAATGGAAAGAAGATTGCTGTTATTGGCTCTGGTCCTGCGGGTTTGACCTGTGCAGGTGACCTTGTGAAGATCGGTTATGATGTCACTATCTTTGAGGCATTCCACAAACCTGGTGGTGTGCTCATCTATGGCATCCCTGAGTTCAGATTGCCAAAGGACATAGTCATGGCTGAGGTAGAGTATCTCGAGAAACTTGGTGTGGAAATAAAGTACAACTATGTGGTTGGAAAAATCAGAACCGTTCTTGACTTAATGAATGAAGATGATTATGATGCAGTTTTTCTTGGTACAGGTGCTGGTGCTCCGAACTTCATGAGAATTCCAGGAATGAACCTTGTCACTGTGTTCTCAGCAAACGAGTTCCTGACGAGAGTTAACCTGATGAAGGCTTACGAATTTCCCAAGTATGACACTCCTGTTCGAATTGGAAACCGGGTAGCAGTCATTGGTGGCGGTAACGTTGCTATGGATGCAGCAAGAACATCTCTCAGACTTGGAGCTGCAGAGGTCAATATTGTCTATAGACGATCTCGAGATGAACTCCCAGCTCGTCTGGAAGAGGTACACCATGCTGAAGAGGAAGGAGTCAATTTCCGTCTTCTCACAAATCCCACAGAGGTTATTGGGAATGAGAGGGGTGAAGTTATAGGAATGCAGTGTATCAGGATGGAGCTCGGTGAGCCAGACGACTCGGGAAGGAGACGCCCTGTTCCTATTGAAGGGTCCGAGTTCATAATCGATGTTGACACCGTGATTGTCGCTATCGGGAACTCGCCCAATCCGATTATTCCACAGACAACTCCCGGTCTTGAGGTTTCTCGATGGGGTACCATTGTCATTGACGAAGAATCTGGAATGTCCTCCCTTCCAGGTGTCTTCGCTGGAGGCGACATTGTCACAGGTGCTGCAACAGTCATCAGTGCAATGGGTGCTGGAAAGCGAGCTGCTCGAGGAATTCACAAGTATCTGGGTGGTGAATAGAACTTCTCTGGAGCTCTTAATGAGCTCCTTAGAACTTTATTTTTCTACTACGATCTCACAGAACACACTGGATTGGTCTACCTCTACAATTTCAGCTTTGAGAGATAAAGAAGAAGCCAGTTTCCTGAAATCTTCTTCTCGAAATGTTGTAGCTCTGAATCCATCCTTGCATACAATGATTCCATTACCTGTTTCTTCCCAATCGATTTCTCCCAGAAGTCCCATCTCTGATTGTATTTTGAACCATTCAAGTCTGTGGTTCCAAAAGAAGTCTGAGTAACTTGAGAATAGGCAGGACCCTCCATTTCTGGTCACTCGGATAGATTCCATTACAAGCTCCTTTGGTTCAACTTTGAATGCAGAAATTCCGTTCTGAATGCAGATGGTCTTGTCGAAGCTATTGTCATGAAATCCAAGAGTCCGGGCGTCCATCTGAGACAAATGACACTTAGACATTTTTCGAAATGAGTCATTGGCTAACTCAAGACTATCCTTTGAAGTATCAATGCCAACTAGTGTGTGAGATGATTGCAGAAGGTGTTTGAGAAAACGACCATAACCACATCCCAGTTCAAGCACTTTGTCAGTTGGGCCAATGCGTGTCAGGACATGCTCTATTTCCACTTCTAGGTATTTAATCACCCGTGGAGGAGCAACATCATAGCATTGTTTGAGTCTGTTTGATGAGAGCTTTGATGTGTAATAGTCATCCGTCAATCAAGTTCTTTTCTTTGAGCTAATCCAAAACTGATGAGTTTTACGGCATGAGAATGTATTGATATAGGGAGGCATCCACAAGAAACCTAGTCCCAATTTGAGCGTGAAAGGATATGGAGAAGGATCCGATTACCACTGAGGAAATGCGTATTCTTGAGCTGAATGCCCAATATCTTGGTGTAACTCACAGTATGTTGATGCAGAATGCTGGGCGTGAGGTAGCTCGAATTGTCACAAAGACCTCGAAGGTTGAAAACAAGCACATTGCAATTCTATGTGGTCTCGGGGGAAATGGAGGGGATGGCATTGTTGCAGCGAGGTATCTTGATGAAGCGGGAGCCTATGTGGATGTTTATCTGCTTGGTGACGAGAAAGCTATCCGAAACAAAGACGCGCTCCTTAACTGGGAGATTCTAAACAACCTTCATGAAATCCTGATTTCCGAGTTACCCACTGAATCTGCTGTGAAATCTTGTAGAGCAATCAAAGAGGCTGATATCCTAATTGATGGTATCATGGGGTTCGGACTTCGCTCCAAACTAAGAGAACCTTTGCTTACAGCTGTAAAGATGATCAATAAATCTACTGCGACAAAGTACTCAATTGACATTCCCAGTGGTATTGATTCGGAGACTGGAGTTGTTCATGGTGTGGCAGTAAAGGCTGACCACACAATTGCTCTTCATGCTCCCAAGATTGGAATGACCAAAGCCAAAGAGTTCGTTGGGAAACTACATGTTGTTTCGATTGGTATTCCTAAGGAGGCCAAGTATAACTGTGGACTTGGCGATCTACAACCCTTCAAACAACTACGAGACCTCCACTCAAAGAAGGGAGACTTTGGTCGAGTTCTAGTAGTTGGAGGGAGTGATGTCTACTCAGGAGCGCCCGCCCTCGCTGGGATGGCAGCACTCAGGACCGGTGTTGATCTTGTAAGTGTTCTAGCTCCAGAGCCTGTTGTTTCAGCTATTAGATCGTATAGTCCAAATCTAATGGTGACAAGTTTAGGAACTCAGATTCTTCTCCCTGAAACGGTAGAGAGTGTCATTGAGCATGCAAAAAATAATCATGTTGTAGCCCTTGGTCCTGGCTTAGGTCTTGAGCAACAGACCAAGGTAGCCGTGACCTCCATTGTGGAGCAACTGGTCAAATTGGAAACACCTCTAGTTCTCGATGCTGATGGTCTCAAAGCCATGGCATCATCTGAACTCAAGCTAAATCCGGTTCTGACTGTGATGACGCCTCACTGGGGTGAGCTGTCCATTCTGATGGATGAGGATTTGGGCGATGATACATCTCTACGGAATAGAGTTGACCAAGCAGTCGCCTGTGCTAAGAAATTCAACTCAACCATCCTTCTCAAAGGTTCAGTTGATGTTATAGCAGAGCCTAATGGACGATTCAAATTGAATAGGACTGGAACCTCTGCAATGACTGTGGGTGGAACCGGTGATGTGCTGACTGGCATTGTTGCCGCCCTGTTAGCAACTGACGAATCAGCATTCTATGCTGCAGCTGCAGCAGCATTTATCTCAGGGGTTGCTGGAGAGATGGCTTTTGATGAACGCGGCGATCATATTGTCGCAACTGACTGCATTGAAAATATTCATCGCGTATTTGATATGTGATAGGGCAACTTATCCTACGATTGAATGACTGGCATCTGGTCAAGAAGATCCTTTGAAATCTTTCTGTTCTCTTCATTGATGGGTATCCAGACAATACCCACATCGGGTTGACCATAGAGTACAGCCGAATCATCTGGGGCAAGCAGGACAGCTGGAAAGCCCATCAGGTCTTCTTCCCCTTCCACATAGATCAGTGAGTTTGATTCGTCATGAATCGCGGTGTCTATTACAGACCATGCTTCAGGATAAATCACTGCTGCTGGATTGAATATTTTGTAGACTCGTTCAGCTGAGAATTGACCTTCAAAGGGACCCCTCTTTGTTATGCCGTCTACTATCATGACCTTCGGTGTATATCCTTCCTTCAGTATCGTGCTGGCAGTCACATCTCCCACTGCAATAACACATGTTGGTGACTCCTCTCGAATCTTACTTACAACACGTTTCTCAGGAGGTCCATCTTTTGCTGCGAAAACCTCTCCTTTTGGACTTTTCAAACCAGCTCTACCTTCGAGTTGGAGTTTTCTAGGTGGTTCTTTTGTACCTCTGAGGCGTCGCCCTTCCCTGTCTATCTCTCCTAGCCTGATTCTGGCAGATGCTAGTTTTTCCCCATCATATGCAAGAACGGGCTTCAGATACTCTATCGTGTCACTTACTCCCATCGTCTCTTTTCGGACGTTTAGTGGACCTGATTCAATCACAGCACAACAGGGGCCCTCATACATAACGAAAGTAGCGTCTCCTTCAATTGACAGTAGTTCGTCAATTTTCGTGATGGCCTTAACTGAAATTACATCATCAAGTTTGACTCCTTGAATGTACTCCCTAAGATTCCTCTCACGGATATCAATTGGTTGGATGAGAGCTTGGAGTTTAAGTCCCTGGCCAACAAGCTCACCACCTGTGACGCAAGCAACAGGGTCTGGCATCTTAGAAAGTTTGTCGATCATGACTTGATGATTGATATGAAACCGGTCGAACAAGTTGAGACCCCAAGTACTAGACATCTGTTTCACACCGGTCTTTCAACCATTGGAACACTTAATATCCTTGTTTAATCTCGGCCCCACATAATAGAGATAAGTGGCAAAAGTGAAACTACTAGCAGTTGCAGATGTTCATAGCCCAAGGTATCTTGAAGAGTTTGTGAAAGATCTTGGTCAACATGAGCGCCCAGATGCGTTCCTGTTTGCAGGGGATATGATAAATCGCGGCAATGCAGAGGAGTACAAAAACGTACTAGACACAATTGAGAAGATATTAGGCACCTCTTTCCCAGTCATTGGTTGTTTTGGAAATGAAGAGTACAGTGAGGTTCGCAAGGACATCGTTTCCATTGTAGGAGATCGAATGATTCTCCTAGATGAGAAATCATACGTTTTGGAATCCAATGGTCTGACAGTTGGGATCGTTGGAACACAGGGGTCTCTGGACAAGGCGACGAGCTGGCAACGCAGAAATATCCCAAGTGTGAAAGGAGTGTTTGAGAGAAGAGCGAAGAGAGCTGCGTCACTCTTGAAGAAGATGAAGGACAAAGTGGACCATCGGATTCTCTTGATGCACTATAGTCCCTGCCTTGAAACCTGCGAGGGTGAGGAAACTAAGGCGTTCTCATGGATGGGGAGCAGAAAATTCTACAGTGTGGTTGTTGAACATCAACCAGATCTTGTGATTCATGGACATGTTCACAACTCAACTAGACATGAAGTGACAATAGGGGCTTCTTTTATCAGGAACGTTTCATTTCCCGCTGTAGGATCCATCACGGAATTGAACGTCTGGGATACAAAAAAGACCCGAAGGATTGAGTATGAGTCCTGTTAAGCTTGCCACTATTGCAGATGTTCATAGTCCAAAGTTCTTGAATGAGTTTAAAACTGCACTCTCGAATTGTACACCGCCAGATCTCTTTTTGTTTGCAGGGGATATGGTTAATCGTGGTAAGGTGAACGAATACTCCAATGTCTTAGACACCGTAGAATCGCAGTTGGGTTCAGACTTTCCAATCTTAGCTTGCTTCGGTAATGAAGATCCACTAGACATTCGGGATGAACTTAATCTTACGACGAAAGATAGACTCACTTTCCTTGATGAGAGATCAATCACTCTCACCCTTTCTGGTTCTAGAATTGCGATAGTGGGGATGTCTTCGTTCAGTGCGGAGCTCCTTAATGCCCAATCAAGCGCAGCTGCAGAGATGCGAACCATCTTCGAGGAACGTGCATTACAGCTCTCACGACTACTTCAAGATGCATCTAGTTCATCAGACTACCTTATTCTCTTGATGCACTTTAGCCCACTTCGCGAAACCAATCCAACTGAATTCTCCTGGTGGGTATCAAGGGCCGTGGAAACCTATCCACCTAATCTCATTATTCACGGACACATCCATAATTCAATCAGAAATAAAGTAGAGATAGGAGCCACGACCATAAGGAATGTGGCTCTACCTGCAATTGGTTCAATCACAGAACTTAATCTTTGAAATTATACTTCATGTCCTGTGACTTTCATTGTGGGTTCAAACTTGTATCCATACATAATGACACCACTCTGTCCGAATTCCTTGATTTTTCGGAAACATGCACGGACTCTCATCCCGATTTCCACATTCTCTGGATCAACATTCACAATCTGAGTCGTGAGTCGAGTGCCTTCATCCAGTTCGACCTGGGCAATCACATATGGCATCTGTCGCTTGAAATCGTCAGGTGCTTGACGGACAACAGCAAATGAATAGATTGACCCCAATCCTTTGAATTGATAATCCACAAGCTTCCCCTTTCTCCTGCATGTTGGACAGACCGGACGTGGCGGGAAAAAGTGTGTTTCACAGGTCTCACATTTGTTGCCCTGGATGTTGTAGATTGACTTTATTCGTCTCCAGATTTGCGCTACTCCATGTTCTGCCATCTTTAATCATCTCCCTAGAATGTGTGCAATAGAAGTTGCACCCGTGCCCCCGATGTTCACTGCGAGTCCTTTCTCAGCTCCATCGACCTGGCGTTTTTCTGCATCGCCACGGAGCTGTAAGGCTAGCTCAACAATCTGCGCCACACCTGTCGCACCAATTGGATGACCTCTTGCTTTCAGTCCACCCGAAGTATTGACAGGGAATTTTCCTCCTATTTGTGTGATACCTTCTTCAATTACCTTTCCGCCCTCTCCTTTCTTGGCTATACCGACATCCTCAGTCAGGATAATCTCCCCAATTGAGAAACTGTCGTGAAGCTCGAAAACGTCAATGTCCTTGAGTTCAAGATTGGCTTCTTTGAGTGCGGATCTTGTAGAGTTCACAACTGCATTCATTGTTGTGATTGATTGTCTGTCATGTAGCGCTAGTGTGTCACCAGACTGTTCTGATGATTCAATGAAGACTGGTGTGTCAGTATACTTTTTCGCAAGGTCTTCTCTACACATTACAAGACCTGCAGCACCATCGGTTATTGGTGCTGAGTGAAGTACTCTCAGAGGATCTGCAAGTAAGCCCGATTTCATTACAACCTCAATAGGAACAGCTCTCTGGAACTGGGCCCATTCGTTGTGCGCCGCATTAGCGTGATTCTTCACTGTCGGCATTGCAAGCTGTTCTTCAGTTGTCCCATACTCTTTCATGTGTCGTCGCGCCATGAATGCATAGAGCGCTGGAAATGTTGCTCCGAACATTCCCTCCCATTCCCAGTCTGAGGCCACTGAGATGGTGTTCATTGCCTCTGTCTGGTTCACATCACTCATCTTCTCCGCACCCAGAACAAGCATTACATCATGCTCACCAGATTTGATGGCCATGTATGCGTGTCGAACAGCAGCTCCTCCGCTGGCGCATGCAGCCTCGACACTGTAGGCTGGCATATCTCCAAGACCTCCAATATCTGCAGCCTGTGCACCGAGGTGTTCTTGTCCTGTGAACCTGCCTGCACTCATGTTGCCAATAACCAATCCATCAATATCAGCTCCTCTCACACCAGAATCAAAGATTGAGTACATTCCCGCCTCAAGTGTGATATCTACAAGGCTCTTATCCCACAGTTCACCAAACTTACACATTCCAACTCCAATAATAGCTACTCTGTTACTCATCGTGATATCTCCTCCTTAACCCTTGATCTTGCGTCGATATTTGGCGTATGTTGCGTAGTTCACATACGTCTTTCGTTCAATATAATCGTCGACGGTCGGAACTTCTCCACGTCGCTCTTCAATAGCATCCTCAACCGTGATAGAGAATGCGTCGCTCCCAGCTCCTGAACCATAAGCGACCATGCATATTTTGGAGCCTGATTTTGCAATATCTAGAACTCTAGCAAGTCCGATCATGGCTGAGGCCGAGTAGGTGTTTCCAATCTGGCGAACAACAAGACTATCCTCCAATTTCTCTGGAGGTACTTTGAGCTGCGCTCCCATTGCTATTGGGAATTTACCATTTGGCATATGAAAAACAAAGTAGTCATAATCATCAACATTTGTTTTTGTCTTCTTGAAGAGTAACTTAGCTCCTTCACCAACATGCCTGAAGTAAGCAGGCTCGCCTGTGAAACGTGCACCATGGCTTGGGAAGTCCTCTCCCTCACGCCTCCAGAAGTCTGGAGTGTCCGTTGTGAATGATGCAGTGTCTTCAATTGTGGCGATGACATCTTTCATTCCGATTATGAAAGCTGCACCACCTGCTGCAGCAGAATATTCCAAAGCATCACCTGGTCTTCCTTGAGCGGTATCAGCCCCGATTGCAAGTCCCAGTTTAACCATCTTTGATGTAGCAAGACCCATACAAGTCTGAATCGCTGCCGTTCCTGCTTTGCAGGCAAACTCAAAATCTGCACAAGTCATGTCATGAGAGCACCCGATAGCTTCAGCCACAATTGTGCCTGTTGGTTTGACAGCATATGGGTGGGACTCCGAACCAACATAGACGGCTCCAATGTCCGTTGGATCAATTTCAGATCTCTTGATGGCGTTCCTAGCTGCCTCTACTGAAATAGTGGCCACATCTTCATCCGGCCCTGGTACAGACTTTTCGAATACACCAAGTCCTTTTCCTATTCTTGCACTATCTTCACCCCAGACTTCTGCAATGTCTGAAGTTTTTATTCGATAGCGTGGTACGTATACTCCGTAACCAACAATACCAACCATAGTAGTTATCTCCTCAAATTATTCATTCGCTAAATGTCGAACTTATATACGTCGCTAGTCTACGTTCTATTTCTGGGGTCAAATACCCCATATGAAGCTTATTGTCCGGCCTCCAAAGATATTACGGCACTCGTCGAATGTTGTCTTCTGCCTTTGGAGGATGCCGACGAGCATCTGTGCCATAATCTACTATTTATGCATAGCGAATGAGCAACGCTGAATGTTGAATGTGTGATAGTAGTTTGCCGATTATTTCTGCTGCTGATTGAATTAACCCTATAAGGTCAGATGAGAATTATGTTATGGTGAGAAAATTGTCAGACACAATCAGCAAGCCTCGTATCAGAAAGCTCATTGTCACAGAACCAAAGACTGTGGCTGAACTTTTTCTTGATCTGGAGCTTTCAGATGAACATGTTGTCCTTATTGGTGGTAAGCGGGTTACCCTTGATCATCAAATACAGGAGAATGATAATGTAGTTGTCCTACCACGTATTGCCGGAGGATGAACTCTCTCGTCTTTTTAGAAACATCCTCACTGATCCTAAATCTATCAGTATGCCCCGTTTTTTATCCTGAACATTAGGCATTTGAATCTCACATGCTATTTCATCGAGTACATCCTGGACTTTTCTTGCTACTTTCTTCTTACTCAAGTAGCTGAAGCCATCAACATGCTCGATGACAGACTCAAGGATTGCTTTCGAGGAACCTGAGCTATATTGGGTTGCACTCTTCGGCGCTAGTGCAATTTCTACTGGCACTCCTAAGAGCTGGGCAAGCTCCCTGAATATGACCTTTCTCTGGGGTGTTCCATCAGGGCTCATTTTCCATTCGACCGGAACAGAGAGTGAATTGTGTACGAAAAGCTGGTCCAGATAAGGAAAGAAGCTCTCCACTCCATGAGCTGCAATAGCCCGATCATCACGTTCTATGTTGGTCTCATGCGTGATTGACACTTCTTTCCACAGTTGTTCCGCCAATGAGTCAGGTCCTTTCTCAGTGTAGGTCTTGACATGTTTTGCGTACCCCGCGAAGAGTTCATCCGGTCCCTGACCTGATACGACAGTGGTGCAACCTTCCTCCGCTGCTTTCTTTGATGCTAGGTAGAATGGAAGTGCAATCTCAACGTCCATCTGTCTGCTTGTTTCAATTGAATAGATGACCTCGGGAAGAGTTTCCCAGATGATCTCTGAATTCAACTCTACTGTATGCAATGGTAGACCCAATCGCGTGGCTGCTTCAGTGGCCGCAGTGTCATCGTGAGCCCCTTTTGATCTTGTAGTCACAAGGATGGTGTTCTCACACTGCCTGGCTGCTAGAACTGCCACAAGTGAACTGTCCACGCCTCCTGAGAATAAGACCCCACAAGCGGTGTCTCTCCCAAGTCTTTGGAACGAATCTAGTAATGCCTTTCTAAGAACATCAAGTGTTTCTTCTCTTGAAGCTTCTGTCTTTGTTGGTTTATCTAAGGACGCAAATCTCTCTGAAACGAGGTTACCATCCCATGAGTGAGTAATTCCTTGACCAGGCTCCAACACTTGCAAAGATGTTATGTCTATATTCCAGAGACTCTTCCTCTCAGAGGCGAATGCAAAGAGATTCTCAGTGGTTCCATAATAGAGTGCTCTCGTGCCATCCAATGATCTCAGCAGACTTACTCCTCTGTTGTCAACGATGACCGCTGCAACTCCGAATATCGCGGATATGGATGTCACATCATCTGATTCTTCGGAGAAAGCAATATCTTCATTTCTGTCAATGATGAAGAGTTCATCTTCCGTATTCTGAAATGAACGAGATCCCACAATCAAACATCGAGCATTATTATGAGTCATAGTATGAAAGGATTCACATTTTCGATGCCTAATCGTCTCTGACATCTTCTTAAGCAATGAATCTGCATCGTTTCTCTTGCTGGTGATAAGTAAACCTGCAATGCCTGCCATTATGTCTGCACTTCATGAAGCATTACTTGCTTTACACCGGAAATTCCTTGCAGACGCTCATCCAGTTTGCCAACTTCAACGTTCAGCTGCTGGGGTGTGAAATAGCATTCGTAGAAACATTGGTCGGCAGCTTGACAGATCCCACTAGTGAACAGAATATCTTCCAGACCCACTTCCATGAAGACCATTGTCAGTTCTTCAAGAAAGCTCTTGCTGAGTTTCTCAATGACGAGCTTGAGATACAACACACTACTGCCATCAACAGGATACAACTTAACATTCCCATCTTTGACAACGAGAATTGCCAGACCATATTTGTGGCCAATTTTATCAACAAATTCCGCTGGCAGAGTGATGGTGTCACCCTTTTCGATTTTCAGTACTCTTGCCTGCGTCATGTCACCCTTAGTCAATCTATTCTGCCTCCGGACAGTTACCTGCCATCATATCTTGTGGTGATTATATCTCTTGCGGGGGCTGCCAATAATCAGTTTCCTCTACGAAACCAGCTCCGAATTTTCGCTAAAGCTTCTATCTCAGGCTTTTCCACAACTCGGAGAGTCCATTTTGTTTCATCCATGCTTGAAAATTCAAGAAAAGCAACTTCTCCCTCAGAACGAATTTTCTCCATCTCTTGTAATCTGCCATTTAGCCATGCTTTCTTTGAGACTGGCATCCGTGCCGTTGCCATATCAAAGAGTGCAGGATGTAGATCAAAGATCAGGGCGCGTTCCTTCATGTATTCAAGAACACCTTCTTGAAGTGCTTGATTTATTTTTTCTCGGTCAGTAAAGAATGATGCCGCTACTGACATGTTAGGATATTTCTCAGGTATGTTGAGTGCGAACCTGAATGATTGACTGAACTTGGAAAGATGTGTTGCTGCATCAAGGAAAAGAACGGTCTTTGGTTTCCCCTCAAACTCATCTTCTGATATATCCAATTCAGATCCAGTAAACGCCTCCTCCTGGCCGATTACAGATTGAATCAACTGGTCTGTGACAGGTGGAAGGTCACCCTCCTCAATGGTTTCGACTGATTCATAGGAGAGCGCGTCACTTTCCCACTCCTCATCCTTCTTCCCCTTCTTCTCTTCTTCCGGTTTTTTCTTGGGGCGTCTGTGGGGAGGTATGTATCCTATCTCCTCTACAAGGTGTTGTAGAACTAGTGGGAGAAATAGATCATAGAGTGTTCCACGAGTTTCAAGAATGATTAATACTGGTTTGAAAGATGCAACAGCCTCGACAAGACCTGAGTTGAACTCAGGGGATTCATCGAAGAATCGCTTGAGTTTCTCTTCGGAGTACCCTCTCTTCACTCGGTCGGTCCACTCTAAATAGACGTCCTTGACTTCCTGTTTTCTACGATCTTTGACCAAGCTCATGAACTTGCCCAGATACCTGACGCCACGAGACACGGCTGTGGCAGGGCTAATGAACACAGTCATCATCCCCACGGCCTCACCTGCATAATCACTTGCTTCAGTGCTTCGGATTTTGCCCATGACCTCTTCAGTGAGCGATGGAGGTCCCAGTTTCTCCACAAGAACTTCAATCATTCCTGCATAGTCTTCAAATGAGGCATCCCCCGGCCCAACTCGTTCACCAACAGGTGATGCGTCTGACAGAACCTCAGCAAACACGTTTGGTCTCTTGACGAGCCAATTCAGAGGAATCCGTAAAGATGAATATTCATGAAGCCATTGCCTATCGGACTCTTTCGGTCCAAAATAGAACTTTGAAGAATCAGGAAAGAGACCATCGAAAATCTCCATGAACTGGTCAAAACCAGCTCTTGTACTCAGACCCATCTCATCTTTTTCCATGGCATCAACAACGAAGACAAGACCCGTTTCCTTATCTTTTACCATTCTTGCCATTGTCAACATGACTTGTTTTGGTGAAAGGTAGAGGAGATCACTCTCTGCAAATGGCGCATCATAGAACGAGAAAAAACCCAATCGTCTCCATGGTTTTCTAGACAAGTCTGCATTAGCAAGATGTGAGAACCATTCATACCCGCGCTTGTATCTAGGAACTGATTCATCATCTATTTCTGAGGGGGCCATATGATACACCTAAGGACCGGGTTTATTCGACCCTCTAAGGCTGTTTGCTTCGCTGTTGAGATAAAGCTATTGTATCTATCAATCTGCTCTCACAGCTAGAACTGCAAGAACAAGAGCAACCACAACAATTCCTACTATTACTAAGGTTCTCCACTCAAAACCAGTTCCACCAGGAGAATTGGGGTCCTCTGATGCTGAAAGGATACTGAGTGCTCCATCGAAATCAGCCATGCTCAATATTTCACATGCGTAGCCGGAATAGATGAGCTTGCCAGTGCTAAATCCTGGTGCAATCGCAAAACTGCCATCTAGCGATTGACAATTCAGAATGAAGGATTCAGCCGCTGAAATATTGACAGTAGTGAATGCGGTGAGAGTTTCCAGTGCTTTAAAGCCAAAGTAGGTGCTTTGCAGATTAGGTTCCAAAGTACCATTGCCTTCCTCAAAACCACCGATGAATTCCGGTCGTTCGTGATCCAGAATTTGGCGTGATTGTAACCATGACAGTATGTTTACAGAATCAGGAACAGCTGCAAATGGATCCAATGCTCTGTAGGCCAATACAGCTGCTGTAGTAGCAGTGACACCTGCTAACTCTGAATTAGGATGGAGCATGTATGCAACACCATTCTTGCAGCTCTCAATCCACTCAACTGTTGCAGTTTCGTTTTGCAACCAGTTCCAAGCATTCTCCAACGGATACAACGTGTCGATTAGCCTGATAGACATTAATGCGTAGGCTGTTGACAGCAAATCTGGAGATGCTCCGGTTTCAATACCAAAACCTCCAGAAGCAGTCTGGGTTTTATTTATCCAGAGAAGGTTTGATGTGGCATTGATGCTATAGTCCTCTGTCCCTGGAATATCACTCTGTTCCATCAGGATCTCCCAAGTCACGAGGCCTCTGTAATTGCCTCCGTTAGTAACTGGTCCTAAGAGGTAGTCGCTAAAACCTCCGAACCTTGGTTCTTCATCCTCATCTCCAGTGAACCATTGGTGTGTTACTATAAAGTTCATGACCGTCGTGACAGAGATTGGCGGAGGTCGATTATCAATAGTGCCCACTTCATTCATGATGCTGATAGCACCATAAGTTGGATCGACCCGTGTAACTCCTTCACCTGGTATTGAATAACCCCCTCTGACAGTATCGTATCTGCCGTTCATATATGACATAAGAGAGTCATATCGACTTGCTGCAGCAACCGGCTGCGCTGTAAAAGCAAGCAGTACAAAGGTGAATGCGAGTGCAATTGCTATGACTTTGACCCTTTTCATAATTACATCACGGTCAATCTAAATGTCACTGAGGCTCGCCTCAGCGCGTTGAGCATCGGAAAGGAGAGCGGTTATTAACGTTTCCCCACAACAAAGGATGTACTAGATTTTGAAGTCCGGAAATCACTATGCATAGCCAATGGGACCTCTCTGTATCTTCCTGATGTATGCATATGCTGAGTCCGCTGCAATAGCACCGTGACCAACAGCTACCGCAATCTGTTTCATAGACTCAACAACGTCGCCTGCTGCAAAGACTCCTTGTATATTTGTTGACTGTTTCGCACAGAACAGGATTTCTCCACGGTCATTTGTTTCCACACCAATACTCTTTGCTAGAGAGCTCTCTGGATTAGACCCAAGCGCAACGAACGCACCGTCCACGGATAGGGTTCGTTCTTCTCCGGTCTTCACGTTTTCTAGAAGTAGTTCATTGACAAGGTCATCGCCCCGAATCTCCTTGACAATTGTATCCCAAAGTATCTCCACACTGGAATTGAATATATAATCCTGAATGATCTTCTCAGCCCTCAGTTCATCCCTTCTATGGATAAGATAGACTTTACCGACGACTTCTGAGAGATATAGTGCCTCGGTGACTGCTGTGTTTCCACCCCCCACTACAGCAACCGTCTTGTCTCGGAAGAGTGGTCCATCGCAGGTGGCACAATATGAAACTCCCCGGCCAGTAAGTTGGCCTTCTCCAGGCACATTGAGGTGTTTGTGACCTCCACCTGTTGCGAAAATTATCGCTTTGGCTCTGTAGACTCCACGTCGAGTTTCGAGGAGAAAGTCTCCATCATCTCCTTCTCTCGATATATTCTTGACCTCTGTGATCTCTCTGACGAATGCTCCACATTTCTTGACCTGCTCTTTCATCTTGGTCGCAAGTTCCAGTCCTACAACAAATGTGTAACCCGGATAGTTCTCAATACCCGGACTTGTGGCCTGTGCTCCCCCAAGGACCTTAGATTCCAAAAGTAATATCTTGAGCCCATATCGTGCTCCGTATATGGCTGCTGTCATCCCTGCAGGGCCGCCACCGATAACAATGAGTTCCCAGTTCAAGTCCTCTGTCAATCTGCTGTCTCCGTCGTTTGGTCCCGGGTATAGTATCCTGTTTTCTTTATTCTGGCTTAATCTTTCTTTCCTGTGCGGACGGAAATTGCAAGGTGTTCGAGGTAATCCACTGATATTTCACACTCCGGCTTGATCTCCAAACGATTAATTGGTTTCAATAAATCTGAAATCCTTCTAAAGGTCACCTCTCTTATCGGGAGGCTGCCTCGATTCGTCAGATATGCTGCTTTTCTGAATCTCTCAGGGTCGTAAGTGAAGATGTGTGCAGGACTTATCAGAAGAACTGCATCGACACGCTCTAACCCATCCCAAGGCCATGCAGCATCATTGAACCCTTCTATTAGAACAACATCTGCAGATTTCTCTACTTCGGTGAAAGAATCTGATACATGTTTTTCAAAGTTCAATCTTTCAAACTCTTGGACTTCCTTGAGATTGTTGACGGAAAGAATGCCTGCACCCCTCGTCAGCATCCCGACCTCTTCCTGCTTTATGATCAGGCGCTCTTCTTCCACAAGCCTCTGCGCAACTAGAACAGTTGTGTCAATTCCAGAAGCATCTGGACGACTAAATCGTTCCATTGTGAGAATCGAACTTGCTCCTGCGATGCCCAATGTGTTCGTCATGTTCTGCAATGGCTTTTCTAACCTCATTGGAACAAACAGATTATGAACAGGATTAGCCAGCTCAATGGGACTCTTTGGATTCAAGAACTTCCGAACTTTCATTGCGTCTATGGAAGCTAGTACACCGTTCTGTAGACACGTCTTCGTATGCTCGTGGTTGTACCAGTAGTTGTGTCCACTCAGAGGTTTGAAATACTCAATAGAATGACCTTCCTCAGATAGAGATCTAATCAATCGGATAGCAAACTGCGTCTTCCCAGAGTCGAAGCTATTCATTCCGACAAGTAAGATACGCTTGGTCATTCTAATGAACCCCGTTGAAAAAGAAATGAGTGGAGCCTCGCGGCTCCAAAATTGTTTTGGTCTGATATTACATCATTCCGGGCATTCCGCCCATTCCACCAGGCATGCCACCCATACCACCAGCACCCGGTGGTGGACCAGCAGAAGCCCTAGCAGCGATGACATCATCAATCCTGAGGATCATCTGTGCTGCTTCAGCGGCGGCACGGATTGCTTGACTCTTGACTCGTGTTGGTTCAATAACACCAGCCTTCATCATGTCAGAAGTCCTACCCTTCATCACATCAACACCGAACCAGAGACCAGTCGCCTTGGAGTGGTCCTTGTTCAGGTCAGCAATGAGGTCAATGGGATCATGACCGCCATTCTCAGTGAGTGTCTTAGGAATGACAAGTAGTGACTCAGCGAATGCTTCTATAGCTAACTGCTCACGGCCACCGACTTCGTTGGCATATGCCTCAAGTCTCTTGGAAATCTCGGCCTCTATTGAACCACCGCCAGCAACGTAAGTTGAATCCTCAACAACATTCCTCACAACACAGAGTGCGTCGTGAATTGCTCTGTCGGCTTCGTCAACAACATGTTCAGTACCACCGCGAATCACGATTGATACGGCTTTTGGATCCTTGCAGTCTTTGACGTAAACGAGCTTATCATCAGCAATTCTGACCTCTTCGACGGTTCCAGCTGAACCCAAGTAGGTCTTATCCAACTCATCAAGGCTTGTGGCTATCTTTGCGCCTGTGGCCTTGCCGAGCTTCTCAAGAGTGCTCTTCTTAGCCCTGCGGACTGCCATGATTCCAGCCTTAGCGAGGAAGTGCTGTGCAACATCATCAATACCTTTCTGGCAGACGAGTACGTTTGCGCCGCTTGCGACAATCTTGTCAACCATGCTTGTGAGCATGCGTTCTTCCTCATCGAGGAATGCTTTGATCTGCTCAGGACTGTCGATCCTGATCTCTGCATCAAACTCGGTCTTCTCGACCTCGATAGCTGCGTTGACAAGAGCAATCTTTGCTCCCAAGACCTTCCTTGGCATTGAAGCATGAACTATTTCCTTGTCAATGACCATACCCTTGACGAGTTCGGTCTCGCCTAGGCTCTTGCCCTTCTTCTTGATAATCTCGATCATATCGATGTCAGCTTTCGGACCATCATCGGTCTTCTCAGTAATTTGAAGTACTGCGTCAACAGCAATCTTTGCGAAGAGGTCCCTAGAACCTACGACTGATTTGCTGTTCATCGATGTTGCAGCGATGCCGGTCAAAATCTTTTTGTCCATGCCAACCATCGATACTGAAATATCCTTGAGTATCGCTGAAGCCTTTTCGGCTGCTTTGTGATAACCGCCAACAATTATTGTTGGGTGAATCTTCATTTCCAACAAATCTTGTGCTCTCTTCAGGAGCTCTCCAGCTATGACAACGGATGTTGTTGTGCCGTCACCGGTCTCCTGATCTTGGCTCTTCGCCACTTCCACGAGCATCTTTGCTGCTGGGTGCTGTACATCAATCTCTTTCAGGATTGAAGCGCCATCGTTTGTGATAGTCACGTCTCCCAGACTGTCCACGAGCATTTTATCCATGCCGCGCGGGCCAAGAGTGGATTTCACAGCATCAGATATTACAATACCCGCCATGATGTTGTTTTCTTGTGCGGACTTGCCGCGTGTTCTTGAAGTCCCTTCTTTGAGAATATAGATGGGTGTTCCAGACAACTGTGCCATTTTATTTTCACCTTATGGTTTGCTTCAGTACTATTCTAATTCCTAGGATAGAATAGTGTACTGTTCATTATGCAAAACTGTACATGCACTTCGGCATATACTTCTAAGAAAACTGTGCATGAACTTCGTTTTTAAAGCTTGGCAAAGGCCACCATCACTGGATTCTCGAAGTACAAATCTCTTACTTTCAAAGGGCTTATCTGAATGCAAAGGTTGGATACAATGAGGGTCTGTAATGACAACAGATGAGTTTTCAACTGAGCCGGAACTTTATGGAGTAAGCCCAGGAATCATAAGGATGATTATGATTATTGTTACAGTATTCTCTCCTCTCGGTTTCATTCCAATGAATTATGGCATGTTTGGGGTCTTCAACATGCTGCCTGGGATATATGGGCTTTTCTGGATAATCGTAAATCCTTTCTCCTATCTTCCTTTGTGTCTGTTCAATATTCTCTATGTTCGTCAATTAGTGAGATACTACCAAGCCAAAAGTTCCAGAGATAGTGTTCATCTGATCGGCCTCTTGAGCATCATGCTACCCACAGTAATCATCTTGTATGTTTCCGGGATGTTGGGTAGTTTTGCAATCCTTTATCCCATTCCTTTGCAATTCTTAATCGGTCTGGTTATCATGCGCAGAATTGAAGGTCCTGAAGTCATTTCGCCTTGGTCTGGTATGCGGCTAGACCTGTCATGGTGGAAGCGGCGGCGACCAAAACGTAAAGATGACTGGGATCCCTTCGAGGAGAAGACGAAGGCTTCAGTGAAAGATGATTGGATCGAAGATGAATGAGTCCAACCGTAGCGAGGAAAGTATACAATCACTGGATTCTTTTCAGTCGAAAAAGAAAAAAGACCATTAAGAAAGAAGAATGGCGTGAGGGGAAGATAGTATGGCTGATGTAAGAGCCTCTGAACCAGAATTAGTAGGTGTCAGTCCCACAGTGATTGCCTTCTTCATGACAATAGTCACATTGATGGTACCACTAGGATTCTTCACCTCAAACGTGATTGTTCTTTTCGACTGGTATATAGGTCCCGGCGTCTATGCCCTTTTTTGGGCTTTTGGACATACACCTGGCTCTTGGGGCATCATACCCTTTCATTTCTTCTCACCTACGTTCTTGAAATTAGCATTCACTCTCGGAATTTTCAACATCCTCTATGTTGTTCAGATTGTTAGATATTATCAAGGAAAGGTTTCAAAGAATAGTGTCATAATGGTTGGTATCATCAGTCTTGCCTACCCTACAGTGTTTGCACTGGTATCTACAGCAATAAGCCTACCATTAGTCATGGTAGGGGTTGTCTGGCCAATTCCTGCACAATTTCTAGTTGGCCTGATATTCATATTCATGCTTCCCGGACCTGAACCCGAAAGCACTCCAATTGAGTAACATATCAGTCCCTAGCAAAGGACATAAGAATGACAGGAACGCTCGAAGAATAATACGGGAGTGTCTAGTTCATATGGACATTACATTCAACATTGGTGGAGAAGCCGGTCAAGGCATTGACACGATCGGAGACCTACTAGCCCAGGTCTTTGTCCAATCAGGCTTCTATACCTTCACGATAAAGGATTTTGAATCACGAATCCGCGGAGGATATAATTTCACTCAGATTCGAGTCAGTGACCGACCAATCCACGCACCAGTGGATTACATCGATGTAATAGTTGCTCTCTCTCGAGATGCAGTTGTTGGTGTGCGTGACAAACTTGTGGAGGAGGGTGTGATCATCTTCGATGAATCAATAGAGTTTGATGATCTTGAGGCATGTCATTTCCCTGCTCCACTCGAAAAAACAGCCAAAGAGGTTGGTGGCAATATACGAATGATGAATGCTGCTGCTCTGGGTGCAATTTTGTCAGTCATCAAATTTCCATTCAAGCTTGCTGAAGATGTGCTGAACGCGATCTTCGGAAGAAAAGGAGAGAAGGTGGTTGCTGGAAACGTTGCAGTGGCAAAGGCACTTTATGATCTGACCACTGAGAATTTTACAGGCACTTGCCGCTACAACCTTGACACTTTAGAGGCTGGACCATGCAAAGATAAGTTGATGCTCACCGGAAACCGAGCTCTTGCTCTCGGTGCCATTGCTGCAAACCTGAAATGGATATCTGCATATCCAATGAGCCCATCCACTTCGCTTTTCATGGACCTTGTTTCATACTCCAGAGACCTGAATATTGGTACTTTGCAGACCGAAGATGAACTAGCAGCGATTTGCATGGCCATTGGAGCATCATTTGCAGGAGCTCGTTCAATGGTCACAACATCTGGAGGTGGTTTTGCGCTTATGACCGAGGCAGTAGGTCTTTCTGCAATGGCAGAAGTTCCTGTTGTGATATACAATGCGCAGAGACCAGGACCCAGCACTGGATTACCCACCCGTACAGAGCAGGCTGATCTATTCTTCATGGCATTTGCAGGTCAAGGAGAGTTCCCGCGAATCATGCTTGCACCAAAGGATCCGTTAGAAGCTTTTGATGTTGCAACTAGGGCGTTTAATTTAGCTGATAAGTTTCAGATACCTGTGATGATTCTCGGTGATCAGTATTTTGCTGACTCGGTCATGAATGTCCCCAGGATTGATGTTTCTAGTGTCAAGGTGGATCGTGGGAAACTTGCCAAGATTGGTCCTGACTCCACCTACAAGACATACTTACTAACAGACGATGGAGTATCTCCCAAGGCATTTCCCGGAGATGAAGGTAAGACGATCGTGGCTTCAGGCAATGTTCATCGTGAGGATGGTCACATCGTCGAAGACATAGATATGCGAACCAAAATGGTGGCCAAGCTCATGAATAAGCTGCCAGCTATAATGGAGTCGCTGAACCCACCGGAGCTCTATGGCGATGAGGATGCTGAAATCACACTTCTCACTTGGGGGTCAACATGGGGAGCTGCTAATGAAGCGATGCAAATTCTGAAAGATGCTGGTATATCAATCAACCAGCTTCATTTCTGTGACATCTATCCCCTACGGACTGACAAATTGAGGAAAGTCCTAAGTAAATCAAAACAAATCGTTTCAGTTGAGCAGAATGTTACATCACAATTTGCTCAATTGGTCAAGATGGCTACTGGTATCACAGTCCATCACTATGTCAACAAGTATGATGGGCGACCTATGACTGCAAGATGGATTGTTAATGAGATTAAGGAGGCTGGTATCAAATGATAACCCCCGAACAACTTGAAGGACCACAGAAAGTGACATGGTGTACTGGATGTGGAAACTTTGGTATCCTCGCAGCTCTCAAGAAAGTAGTTATTGAACTGGATATCCCAGTTCATAATCTAGTGATCTCATCAGGTATCGGCTGCTCCAGTAAGATTCCCCATTACATTGGAGGACTGAACAGTTTTCATACGCTTCACGGACGACCAATTCCTGTTGCAACTGGTATCCACATGGCAAATAAGGATCTAAAAGTAATTGTACATACAGGCGATGGCGATGGTCTTGGTGAGGGACTCAGTCACTTTGTGCATGCTGCTAGAAGGAATGTGAACCTAGCTGTGTTTATTCACAACAATGGTGTCATGGGTCTAACAAAAGGGCAGTTCTCACCTTCTGCTCCAAGAGGATATGTGTCAAACACCTCACCCCCACCACCAGGTGCTCCGATGGAGCCTACAAATCCAATCGCCCAAGCTATCACCTCTGGTGCCACATTTGCAGCCCGTGGTTTCTCTGGTGATCAGAAA
>JAGXOC010000070.1 GCA_019894665.1 Candidatus Thorarchaeota archaeon
GCAATATTCTCTACTACAGTGAGATTACCGTAAAATGGCAAGGCTCCCATCAGGAAATCACTCATACCTGTAGTCCAGTCAAGACCCTCGCGAATAATCGCAACCTTTGATATATTCTGGCCCGTCACTGCAGTCAGGTAGCCATCCAGATATAGAATGTAGTATAACAGCGAACGTGCCAACGATGTTGAGTTAATGGGCATAGTACGGAAGAAGTACTTGTACCTGTCATAGTCATCAATCACATTCTGACAGAATGAATCAGTAGAAGCTCCTGTACCAAAGAGGAGGACTTTCTCATCCATTACCAATTCTTGATAAGCCAGCAACGACTCAGTTCTGAATCCACCAATAATGAATTGGGCATTGTCTTGTGTGAGAATTTTCGTTGCGGCTGCAGTTCCTTTAGATATATCAAGTTCAGCGTCAGCCTCAGATGTATCTTCGGAAACAAGTCCGAAGTAATATGTTTCGCCACCGACTACAACACCACCTGCGGTGTTAATCTCATCGCAAGCCAAATAGGCTCCCATCCAAGCTCCTTCACCTTGTATTTCAGTCATAGGATCTAAGATTCCTACTACGATAATACGGTCACTTGGAGTTCCAGCAGGAGCGCCAGGGGTGACTAACTGTCCTACAACTACAGCGCCATATGCGGCCGGCGGTAGGAACATATAGACTCCAACAGCAACACCTGCTATTATTATTACGATGAGAACTACGGCGATAATTTGTTTAGATTCCATAGATTTCTCTCCTTCATCTCTCCTCTCTAACTATATGAGATGTGATTTTGTGTATTGCTTAAGGGGCTATTTAAGTATTGGCGAAATTCGTCAGCTTTAGGTCATATGTGTATAACTTCGAGCAAAAAGCACATTTCTCATGTTTCTAATTACCCATTCTGTACTCAAGGACGCAAAAACGGTATGTTCCATTATTGGTAGAGTTCCACTTCTAAGAATGAATTCATATTCTCTTTTGTTTCAAACATCGGGCAATTTAAGAGATGCATCGAAGACATAACTCTAAGAGGACCCAATAGTGTTGTATGAGAGACTCTGTGGATTCAGCGAACGAATCGCGGGGCGAACGGGCCGAAAGGCAGATGACAAGGATCTTCAGAAGGCTGTCAAGTTTCTTGCTCCCCTGATGAATATTTCAGTAAGGGGGGTTGAGGCTGCAGCTAATCTCTTATCCATTGTAATCCTTGTTACTCTAGGTCTTCTACTGTCTTTCCTCCAACTGGCTTTCATCTTACTCATTCCTCTGATTGCTATGGCAAGTGTTGTGACTTACTACATTGTGATCACATATCCTGTGTCTGTGATGAGCAACTACAAGATAGGTCTCTCAGAAGAGGCTGACCTAGTTTTTGAGCAATTCATTCTAGTATTCCAATCCGGGGGCACAATCTTTGACGCTATCGAGATGGTCGCTCAATCGGATCATCCTTATCTCTCAAGGGCATTCATACAGATGATTGGTCGAATCAATGAAGGAACACCTCCTGAAACATGTCTGATGGAATTTGCCAAAGACCAACCATCTGATGATTTGAGGAGATATTTCACCGGAATAGTTTCATCCCTCGAAAAGAAAACTGACTTGATCGATACCCTTTCTGGGGAATCATTCGAGGCGGACTTAGCTCTTCGTCAAAAGAATCTTGAGCTAGAGAGTAGATTGCTGATTGTTGCTGCGCTAGTGACCTATGTTCCAATCATGTTCACATTGGCAGCTTCTCTTGCAGGATACGCCACAAATATTCTGGTTGTACTAGTTGCTCCTGTATTCATCTTGATGAATGCACTCCTGAAGAGTAGGTTCTCCCAACAGTTCTCTGCTTACTTTGACCGTCCCAGAGAGCCCTCGATAGTGGCGCCCACTCAGAAACAGATCATATCAGAATATGATGCATTTCTGAACTTCTTGATCTTACTTGGAGAGCGGCTTAGGTCTGGTGATACTTTGGAGGTTTCTCTGGCGTCAATACGTGATGATTTGGAAATCGAGGTTCAGAAGCTTGTTGACACTGCACTGAATGCGATCTATAGAGACAATGAAAGTATTGTTGAGGGAATGGCTCGTGCATCTGGAGAGGCACTAGGACAGAGAGTATCCCAGATGTTAAACATGGTCGCGATAATGTGTGAAGCCTCAGCTCAAGCTGCTGGGGATCGGCTCTCAAGAATTGCTATTCGGCTGGTGAGGAGGTCTGCTGTAGCAAAGGAGAGAGACTCAATCATCGCTGCTCAAAGAATGAAGGTCTACCTGCTGACGATTACCAGTGCAGCTGTACTCGGAATGTTAGCTTCTCTCTCACCCTTCTTGTTCATTGGCTCACTTCTCTCACAAGGTCCAACATGGACGCCGGGAAGCATAACAACTCTTGATATCTTACCTTTACTTTTCACCCTGGGCGTTACAACACTATCCACAGGATATCAGAATACACAGATGGTGGGTGGGGCACGCCCAATTGTGTTAGGGCTCGTTTCTGGACTCCTTTTCTGGATATCTTTTGCATTATCCTCGGGTATGATGGGTCTTGGCTGATGTAAGAATCATTTATTTGTCCTGATTCTTATTGCGGACATAGTTTGGATGAGGTTTAATAATGCTTCAAATTCCATTTCTAGATTGGACCCTAGCCGACATCATGTTGTTCTTCCAGGATGACTGGATAATTGCCTGGACCCTCATATTATCAGGAGGTCTCCTCGCAATCTGGTTGTTGGAAAACATCACAGACCCAATTCCATTATTGGGAACCATCTTTGATGGTCTTGTCGCAGTAGGGACATACTTGGGCTTCTTTGTTGGAATCCTTGACGTATTCGTTGGATATGTCGTTTGGACAATACAACCTGACGCTATCATAGTGGCGGGTGTGCTTATCCTCATGGGATTCTCGCTAATAATGAGAGTACTATCAAAATTCCCGCTTGCCTTAGTCTTTGCTTTGGCTGTGGCAGTCTTTGGAACTGCAGTCATCTACGGATTCTTGGTCCCCTTGACTACTGTTCCAATAATCCAGGAAGCTGCACTTTGGCTGACTTCTGGTAAAGGTCTGCTTGTCATAGGATTCATCATATTCTGCGTCGCGTACGTGGTTGGTGGATTGATAATCAAGCTTATCCAACTGATTGGAAAGATATTCGCATCGCGTCCAGTGAGCGTTATCGTTGGACTTATTGCAATCGCAGTTGGTGTGATAGTAATCCTCAATCCAGCACTACTCGGACTAGTAGGCTGGCCATGAGTTCAGAGGGGTGTTTCACCCCTCTTTTCCTGTTTTTTCCAAATCACTTTGGTTTTCGAATCTCGCGGAAATAGAGGAATTTGAGATCTTTGTCAGTGTAAAACTGAGCTGCGGCATCGATTGCCTTTTTGGCTGCGACTATCCCATCGATCCATTCTGAAACATAGAATTTCTTATCTGGGTCGTGCTGAGTATCGGAAAGAGTGAATCCTTCGGGCAAGTCAAATTCATCAGGTATGAATAGGGCGACTCGAAATTGTGATAGACCACCTTCGGATTCCAACCAGAGTTCACTGTATGTCATCGATAATCCATTGAGTTCTGTATTTGTATTCGATTAAGGTTTGCTTGTGGACATTTCTCTCCTCAGAGTTTGCCCAAAGGGTTCAAATAGTAGCTTTGCATTACTTCTAGTCACAACGAATACTGTCTATTTGTTTATGGCCGAAAGAGAACAGTGTCTATGATAGGAGGACCCGAGATTGTCACAGGATGATAAGAAGAAAATAATCAGTGTCACAATGAGTCAATCATTAGTCAATAGGATTGATGAACTTGTGAAAGAGAGAGTAGGGCGATCTCGAGCACAATTGATCGAGGATGCAGTCAGATGGTCTCTAGACTTCACTGTTCACAAATGGAATGAACGAGGTGTCTATGTTAATTCTTTCAGATCCGTCTTCGAGTCTGAAACACTGTCATCATTATTCTTTTCTAAACTCACACCAACTGATCAGTATGATCTTGGAGAAACAGCTGGTAGCCAGGCACCAATTGCCGATGTTGTGCGTCTGTTTCACGGAGAAGATCCAGCAGATGCTGAGAGTCGCGATCTCGTTTTGAAGCTTCTTCAAGAAAATGGCTGGGGCTCAATCACATTGAATGACGGTCTAGTTGTTATCGGTAGTCCTTTCTATCCTGCTCCATTCATTCGGGGTTATCTTGAATCCTTGCTCAAAGTGAAAATGGAAGTAGTAGAAACCACATCAAAGGAGAATGTGGCACTAAGAATAAAGTGAGTCTACAGTCCTTTCTGCTCGCACCAACTCAAGTGTCGAGAGAAGTTAGTCTACCATTCTTGCCCAATCTCAAGTATCTCAAATTCACTCTCGTAGAGGCCTGGGATACTCTCAATTGTTGCTCTGATGGTATCTTGTTTATCTTTGATGTTGTCTGCTGAGAAATAGACTTCATAGATACAGCGGTTCTGCTCGAAACAGAATCCTGTGGTGAATAGGACTTTGAGGTCATGTTGCTTGAACAATTGGGTCATAGTCTGCATCAACGCAGGATTGACCTTCTCGACCTCTAGCCTGACGCGTGCTCCACCCTCTTTCATCATGGGGATAAGACGAACTTCACCTGACCTCTCGAAGTAGATCACCATTGCAGCCTTCATGCCTTTCAATTCAGCATTATTGAAGAAATCTTCTGGAAGGCTAATCTCCCTCTTTTTGTGAACGTCAGCAATCATTCCCTTTGTGATACCAGCCAAGCGAATCGCCTCTTACCTGTTGTAATGCCTGAAGGTCATTACAGTATTTGTATCTTCGTACGGTGTTGCTAAAGAACAATCTCGTAAAAGCGTGCACATCTGAGGGAATATTCATCAATTTTAACACTGTCAGAAACCCATAAATCGAAGTAGCTGGTGAACTCCTCACTCATAATTGGAGGAACCAATAAAATGGCAAAAGAAGGCGGAATATACGTCTGTGACATCTGTCAGCAGGTTATAGAAGTCAAGAAGTCTGGTAGCGGAACCCTAGTCTGTTGTAATCAACCAATGAGGCTCTACGAGGATGACTAGTGAAATCCTGACAGCATGAACTGTTTCAATTAGCTGATTTTGGATTGATCAGTTTCACATATTTATATTGTCACACTTGACAACGTTTATATTATCTCTAGAGGGGCGGAACCAACGCTTCTTGAGGTGCATATCAAATGATTGAGTTACCGAGTACTGTTATCCGGACAAGGGGTCTTATGAACTTGCGATCTTATTCTGTCACCGAAGTTCTAGAATATGATGACAAATACGTAATGCATCCGACCAGAGAAGTAGAAGGTGAAGTCCTCAAATACGTAATCTGGATACTCAAGGAATCCAAAGTTGTTGGTGTAGCCATCATAAGAGATCTCGCTAGCGAGATGGAAGAAACCGAGTCTCCCAGGGGCATGTTAGTTGGTGGGTCTCGCTTCACTCCCGCTTCCAAGAAGTTTGCAAAAGAATCCAGAGTTGAGCTTGTTGATGGTGGATATGCTTCATTCGACCTTTTTGAGCATGAACTAGTTCCTCCACATATCATTGCAGCAGATGATGAAATCCAACTTGTCCTTGACCATTACGGGATTGAGAAGAACAAACTGCCACGAATCCGCAGAGATGATCCAGCAGTCAAAGTATTAGGAGCACGACCTGGACAGGTAATCCGAATTGAACGGGATAGTCTCACAGCGGGCACGAGTTTCTACTACAGGTTAGTGGTTGACTCAAACTAGACCTCGCTACGTGTCAAAATTCATTTGTTTGACAACGTTTATTACAATGGCTTTGAATCGAGTCATTGTCAGGGGTGTTTTCTACTTTGTCCGATGTATCTGAAATACCAGCTGTTGTCATTAAGACTCGAGCACTACTTGCGCTCCGGGGATTTTCTGTTAATGAGCTCTTGGAGTATGATGATAGGTACGTGCTTCATCCTACTCGAGAATCTGATGATGGAATGCTGAAGTACGTTGTTTGGTTGTTGAAGGAAGAGAAAGTTGTCGGTGTAGCCATCGTTAGAGATCTTGCGAAAGAGATGGAAGAAACCGAGTCTCAAAGAGGCATGTTAGTTGGTGGATCTCGCTTCACTCCTGCTTCTAAGAAGTATGCTAAAATTTCTAAAGTTGAACTAGTTGATGGTGGATATGCCTCATTCGACCTGTTTGAACACGAGCTTGTCCCACCTCACGTGATTGCTGAGGAAACTGAGATTGAGCTGGTTCTCAATCATTATGGAATAAATAAGACTCATCTACCTCGAATCCAGACTAGGGATCCGGCAGCCCGTGTGTTAGGTGCTCGTCCTGGTCAGGTGATTCGTATTGAACGAGAAAGTCCCACTGCGGGAGTAGCCTTTTACTATAGATTGGTTGTCGATACCTAGTCTTAGATAACAATCAGTCCAAGCTGCATTGCAAAGAGGAACATAACTACACAGGTAATCAAAGGAAGTGTGATATTGTCTGTCCCCTTTGGGCTCACAAATTCTACCAGTGTTGCTGTGATTGAACCGACCAATGCCAAGACCATCATCTCAACCCAGAGAATGTTTCCTCCAGTTACAAATACAGGGTCCGCCAAGCTAAAGATTCCAAACCACCAGAACGCCAAGAGGGCTCCGAGCAATCCGAATATGAAAACCGCAAGTGTGCCTGGAACACTTCTCTTGGAACCAAAGATTTCTCTGGTTGAGTTCTGTCCATATTTCATTCCGATCGGAGCACTCATGCCATCACCAAACATCATCATGTGAATGGCTGCGCCAGCAATGAAATAGAGTTCGTGAAATCCAGTGAATGTGAATATTCCTGTCAGAATAGTGATTGAAACTGCGTACCAGAAGGGACCTCTTACACTATTATTGTCAAGATCCTCTGGTCTTGCCATAGCTGCAAAGAAACCGCTGAACCGTTCTGTATTCGCAAGACCTAGCATGATGACAAAGGTCAGCGCTACAAGGGTAGCTACCCAAGGATGAGGATAGAAAGGTACAGTCCAGATTGCTGCACCTGCAAAAAGATGAACAATCCTTCTCGTCACTTCTGAACCCAAGTTGCGTTTCTTTCTAGCAATATCCGCTATCGTTAGAATGATTACCGCATAAAACAAAGCGATGAAGTAGATAATGATATCACCAAGGATAATCGAGAATTCAACCTGCATTACAGTTCCACTCTCGAAAAGCTGGTGCTAAACCATTGAATATATCTATCGGCAGATAGCAACTCATTTTCCAACAGGTTTCGAACGAATCCCTGTTTCTTCTTCTAAACCAGAAATCGCCCTCTGAACAAGCTTCTTCAACTCTGCATCATCGGTACCTCGAGCAGATAACCAGACTCTGATTCCCCTCGATGTCCCGTAGGGTTTGGGCAATGACTTGATGTAGACTCTCGGTATCTGCTTCATGACAGAGTCAATTGCTGGAGCAAACACCGATTCGTCCTTCATTAGAAATTCAATTATCTGCTCATGGAATTTCTGCAAAGAATTATCTTTGACCCAAGGAATAATTGAATCTTCGAAGATGAATTTTAGTTCAGCAGGTACACCGGGGAGACAGAAGATAGTTGTATCACCATCCTGAATTTCAACTCCGGGTGCCCCCCCGACACGGTTGTCCAATGGGACTGCTCCTTCGGGAATCTGAGCCATCTTCATTCTGACATCTGTTAAATCAGGGGCTGCAACAATTTCCTTCTCAAAGAGCATCTTATACTGGCGTTTGATGATCTTCAGTGCATCTTTGTTCTCGATTATATCTCTGCCAAGTGCCTTAGCTATTGCCTTCAGTGTCATGTCATCGTGTGTGGGTCCTAACCCCCCAGACGTAATGATCACGTCACAAGCTTCTCGGGCGAATTTTAATGCTTCACCAATCTCTTCAATCTCATCACGCACTGACACAATTCTTCGAATCTGTACACCCAACGCAGTCAGTCTGATATCCATCCAATTTGCGTTGGTTTCAAGAACAATCCCATCCAAGAGTTCATTGCCAATAGCAATTATTCCGGCCGTCAAGGTTCTTTTCTTTGTGTTCCTGGTATCCAAAATATACACATCCTAAACGACAAGTGTCAATTCGCCATCGAGATACTTGGATAATTCTCTTAGAGTCTTCAAGCGTTCCTGAGCAAGTTCTTGCCCTCGTTCTGTGACCATACACTGAGCAATATCTGATGCGAGATGTAGGAATTCCCTAAGACTCTCTGCTATCCGGTTAAGGCTTCTCCCGGGTTCTATTCTCACACCATTCAGAATATACTGAATGAAACCTATTACTCCAAGCTTAAGTATCTTATCTGCCTCCCAAAGAATCTGTGCCTCGATCGGTTCGAGAGGTTTTTTGAGAGTTAGACCCACATGCTTACGGATGACATCCGAAACCTGAGTTATTATTTCTGGGTTGACTCCCTCCTCTGGAAGGATGTTCTCTGCTAGCTTTGCGCTCGCGATTCCATGATGTTGTGCTGGTATACCCCCAATTCCAGGTTTTGCGAGGTCATGCAACCAAGCTGCTAGAATAACTACGTCCATGTTTACATCAGTTCCAGATGCAATATGTTTTGCGAGGTCGACCACTTCTTCGATGTGATCCAACCTGTAGTTGTACAGTGGGACCAACTGTTTTTCAGAAGCATCTCTCCATTCCTCAATGGCTGCTTTTCTGGTTGAAACCTCAACAACCATCCTCAGATTTTTCTCAATATTCTCATTCATAATGGCCAGCATGAGTCCATGATGTTGTCGTACTTATGAATTATATCAATTACAGACGCGATGATGCTTACACCTAAGTCACGCGCATCCTTCTTCACAGACTCACGATCTGAGTCACATGCTTCATTCTCAAGATGACAATGAGTAACGATCACTCCTGAGCCCCAAGATTAGCGCTTATCGATTATAACGCTGAATGGCTTTGGCAGTTCCAAATTATTGGGTTTCCAAAAGGTCTCGAATGTAATCGGCGGCCAAGTTTTCATCGGTTACAAAATTGGTGAAGGTTTTCCTTCTTGCTTTTTCTATGGAAGATGAGAGCTCGTTCAAGTCTTTACACCAAATTAAGTGTCCCCGGTTCGCCATCTCTCGTATCAGCTGAGCTTGATGACCCTCCATCAGAGTAGTGTTCTCCACAACTACAAGCTTAAGCCCACGGGTTACGCATTCCATAGTTGTTCCTGCACCACCAGTACTCACAATAACAGAAACCCTGTTGTATACGGCGTTGAGACTCTTTAAAAATCTGAAATACCTGAAATGCTTTGGAATATACTTTCCTCCACCTATCTGTCCAACAACATGCTCCCTTAATTCCCCATTCTTTGCCAGCTCGTCCATTTTCTGGATTAGGGGATCAAAATGAGCTGTTCCAACAGTAACAAAGATCATAGCAACTGACCTCCGTACACGGCACTGGGAATTTTCTTTGCAATCTTCTTCCATTGAACCATGAAGAGACTGACTCTTCCAAGAAGTATGCGACCAGTCTTTGAAAGTGTTTCAACTCGCGATATGCTCTCTATGAATACAGTTGGTATTCCGAGGGTTCGGGCAGAATAAAACACTGGAACCGTCATGCCAGTTCCACAACTAATGATCACATTGGGTCGGAGAATTGACAAATAGATGAATGAAAGAAAGAGCGTGAGGCCTGTACGAATCACTGACATTAGTCGAGAGTCTTGGGGTAATAGACGAGGGGTGAAAACACGAAGCACTCTGCCTTTTAGACGAATTTTCTTCGGAGTTAATCTGTCAAGAAGTCCGATGATATAGATGTATTCAAATTTATCCCCCAATGAATCTACGAGGGCAAAAGTCTGTGCAGTGTGACCTCCTCGACCCAATACAACTGCAACCTTCTTCATCAGACTACCTCAGCTGCATACTCATCCATTTTCCTGATAAAGAGTTTCCCTAGTTCGCAGCGTTGAGTACTTATACAAGAAGTCAAACCAATCTAATTGAGGTTGAACGGTGGCAGCAGTCAAGTCTTCGGGAACGCATCCATTGATTGAAAAGATTACGTCAATTGTTGGAGAGAGCTGAGTGAATGATAATCCTGCATTTGTGTTATCTTGTCTTGATACCGTTTTGTACAGATGGCGTTTCAGAATTCATCAGAATTATGAGGTTTCCTTTAGGCAATGAATCTATAATGGAGTGAACTAGTTGGCTGAATATATCATCGCAACCAAATTCTACAATGAAGAAAACCAGCTTCCTTGTTTAATTGAAAATATAGCGACTCAAAAAGTTCGACCAATGATAGTTGTTTTCTTAGATGATGGTTCAGTAGATTCGAGTGCTAATATAGCCATGAGCGAAGCAACAAAACATGGATTGGATTTCCAAATTGTTTCAATGCCTGCGAAGAAAAAAGGGAATCTAGATACACTTGGAAGAATTTGGACCAAAGCCCAGCCATTATTGAGAGACCTTTCGAAAAATGTAGAGTATATTGCAACGATAGATGTTGACACTACAGTTGAACCCCAATATTTTGGTGATATGATTAATTATCTTGAAACCTATCCATCAATTGGAGTAGTTGCAGGTCAAGCTCAACATGAACCGAAACGAACGTTTCCAATGTTTTCTGGGAAAGTATTTCGGTCTACAATTCTAAAGAAGATCGATAAATATTGGGACATATCGATTGATTCATTCATTAATGTTAAAGCTTTGAAAATGGGATATAAACTGAAAATCCTAGACGTGCCAGTGAATACTCCTGAAACACACCTTCGTACATCTAAAGGAAGATTTCGATCAGGTAGATTGGCTTACTATACAGGAACATCTCTCTTCTATGTTCTTGCAAAAGGTATTTTGAAATTTGACGCTCAATACCTTAGAGGATACTGGTCAGAATGGACAAGAGGAATATGGCAGTCTAAGGATGAGGATATTCGGGAATACTATGGGAACCTATTCAGGTTAAGACTTCTTAGTATGGTGAAACGGATACTCTAGAGGTATTTGATGCGTCACATGTTAGTTTGACGATATCTTTTACCGAAACAACCCGATGGATTGGGATTCATTCTCCCTGCAGTAATAGAGTCAAAACGTTTGAACGCCAGCAAGACACTATGATTATAAACGCAAGCTCGTTGTGCGTTTCGAAATATCAAGTCTCTTTGTGACTGATTAACAAAAGACGGAATGCTTACTATGGCTAAGATATTGGCTGTTACTGAATACTATAATGAAGCTAAGAATATTCCTGGTTTAGTAGAGAATATGGCAGCTCAATCATACCCGCCAGACCTTTGGCTGATTATTGATGATGGGAGTACTGACAATTCAACTGAGTTATTTGAGAAGAATCTGAAGAAATTTGATATTCCATACATCTTATACACGATGGCTCCAAAACCAAAGCCAGATCAGAACCTCAAAGGTAGAGCATATCGGAAGATCGAAATCCTGAACAACGAATGGGTGGATTCGGATAGATTCGATTTCGTGATTTTAACTGGCGGAGATTCTCGTTTTACTAAATTCTATACTGAGATAGGCGTTAGAGTTCTACAGGAGTTTCCAGAGATAGGGGCTATGGCTGGTCGATGTAGAAGCGAACCGGGTACCGATACTCCAATGGGCGGTGGCAAGATTGTCAGATGGGATATTGTTAGGAATACCAAAGGAAGATACTGGGATCTTGACCCGGACTCGCTCTGGAATATTATTGCATTAAGTATGGGTTACAAATTATTGATTCTGAAGGATCTACTCATGTGGACAACAAGACCTACTCACATGTATGCGTCTAGTGGATTCTACAATTATGGGGCACGCATGTTTTACGTAGGATGGAATCCGATTCAGTCGACTATCTACACCCTGATTCTTACAATTCGGAGAACTCATCCTCATCATTTTCTGAGGGGATATCTTCACAAGTATGTTGAAGGAACCTGGACTTGCAAAGATGAAGAAATAAAGAGATTCTACAGCTTCAAAAGAATGATATTGAGAATTCTAGGAGCTGTACCAATGCAAGACAAAGCAACAATCGTCTATATTGGAGCGGATGGGATTTCTGATAAGGATTTGACTGACGAGTACATGAAGAATGTTTACTCAATTGTACGAAAGGGGTTCAACCAAAAATAGGTGAAAGTGTTTCCCCTCACATCCATTCTTTCAGAAGCTATTTTATGGAATACAGAGTTAGATATTACGTGAGGCAGACAAGACTGTGATAATTGATAAACATGCGCTAGAGATTATTTTCAGGACGAACGGTGAGAGGTTTCAGGAATATCCTTTTCCTACTAGTGTTTATCCTCGCAATTCACCCAACATACCATTTCAATTGAAATGGAAAGGTCAGACGGCATACAATGAC
>JAGXOC010000071.1 GCA_019894665.1 Candidatus Thorarchaeota archaeon
CAGCAATTAGACCAAGAGCTTCGTCTTCAGATAGTTCACCAATAACGGTGATATCGGTTACAGTCGGGCGACCAATTGTCAATGTCCCTGTCTTGTCAAAGACTATTGTGTCAATAACAGGTATCGTTTCAAGTCCATCTCCAGTCTTAATCAGTATCCCATACTGAGCTCCTTTACCAATTCCAACCATGATTGCTGTTGGAGTAGCAAGACCAAGTGCGCAAGGACATGCAGCTACAAGTACAGCGATTGTGAAGTTGAGTGCAAGCGTCCATTCTACAGCCATAATCAAGGTCCAAAAGAGGAATGTTGCAATTGAGGCAATCAAGACAACAGGCGTAAACACACTGGCAATCGAATCCGCCTTTCTTTGGATGGGAGGTTTATTCGTCTGTGCTTCTTCAACCATTCGTACAATCTGAGAGAGAACAGTATCTTGTCCAACCTTCTCTGCTCGGACATGTAGAACTCCATTCTTGTTCACTGTCCCACCTATTACTGAGTCACCAGCAGTCTTAGTGACTGGAGCTGGTTCACCAGTTATCATCGATTCATCAACAGAGGACTTTCCTTCCAGAACTTTTCCATCTACTGGAACCCGGTCACCGGGTCGAATCAAAACGATATCTTCTACTTCGACATCCTCTATTGGTAGGATTATCTCCTCACCGTTCCGTAGCACTATTGCCACTTTGGCTTGAAGATCCATCAGGCTTCGAATTGCCTTTGAGGTCCTACCTTTAGCTATAGCTTCCAGAGTACGGCCTAAGAGAATGAATGTGATCAGTAGAACCGCCGTGTCATAGAAGGATGGAGATCCAGTTAAGTAGAAAGTTGTGGCGACAGAGTAGAAATAAGCTGCACTTGTGCCCAGCATGACCAATGTATCCATATTTGTTTTGAAATGTCTAGCTGCTCGCAAAGCCGCCTTGTAGAAAGGATACCCACCTATGAACTGAACTGGTGTGGCAAGTGCAAACATGATTAGCATTCTAGTCGCTTCAGATGGAATTATACTGTCTAATACGTGGAAATGGATGAGAACTACCGGGATTGACAGGAGTAATGAGAAAGTGAAGAGGCTAAGATAGTACCTGCGTTCTTTATCTCTAGCAAGAGACTCTCTATCTCCCTCGACTCCTTCTGCCTCATCAGGTTCGAATTCCAATTCACGAAGGACTTTCTTTACAATCTTGAAGGTCAGAATATCTTGATCGTACTCAATGAGTAATTTTCGCTTTTCAGGAAAAGTTTGAACAGTTATGACCCCTTTCTGTCGCATCAAAGCTTGCTCGATTTTCGTCCAGTCAGATTCACTCTCTGCACCTGCAATGCTCATTGTCATTACAGATCTTTTTGCTCGATATCCGGTTGATTCAATAGCTTTTTCGAGTTTTAATCTATCAACTCGATCAGCGTCATACTCGACTACGGCTTTTTCATCCAACAGACTGACTGCTACTTTGATCACTCCGTCCTCATTCTTCAGAGCGTTTTCAATAGATGATACACAGGATGCGCAATGCATTCCTTCGATTTGGATAGACAACCTCGAAGAGTTATCACCGGTCTTGCTTTCTTCAACCATTTCCGTTCACACCAACGTCATTCAAATCTAATATATCTGTGTAGATATATGCTATTGGATATATCTGTGTCGATATATAAGATTTGTGTAGTAAGTAGTATTAGATCTGCGTCCCTCATTGACCTGTTATGAAAGCCTTTGCACAGTGAACGCAGCAGAATGCCAGCTCTACACCATCAACCTTCTCATGGTGAGC
Source organism: Candidatus Thorarchaeota archaeon (assembly GCA_019894665.1). Classification (GTDB taxonomy): domain Archaea; phylum Asgardarchaeota; class Thorarchaeia; order Thorarchaeales; family Thorarchaeaceae; genus SMTZ1-45. Next base: position 1,785 of record JAGXOC010000071.1, read on the forward strand.
GCCTTCATACACTTTCGCGCCGCAACTGGCACAGGTTTCAAGACTCGGCTCAAGGGCTGATACTGTGATTGATTGGAATCGCTTGAATAGTCTATCACAGAAACTTCTTCCTTTCCGGGTCAATGAGTACACTATCTTAGGTCGTTTGCCTGTTGACTCGTCCTTCTTCGATACAAATCCTTTTGATTCAAGATTCTGCAAGAAGGGATAGAGTGTACCGGCGCTGAGAGTTTTTCCAGTTCGTTGCTTGAATGCTCTGATCATGCCGTATCCATGAATGGGACCTTCATTCAACATGATCACAATGTAAAATTGTGAGAAATCCGAGAGTATTTCTTGAAGTTCCGATGCTTGTTTTGATTGTGAGTCTTCAGACTTGCTCATTCACGGTGCCTCTTTCATTCCACAGCGACAGGTTCGTAGTAGTTACAAACTTATAATATCTGCAAGGATATATCGCACAGGATATATAATTGGGAATTCGTTAATAACACTTGTGATGAATAGGTAAAGCGCTCAGAAATCAACCCACGAAATGCTCGCTCTCTTTGTTCTCTTGAGCTTCACTCATCATCCGGAGAAGTTCGTGAAATGTGTCTTGGATATTGGCACCAGTCCTAGCTGAGGTTTCTCTGTATATCGCAGGAACCCCAAGCTTATCGATGAAGTATTTTGTGAACTCTTCGCCCTCCTCGGTTGTCACATACTTCGTTTTATCGTAACTCCCTCGAAGGTCAATCTTGTTCCCAATGATCACTGTGGGTGGTAAGGGACCCATGTTCTTGAAGGCCTCTACTAACCATTTACTAGCATTATCGAAAGTTTCTCGATCAATCACTGAGAACACCAATAATATCCCGTTACACCCAGAATAGTAATGCCCTCGAACTTTCTCAAATGTTGGCTGACCCGCCAGATCCCAAATGATGAATTTCACAATGTCCTGCTCAAATAGAACACGTTTGGTGGCAAGGTCGACACCTATCGTGGCTAGGTGGCCCTCGATGAAGTCCTCTCCCAGATAATTGCGGCGTATGCTGGTTTTTCCAACAGCACCATCACCAATTAGCACCGCTTTCATGATCTTGCTGCCGTCGTCTTGGTCGCGCATGGTGATTTTCTCCTCATCGCTTATCGTCTGTGAGTAGCCAGATTGCCTCCCGCGTCAATTGACCACGGAAAACTGACTGCATTACCCAAAATAAGGTTAGTGTTCCAGAATCAAAAAATGACCTAATGAATTTAAACATCTGAAATCATCATGTAAAGTTAGATTTTGAAATTTGCCTTCTTGGCATACCACCAAGCTTCCCATTCTTGCCTTATTTTCTTGCGACCTGACTCCTGAACGCCTCCGACAAATGAGGGTCCTGGTTTGCCTAGAGCTCGTCGCAGGAGTACAATCTGTCCCGTATGACCCATGAAGTGTAATGCTATTCTTTGAATACTTTGGAGTAGGGTTTCGTTATATTCAGGAAATATGACCTTCTCAAAATGCGAGTCCTCTAATGATTGAAGATATGAGAATCCCGAAGCGGAGATCTTGAGATACTCTTCGACAAGATGAGCAAAGGTCATTGGAGCATCAGTCGTAGAAATCTCCTCTTTCGTTGTTCCATACCTGAAGTAGTGTACCGTCTCCTCAGAGATGATTTCTGATTCTTGGCAGGTGCGACAGAGGACCATGTGGAAGTGAGAAAAACAATGTCCTATAATCCATGTGATAGTGTTGAACTCAGGAAGTGCCTGTTTCTGGATGTCTTCAGGACGAATCTCAATAAAGGAGTTGAGAAGGTTAATCTCTGCAGTTGCGAGAATGTTTATGGCGACTGACCTTAGACTTTGCGTCATGATTGGTACCACCAACGGGATACTGGGTATCACAAGGTTGTTCTTAATCTATTTTTCCAAGAGAGTAAATACGGAGATGTAAAAAGGAGGTTTGAACAGACTCTGTGGGAGGGAGATAGATGAAAAACCAGACACCCTTCGCACTATGTCTCCTTGGAGGTCTATTCCTGATCCTTGCAGGATATGACCATGGAATCAGAACAATCTTTCTGATCTACGGTGTGGTCCACGCGATTTCGGCTCTCGCACCATACTATCTCATCATCGACAGTATCTTGACTATCCTCGGTCTCATCGCATGGTCAGGGGGCTATGCTGTCATTCTGGGAGGAGGTCTCCTAACAACATCTCATGTACGACTCGGGAAATTTTTCATAATGATATCTGCAGGATTCGGACTCATTAGTTTCATTCTGACAATTCTGTGGTTCTTCATTGCTGGTGGGTGGGTTGGACTTCTTTTCTTGGCTTGGCTCATCATGAATTCAATCTGGGCGTTGGGACTTGTGTTGACTATTATAGCGAGAAGCATGGCAAAGTGAGATCACCATTCAAGAAGTTCCAGGACGATATAGAGAAGATTTTATGAGACTCGCAAATTGTACAAATCATTTTTCAGCAGGGGAACATATCAAAAGTAATGAGAGGTTTACCCAATGAGTATTCAGGATAAGTTCGAGGAAGAGATGAAAGATATCTGTGAGGAGTATGCCAACCTACTCAAGCAGAAGAAGACAATCGAGGAACAACTGGAAACATTGCATGACTATCTCTAGATCACTATGAGGAAGTATGAAAAGGAGGAATATGACAATCCCAATGTCCCGGTAAGTGTGGACAAGATTGTGTATACCAGTGAGCGGATGCGCAAGGGTGCGAAGGACAAGTTGAGGGAGATCCTTTCAACCAAACAATGGTCCGAGATATACAAGGAGAAAGAGATAGTGAGCTACCGCGTATCATAACGAGATTAATCCGGAGAGATAATAGATGAACGATGAGAAACGTATTGTGGAAAATCTGGTGAAACAATTTGAATCCAGTTGGTTGATGCTTCGTCAATGTATCGTAAATGTTCCCGATGAGAAATGGGATGACGGTGTTAAAAAAATTGACAAACCCTGGTCAGAATCAAAAGGAGAGAATATCTGGTACTACTCAGATAGAGTCTATCACATCATTCAGACAGTCGAGTACTATACAAATGATGATCCAAAGACAATGAAATGGGGTGGCAGGATCGGCGGAATTGAGTGGAGAAAGGAGAGTCCTGAGGTAACAGCGTCACGAATCAAGAAAGATGACATGCTGGAGTACATTGAAGAAACAGAAAAGAAGCTCAGGAATAAGTTGATGTCATTTTCAGCTAATGATCTCTTTGAAGTTGATGGATTCTCTGAGTGGCAGGAGTCCCGATTAGCTAAATTTCTCTACACAATGCGACATAGTATGTGGCACATCGGTGAGCTAAGTAGAGCACACAGAGAATATGATTGCAAACGAATAAGTTGGCAGTAACAAAAGTCTGATAATAGAACCCCTTTCTGGAAGGATGAGTCAATATGAAGAGCTTCGAAGTAGAGAACAAAGCAGATTTTGTCGCTTCATGGATAACATATCTATCAACTGCGACAGGCATCCTAAAGGCTATGGGAAAAGAGGTAGACCTTGTTGATGTTGCAGGATATTCAGGTAATGCGTTTCACCTCAACACCTCTAAGGGTGACACTTGTCCTTCATCCCCAACTGTTGCACCCTATGAAACATTCGCCGAGGGTCTAGAGTCATTTGGATGGAAAGTTGAGCAGATACGGGAGAGTCCCGATTTCAACCCAAGTGATGATGACAAACAGAATGAACGAGCAAAGAACTACTTCGAAGAAATCAAGGACACCGTGACCCAGACTAGAAGACCCGTTGGTATCTGGGGAGTGCCTAATGTTCCAGAATTTGGTATTGTCAATGGTTTTGATGGTGACAAATATGTGGTGAGCACATTCAGAAGCTTACCCACCATGCCCCTAGAAGATGATCCTATCTCCTACCTCAAACTCCATGCACCAGGGGGCCTCTTCAAGATGATCTTCAAAGATATAATTGATGTAAAGGAAGATTCAGCTCGGGACAAGGAAGCAGTCGAACGTGCTGTCGCTATTGCCAAAGGTATCGAGGAGATTGAGAAGTATGTTTCAGGTCCTGAGTCATTCGATGAGTGGGCTCTAAATCTAGAAACGGGGATTGTCCCTGAGTCACAGGATGAGATGAAAGAACTGACAGACATAACTAAACTCAACTATCACGGGAACTCATACGTTGCCGCGTGTACTCAAGAAGGCTTAGATCTCGCGGCAGCGTTTCTTGAGAGATTGGCTGAGTACTACCAAGGGCAGCCATTTTGTAATAAACTGGTCCAGGCTTCTGAGAACTACAGACAGGCTGCAGCTTTGATGAAAGAATACACCGAGTTATTCCCCTTCAGTCATGACAAGAACTGGGACCCTGATGAATTCCCTGATGGGAAGAGGTACCAAGGTGCTAGATTCCTTAGAAAAGCCAAACCTCATGTTGTAAAGGCCATTTCACAGATGGAAGATGCACTCAAGAAATGGAAATAGAGACCTCACCAAGAACGCTCAACTGCATCCATTATAGTTTCACAGTAGGGGCAAACTGCCTTTAGAGGAGCAACCCAATCGACCTCATCTGTACTTATGGAAACCCCGCAGGAAGGACAAGTAGAGGGTGCTTCGTATGATTTTCTGTCACTAGAGGATGAGTAATCATGACTCATCGAATCTCCAGTGTAGGTTACATAATCTCTCCTAGTTCTTCGTGGAAGAGGATAAGATGCACCTTGCTGCTTAGCGATGGTTATACATATCATAATCCCAAAAGATCCCATTCCAAATGCAACCAATGTGAAGAAAATTGGAGCTCCCCATAGTAAGGCCATGATGCCCATCCCAAATGCTATGCTGCACCAAAGAATCATGAAACAGACTCCAACAATGCATCCCGACCTAGGATTTGATTGACTCATCCACGCTTGCCTCAAGTCGTTGCCAGATTTGAAGACTAATAGAGTTTGCGTGCAATCTCTAGGATTTATCTCACCAAGAGATTGCCGCTGAATGGTACAAATAAAGAAAATAGAGGAATCTTCTTGAATTACTCCTCAAGAAGGCCTCTAAGGATCTCTTCTGCTCTATCACGTATCTTTCTGATGTTCTCACCATCAACATAGCCCTTGTAATAGTTCAATGTGACAGTCAAGTTCCCACCAGCAGTTGCCACACCTAGAACAATCTCCATGACAAGACTTGAACCTGGTGTAAAGAAGACTCTCTCGATTTGAAATCCAGGAATGTCCTCAGGAAGTTCAAGTTTTCCAAGATTTGTGCTAATGAGATCAGGTGAAATTTCTTCTGTTCTTAAACGGAATTTTTCACCCATGCCATCTTTATGCTTTGCAAACTCAGAAATCTTTGTGTACCTACTTTGATGTGGTTCAACCTGTTCACCCAGTATCATGAATAGCGTTGCATCAATTATAGTTGGATCAAGGAGTGAGTATGTTAGTGCTGTATCAAAGATACTGGTGCTCTTCAGCTGTTTGCCAATCTCTTTGTGATACTTCTGTACATTCTCCCAGAACGAAGAACCTTCCTTGTATTTGAACTGCAGTAGAGAAGTACCTACATAGTAACCAACGGCACCGCTACAATCAACACGTAACCTCTTTCGTGTATCAATTGCTGAACCAACCAGAGCCTTTCCATCATAAGCACCGACTGATTCAATTCGTGCCTTTACAAGAGCCATATTTAATGTAGAGTTGAGAGTGACCTCATTACTCCTAGCGATCTCGATTAGTTTCTGTGTTTCACTTTCGTCAAACTCTATGGTTTCAATGCAATATTCAGAATTCTTCCAGAACGACTCCCAGATGTTTAGAAGGTCTTCCTCATCGAAGACTGTTCTTCCCTCTTCAATCCACTTCTTATTGTATCGACCAATTATCGTCGACCTTAGCTTACCCATCGAAACTCCATCAGGTAGTATGTCTAGTGTTTGCGGTGGTGCATTGACACCTTTTGGTGGTGTACGATTGGGATCCTTGAGATGCAGAAGCACTTCTCTAAGTGCAAACTGGAGTGATCTTCCATCACTGATCGAATGATGGCAGAATATAATCAATTCAGATGCATCATTCCCATTGACTAAGATAAAACGCGTCAATGGCCCCTTTGAGGGACTGAGTGGAATTTCATGTTCTTTGTTCAATACCTGTATCCAACTGTCGTCAGTTTCTCTGGGGTACAATTTCACTGGTACTTCAGCTGCTCCATCTGTTGTCGACCAATGAACACCCTCGTCATTCCATTCCATTCTCACTCCAAATAGAGGATAAGTTTCAAGCATTTTTCTGACTGCATTTCCTAGAGCTTCTTCTGAAACAGAACCTCTAAGTCTCAGTACAATCGATGTGTGCATATTCGGTGAAAATAGAAATCGCCTCACTTCACCAGTTACTTGTCGTCTGTATGAATTATTTTTTTGAGTAATTGTCATTTTTCTCACATTTACTATGTTTCGTAACTTTTAAATATTTGCGAAACAGGTAAATAATGAAACACTTATGACACTCACTAAAATTAAGCGAGAATTTGTTCGACTCATGGAAGAAGGCCGTGTTGGAGAGCCATATGCTAAGAACTTCATGGGGTGTCTCATGTCCATCATCATTGAACATGAACCAATTAGTCAGGAAAGGATGATGGAATTAACTGGCTACTCTCAAGCCACAGTTTCTCTAGTGCTTCAGAAGCTTCAGATTCTGATGCCTATTCGCACAACAAGGAAGATAGGTGATAGAAAGCATTACTACTCATATGATGGTCCACCAGAAAGATTCGTTCTTGATCTCTGGCAAAAACGTCTGGATGCACAGGCCATTGACATCAGACAGATTGAATCATCAATAGAAGGAATGAGTAGGAAGACCGACAGAGATGCTGCATCTGAACGTTTCTATGATTATCTCAAAAACTTGCAATTATATCTGAAACTAGTTTACGATTTGCGGAATACAGGGATTGCAAAATTCGAACGTGTTTTGGGCACTGATTCTTATGAGAGTCAAAGTATGAAATCATTGGAGAAAGGAGTGCTCGCAAAATTTCTGAAGAGGCTTAGGCAGACATCAGCGGAATCTGATTCCAATCGCAAACTCAAAGGTAAGGCGTTGAAAAATTATCTGCACTCCAAGAATGAGTACTATTCCGGATTGAAGACAAATCTCAATCCACTATATTCTCAGACTGTAGCCAATCAAATGATTGTGGTCCATGATGTCTTCGTGGAGGGGTGCACATCTCAGGAAGAGTTGGAGAAATCCACTCTACTTCCAAGGAGTACTATTTCGGATGTGCTAGCGGTATCGGTCAAAATTGGTATCATTAGGGTCACAAAGAAACAAGGCTCACGAATCAAATTGTATCAGCCAGTAATCTCATTCACTGACCTCATGCTTGGAAATTATGATCTAGTAGCCAGGCATATATCCGAAGTAATGCCTCGATTGTCCAAATACACCATGATGGTGAAAAGGACACGTACCAAATCCAAAGAAGCAAAGAAGTTTCTTGAGATTCTGAAGAACCTCGAGAGAGCATATGCATTCACACGTGATTACTCGAATGCTATGAAAGTCGAAATGGTGAAACGATTGAAAGAGGAATATGATCGAGGGTTCGTATTCATCTGAATAATCGCGCTTTTCTTCTCTGTCGCCAAGAGAGATGATATTATCAGGGAGAACTAAGTGACAAGTTTGTCATGATAGAGGTCTCCTCCGACACAGCAAGAAGATTCATCCTGGATGTCCAGGGTCTTCGAACTGAGAAACCCTCAAAGTCAGTAATGAATGTCGCGAAGAGAATTCATAGCGTTCAGATTGATACGATGTCCGTCGTTTCACGGAGTCACAACCTGATTGTGTACAACAGATTTCCGAAGTACAAAGAGGGAGAAATCTGGAAGTACCTAGAGAGTGGAAAACTCTTCGAATACTGGTCTCATGCCCTCTGCCTTATACCAATAGAGAACTATCCCTTCTACGCTAAGAAAATGGAGCATGTCAGAAGCACAACAAAGGGGTACTATCAACGATTTGGCGTGAAGATGAAAGATACCGTCAAGAAGGTATACGAATACATCAAAAAGAATGGAGTGACCTCGAGCTCAGACTTCAAGGGGAAAAGCCTTGGGTGGGGAGGGTCTCTTGAGAGTAGATCTATGCAGTATCTGCACTACACTGGACAGATCATGATTGCGTTTAGAAAGAATTTTCAAAAGTTCTATGACCTTACTGAGAGAGTGCTTCCGACTAATATCGATTCTAGTCCAATGAATGACTTGGACCTAGCCCGTTTTGTGGTTGAGACTACTCTTGGTTCATTGGGACTTGGTAATCAACAGGACATTCGCACGTATCTGGGACGCTGGCCAGCTCAGTTTCTCTGGAAGGGGCGGAGACCTACAATCGATAGATACATGGAAGAACTTGTCAGTGAGGGGAAATTGGAGAGAGTTGCGATAGATAGCGTGAAAGACCACTATTACACATTGAGCAAGAATGTCAAGCACTTGATGAAAACAGAGACAGCTACTCCAGAGGAACCTGTTAAGCTACTGACTCCTTTTGACAATATCATGAGAGAACGACACTACCCGCTCAATATCTGGGACTTTGAGTACAAGTTAGAGTCGTACGTTCCAGCGATTGACCGAAAGTATGGATACCATATACTACCAATTCTTGACGGCACCAACCTTGTTGGAAGATTGGATGCTAAGGTCTACCGAAACGAAAACCGAATCGAAATTATATCGATATTCCTAGAAGATGATTTCTGGAAAGAAGAGTTAGGGCTAGAACGATTGATTCAGGGTTTCAAAGTTTTCAATCAGTTCCACCAAGTAGATGAAATCAGTATAGGTAAGGTCTCACCTGAAATTGCCAAGAATAGGATAGTCAGACGCTTGACAGACTGAGATCACAGTTTCTTTGATCCTTCCCTAATGACGAGTTTGGTCATCTTTCCACCGTTCTCGTCAAGGTACGTCCTCACAAGTTCAGGGTCTCTTTTACTCAACTCACGAAGAACCCACCCTGCAGCCTTTCCCACAAAGAACTCATTGTCTGAAATATGAGGAGAAATAGCTTCGAGAATCTTGTCATTGAAATCAGGTTTGTACTGCGACTTCAATGCAAGATGGAGGAATGGTAGAACAGAGGCTCGTCGTCTCCAGAAATTGTCAGACATACGCCACGACCTCAGAGTGTCTTCCACTTTTTCATCACGTAATAACATTGAACCGATTGCTGGAGAGCATAACGGATCTATTATACCCCAGGTGTCTGCATCCTCAACCCATCTGTCTGCAAAAGCCATACCGGTCTCTAGAGGACCTATCTTTGCGAAAACCTTCAAGACATCTATTGCCGCTAGTCGGGTTTCAAAGGTCCTGATTTTCCACAGACCTTCCATGACTTCAGGGAGTTCATCTATCGCAAGTCCCTTGATGTTTTGCTTCACAATCCTGTGAATATCAGGAAGCTCCACCCCTATGAAATCAAGGGATGATGTTTTCAAATAGCCAGCAATTTTCTCTTTTCGATAACTATCACTCATACTCTGGAGTTCTTCAGATATCGTACTAATAGTAGACTTGGGCATGAAAAAAATAATGGACGTTGTTGAATTTAATCATAATCATAGCAATGTTCGAAGTCAATATCTCCGAGATATTATGATAAGGAGCGGAAACAGCATCCATTG
>JAGXOC010000072.1 GCA_019894665.1 Candidatus Thorarchaeota archaeon
CTCAAGTGTCAGTGTTATCACGAACGCTCTTAGTCTGAATCGTTTCAAACCAGAGAAAGCTGATGTCTTCGATACTGGTGTTCCACCTGCTGCCTATCAAGAAGGGGATGTAGCTGTAGACCCAATTTGTAAGATGAAGGTCGAGATCGCAACAGCTGACCTCTATAGTGACTACCAAGGTAAGAGGTACTACTTCTGCAATCAATACTGCCTAGACACCTTCAATGCAGATCCTGAGCAATACAAAGAAGACTACGCAAGTGAGGTTGTAATTCCTGATGTTGCAATTGATCCCATTTGCAAGATGGATGTAGTTACTGCATCAGCTGAGTTGCACTCCGACCTTGAAGGCAAGCGATACTACTTCTGTGCACCTTACTGCAAAGAAACATTTGATGCTGATCCTGCCACGTACAAAGATCAGGATTTTCGTGAATAATCTACTCCAATCAACCACTGATTTAGTCTGGCAATCAAGTGTCCTCTTGCTCAATTGACTCTCCATTTCCGTTGAGCAATTCTCCAAGTGCTCTGAGTTTATCCTTTTCCTCCTCCTTAGCCAGCTTGTTTCCATGAATAATCTCCTGTTTGTGTCTAAGATATAAAACGCCAACTTCATCATAAGCGAACACGGAATTTGAGAAGGTTAGATTTCTCATTTTTGATGGTAGCGGATTCTGAGCCGACCATTGGATGAACACATTGCGTGCAAAGCAAGACTATGATTAGAACCAAAGTTCTACCCTGCGACTGCAAAATCTTCACGTGCCACGTGAATCATCAGTTTGAATCTAAGATAAAATGACTCTCCCACTTATTCTTAATCGATTAATATATCATTTTCCAAATAGCTGACACAAGGGATGAAGATACTTAATAGATGGTTCAGGCTGTGTCTTCTGTTGCGGCATATGGAGGAAAGAGGATGCTTACCCGTATTCAGAAGGTCTACTTTGGAATGGCTCGGCTTGGTCCAAGCATAATGCTTGACATGTTAGACCTTGCTAGCGCTTATTCTATTTCTCAATCCAGTCACTACCGGCAATATACACTGGTACAGCAATAGCTCTCAGCTATCTGTCCATCATGGTGTCTGAGTTGACATTCGGAAACTTGAGCGATAGATTTCGAACGAAGCGGTGGGGTCGACGGAAACCATTCATCATGGTTGGAGCACCTCTAATGGCCATCTCATTCATGTTGGTGTTCAGTCCACATTTGTTCCTTGCGCAAGGAAATGTGATTGGGCTATTCTTCTATGCTACAATATCTTTGAGCCTGTTCAAGGTCTTCTATGGAATGACAATGACACCCTTCCAATCCTGGATGCCAGAACTCACTGAGCCTGAAGAACGTCCTGCTGTGTCATCCTGGCAGAATGTAGCTAATTTCATGGGGTTTGTCGTAGGGACTTTCGGAACTGCCCTCATAGCTATAGAGGCAACTGAATGGGGTCTCCCACCTGAGATACTCTACATGGTCTTAGGATTCATAGTCATCCAGCTACTTGGATTCCTTCCTTCCCTCCGGAACCTAAGTCAAGAAGGGAAATTCATCCCTCAACCATCAATCAAAAAGGACCTGCGTAGAGCTCTCAAGGATCGTGACTTTGTTGGCTGGTTGGTCGCCCAAGGACTACTTTCAGTAGGAATCGCAATGGTTGTGCGAACTGCGTTCCCCTACATCAATGACTACCTAACATTCGGTGTCACAGAATTCATCATCTTTGGAGTTGAGCTGCTCTCAGTTGTCTTTGTGTTCTTCCTCATCTACCAAGTCACAATCAAGAAGAAAGGTAAACGATTCACTCTCCAACTCTCGATGATGTTGGCTGTGATTTCACTACCATTCACACTGGTAATCACAACATCTTCCGCGGGATTCATACTTCTTGCATTCGCAGGTGCAGGAGTTGCAGGGTACTATCTATTCCCATACATTGTCTATGCAGACTTCGCACAGAAGGATGAGATAATGACAGGTGAGGGTCGAGCTGGATTCTACACAAGCTTCCCCTCGATACCCCTGAATGGGATGCAGGCATTCTCTGCCTTCCTCTGGGGTTTCATCTTTTCTCTTCCAGCGGTTGTTTCTGTCCCTGGTCAGGCTACAGTTGTCACGCAAGGTTACTTGTTCTGGGGTCCGATAGCTGCCCTGTTCATCTTCCTGTCTGTGCTGGTACTCTTCAAGGTGAACATTGATCCAGATTTCGATGCACTCAAGGCACAGTATTCGGCTGAAGAACAAGAACTCGAAACATGACAAGAATCGGAAGTTACTTCATTAGCTTTCGAGCTCGAGATGATGCTGAGGTAGTACGCATATGAGCGTAAATGAACGCGTGATTGTGAGGTTCGCTGGTCCCGAAGTCCTTGAGTGGTGTGTAGTTTCAGATGATCATGTTACCGAGCAAGTCATCCGACACAAGATAGTGAATGACGAAATCATCATTGCAGAGCTAGATGGTCAACCCATTGGATATCTTCGTATCGAGTACCTCTGGTCCAACATCCCATATATCGGTGTTATCTGGGTCATAGAGCTCTATAGAAAGGAGGGCATTGGGCGAAAGATCCTCGCTTATCTTGAAGACTACCTCCGAAGTAGGGGTCATGACGCATTGTTTAGTTCATCACAAGCAAACGAACCTGAACCTCAAGCTTGGCATCGCTCAGTCGGTTTTGTGGAAGCTGGTATAATCTCTGGGATCAATGATGGTGGTATTGGTGAGGTCTTCTTCCGCAAGTCATTGACCTGATTCGTCTTTCTGCACGGAAGCCCCTCGACTGTCCGGACACCATGAGTACTGTACAAAACTCCATAGTCTACAACCATATTGATCATGATTCCGAAGAGACCAAAGAAGAGAGGTTTGATATACACCTTCTTGTTAAGAACGAATATCCAGATTGCTGTGAAAATCAATTCAAGCAACATGAAGTCTACATCGAAGATCCGAATGACTATGCTCTCAAATTGCATGAAGAATTATTCATGTTACTTGATAATAATCTACAGTTTCTTCAATTTATTAGATAGATGTTCTCCAGCTGCTTCAAACAACTCATACACGCCATACCCAGATTTCGCAGACACCTCGAACACACGTGCATTGTATTCAGTGGCGAACTCCTGTGCGTCTTCCATTGTGACTCCTATACCATCGATTCGTTCGTCGATTTTATTGCCTACCAGAAAAATCTCACAATCTGGTACAGCTTTATGTAATCTAGCTATCCAGCTACGTAGTCTATGCAGAGTGAAAATGCGACCAACATCGTAGACTGCAATTCCAAGTCTTGAACCGATGAAGTAGTCTGAGATGACATCTTGGAATCTGGGCTGCCCACCTAGATCCCACAGCAGAAGAGTAAGTTCAGTGTCTCCCACACGAACTTTCTTAGTAGCGAAGTTGACACCGATAGTCATCTTCATTTTTTGGTCAAAACGGTCCTCAGTGTATCTCACTGCCAAGCTAGTCTTGCCTACACCACCCTCACCTACGAGTACGGTCTTGAAGACTGGCATACGAATACTCAAAAACTGCGGCTCCGATTGGGTGGACATTTCTCGTGCACATATAGCTTCTTGGTCCATATGTTTCATCTAATCGGTTCGTCTTATGGCAGATAGAAGGTTCCCTCAGCAATCAGTCTGACCTTTCCTGACACCTGAACCTCTGACATGCTCTCATCGGGAATCCTAACAATCAGTTTGCTGGGTCTCTCCATCTCATATCCCTGCTCAATGTTTATCGAATCGCCAAGTTGATGGTCTCTCAGAATCTTGTACTTCTCAAGATATGCTCCGAGTGGGCCAGCTGCACTCCCTGTCGCAGGGTCTTCAACTACTCCGAATTCTGGCGCGAACATTCTAGCGTGAACATGAGAATCTGAGTGAGAAGTTTCAGTTGTGAAAATTACAATCTCTTGAGTGGTCAAATCTGATAGATTAGTTTTGAATAAACTTGGGATAGGAGCGGCTCTCTTTAGAGCTGAGAGACTCTTGATTGGGACAATAAGATAGGGGGAACCTGTTGAAACAAACTGGACTGGATTGTCCATGTCAACATCATTCACCGTCAAACCAATAGTTTCTACCACTTTCTCCACATCCCCAATAGGTTTCTCAAATGATGGGCTTGGTTGGATCATACGAAGGTTGTTATCAGTCAAGAAGTCCACACGAATTGGTCCTATTCCAAGCTGAAGTAGAGTATTTGATGCGTCTTGACCCAACACCCGTTTGTGTTTCATTACGAACGCTGTTCCCAATGTTGGATGTCCAGCAAAAGGAATCTCTGCGGCTGGAGTGAAAATGCGGACCTTTGCAACGCACCCCTTCGTGGTGGGCTCAGACAGGAATGTCGACTCTGAGAAATTCATCTCTAATGACATCCCTTGCATCTCCTCCTGAGTGAGCGAGGCGTTTGCACCCTTATCCCAATATGAGGCTAACTGATTACCACCAAAAGACTGTCTATCGTCAACAAACACACTGGTTTGGACGTAAGGAAATTTCCGCATGGTGATGCGGAGGTCAACCCAAACTTATGCTACTTATGGTGTGCGAAAGAACTCAGAAGTAAATCAGCATTTGACCTTGTCAAGTTCACCTTGACAGACTTCTTTGTCTTCTTTTCCTTCAATTGAATCTGTTGCACTTTGTGCAAGTTCTATGTATTTTCCACACTCACTCTTGTTTCCAGCTACTGCATGAGCTCGAGCAAGAGCCTCGTAAATGAAAGGCAAGTCCCAATCCTTCCAATTTTCATCAGTCTTCTTTGCTTCCTTTGCAAGCTCAAGACCTCGGTTAGCGTGGAAAAGGGCTGATTCGCTCCTCTTCATGTGTGTATAAATTCTCGCAAGCATGTATTCTGCTCTGACTGCATTGACTATAGTTCCAGCTTTGCTCCAATGGTATCTTGCTGTGTGTGCCATATGCATTGCTTCTTCGAGCTCTGCTTCAGTTGGATCTTCTTTGTCTAGTACTGGCCAAACTCCATTGTTGGACTGTGCTGCTATTTTCTTGTGAAATTCGTTTAATGTCAATTTTTCATCTTCTGACATTTGATTCAACTCCTAAAATATACCAAGCAGGTTACGAATTGAATATTTAACTATTGTTACGTGACAATTGAATCAACCATAAGGGGGAAAAGGACTTCAGCACAATCAACAGAATGGATCAATTAGGAACCTAGTACTCGCGTGGTGGGTAAGTATGAGCTGTTGCCAATGTCAGGGTTTTGAGTCCATGTTTGACCGGAAGAAGGCAGCGAAAGAACTCAAGAAGTATCGCAAAGAAGGTCCAATCAAGACGACTCGAACGTTGATTGACGCGCTAAAGGCAGAAGGTGTTTCCGAAATGACTCTACTAGACATTGGAGGTGGAGTGGGGGCTATTCAACATGAGTTGCTGAACTCCGGCGTGAGCAAATGCATCAACGCGGAGGCGGCACAAGCATATATCGAAACAGCTAAAGAAGAATCTAAGCGCCAGAATCATGCTGACAGCATCACTCATTTTCATGGCAACTTTGTTGACGAAGCTACGGACATCCCGCAATGTGACATTGTCACACTAGATCGAGTAATCTGCTGTTACCACGACTTAGAGGTTTTAGTAGAACTGTCTTCCGAACATGCCAGAAGATTGTATGGTCTGGTATATCCACGGGATACTTGGTGGGTAAAGTTTGGAACCGCCCTCGGGAATCTTTACAGACGCGTTCAACGAAATCCATTTCGGACTTTTGTTCATCCCACGGAAGTAGTAGAATCAATTCTTCGGGGTAAGGGCTTTGAGCAGCAGTTCTATCTTGACGTGGGCATCTGGCAGGTTGTTGTATATGGGCGACCTCACCAATAGACAAGATTTTCCCTTCATGAGACCAGAGAGAAGTTCGACATCAAAAGCAGGGTTTTTTCACTTCCTCAAGAAGTTAAGTTTCTCTTCCTTCAGTCGGAACAACAAAAGTAACGTACTATTTTTAACTAAACTTACAGACATAGGAACGAAATGCAACTTGTTTGTTCTTTCAGCAATTGTGATGCCTACCACTTCGAGGGCTGAAACATATTGTTGATGAATAACGCATTTGGAAGTTATGAAAATGGAAGTGAATAGAGTTAACCTAGACGCTTTTGATCGCACAGTTGAAAACGCTGAGAAAGACCCCGAATCTGCTCTGAAGACTCTGAAAGTTGAGGGTAGATGGAGAATAGGAGAAAAGGGTCCTCAATTTGAATCAGAACTCAAATACGAGAATGGACGGATGATTCTCTACGCTGATGAGCCGTCTTTCTTGGGAGGGGGCGGAATGTCTGTGAACCCGATACAATATTGCCTATTTGGAATTGCATCCTGCTTTGCCGCAACGTTTGCGAAATGGGCTGCCAAAGAGGGTGTAGAACTTGAGGAACTTGCCATCAAAGTCGAGGCTGACTTGGACATGTCCCTTAGCTTCGGTGTGTCTGATAATCCAATTCTCCGCAACATGACCTTGGACCTATCCGCTAAGACTGAGGCAAGCGATGCGGAAGTCGAAAGGATACGTCAAATGACGGTGGAAAGATGTCCGGCATACTATTGTCTTACTAAACCTATTACGCCTAAGATTATTGTGTCGAAAGAGTGATTTAATTCACATGTCAATAAACGGGGGTGGGGACTCTTAGCTGCTTGCTTCTGAGTCCTTCCTATACAGTTTATGAGTGATGTATCTATCTAAATAGATGCGTTTACTAGTCACATGATGTGACCCTATTTTGTGGTCTTGCTTTATAAACAAGAATTGATTGACTTTGGTTAGAAAAACCCAACGCAAACGGCTTAAAGGGGTTATTTCCCGCAGGAGTCATAGCGTTGGATATAGGGTTGGATATAATGAAACCAATTGATGAAGATGTAACTCCACCACCTGAAGACATACCTGAGGATGTCGAAACTGTGGAGTCTGAAATAGAGGAAGAGGTTAGACCTGGACGACGTCGACGAAGAAGTAGACGCAGAAGAACGAAGGTCCAAGAATATGGCTCTCTTGCCAGTATGGTTGCTTGGATGTCTTTTCTGATAATCTGGCTGTTCTTCTTCGCAAGTGGCTATGGTATCTTTGAGAACATAGCAGTCGTACTTGTGGCTCTTCTCATTGTGTTCGCACTTAATGCTATTATGTGGATTCCACTAGATAAAGGTTGGAAAGCTCGGACAAGTGCAATTAGCGGTGTCGTGTGGCTAATTTTTCTAGTTGTCTGGATAGTCTTTTTTGCTGCCGACTTTGGAATTTATGAGAACATCGGAATTGGACTTGCTTCTCTGCTGCTTATTGGTGCGGTTAATGTGATTACTTGGGTTCCATCCGCAGGTGAAGGTGGTGGTGCTCGGATTAGTGCAATAGGTGGTATCGGGTGGTTGACATTCATTGTGCTATGGCTTCCATTTGCTAATGACATTGCACTCATTTATCCGATTAATAACTATCAGAATGTTGCTATAATCTTGGCTTCATTCTTGGTAATGCTGTTGGTAGTGATAGCCCCCTGGAGTCCTGGTATCAGCATAGAAATTGATGGTGCCGATGGCGAACCTGGTCTTGCACGTCGACTGAAAGGAACAATGGGCGTGTTCGTTCTATGGCTAGTATTCATTGTGATTTGGATGTTCTTCTTTGCTGGGAATCCTGTTTACTCATTTTCAGGAAACCAGAATGTGGCAGTGATCCTTCTATCATTTGCAATATTCACAGCAATAATAGTGGGAATGTGGCTGCCATGGTCACGTCGCAGAGGTGAAGGTCCCGAGAACTGGTGGGCTATTGGATTAGCATATGTTTGGGTCCTTGTTCTGGCAATTTGGTTCTGGTTCTTCGCAGATAGCTTTGATGCCTATCAGAACTTTGCTGTGTTTCTTGTTTCTCTATTGATCATAGCTGCGATTAGTGGTAGTGGTCAATGGAAGAAATACCGTGACTTTGAATCCATGGACTGGAAAGATTAAGGGATCAATCCAAACGAAAGGAATGGCAGGCAAGTCTTGCCTTCCTTTTCATTTTCTTTTTGGACTAATAAGCGAGCCATCCACCATCAACAGCTAGTGTGTGGCCTGTGATGTATCTAGCGTCATCGCTAGCAAGAAAACAAGCTGCACCTCTAATCCATTCGTTCTCTGCGTACATTGGTAAGGCTGTTCTTGGATCAATTACTCGATTCCTAAGCTTCTCATCCTCATAAACGCCTTTTGACATTTCTGTGGGGAAAAACCCAGGCGCTATTGCATTAACTCGAATGTTATATTTGCCAAGTTCGATAGCTAGAGCTTTGGTCATCGTGACCATCCCGCCTTTTGAAACATAGTAACTCACTTCAGTGAATTCGGTACCACCAAATCCGAATGTCGAGGTTATGTTGATGATTGATCCCGATTTCTTTGGAATCATTACTTTCGCAGCCTCTCGACTTCCAATAAATGCCGATGTTAGATTTACATTCATGACACGATTCCAGTCATCCAATGTCTGTTCAATCAACGGTTTAACAATGTACATTCCTGCGTTATTCACCATCACATCAACTGTACCTAATTCCTTCACCGTGGTATCGACGAGATTGACTATGTCTGATTCTTCAGCAACATCCGTCTTGATAGGAAGTGCTTTGACACCAAATTTGTCAGAAACCTCATCTGCGATTTTCTTCAAGAGATCTTCCCGTCTTGCTCCTAAAACGACATGAGCCCCTGAATCTGCATACGCATGCGCAAACTGTTCACCAAGCCCAGCCGAGGCACCCGTGATAATTACTACTTTTCCATCTAGATTGTACTTCACCATGACAAACACCTGTTACAAGCACTGTGTTCAAATAACTGATATAGACTCCCTATTAAGTATCAACCTCTAGAATCGCGGACCAAGTCGTTTCATTCAGGAGTATGTAATTCACTTGATTCCTCTGAAACAACTTCCCCTGTTGATTGCTTCCGAATCTGATATAGTCTGAAGAGTCCGATTGGAATAACAATGATCAGCCAAATGATGATGTCACCTATGGTAGATGTGAGTATACTAGTCCCCGTTGGATCAAGCCACATCTGTCCCAGTCTCATCATCTTAACTAAGGGGAACACAAGAATAAGTCCGAAGAATCTCTTCAACTGAACTGAATTGACCCTTACGGCAAGTCTTGAACCAACCTGTGCTCCGACCAGCATACCAACACCCAGTGAAACGGCATAGTATGGGTTGATGAATCCACTAGCATAATTCATTGCAGTACCAGCTGAAGCGGTAAACATCATTGTGAACATCGACGTTGCCACTGCTGCATGCATGGGCAATCCCATCAGAACTGTTAGGACTGGTACAATAACTGCACCACCACCGATTCCTAGCATTCCTGCTGAAACTCCTCCGATAAATCCTCCAAAGAGAGAGATGGCCAGTCTCTTGTCAGTCAGATTTGCCATGTTGAAACGCGCTAGTTCAGATGCAATATCCCCTTTCTCACGTCTCATTGCAAAAAGCATCTTGATTGCTACAGGCATCAATGCAAGTCCGAAGATGAGCCGCAATACATAGGGGCTTTCAATCATTGTTCGGATTGCGACCCCGATTAGTGATCCAGGAACTGTAGTAATAGCGAGAAAGAGCCCTACCTTTGGAATTATAGGTCGTGGGTCTTGTCGCCAATAGGCGATGCTACTCGCTACTGCAAGAAATAAAGCTGCAACAAGAGCAGTTGCTGGTGCAAATTGTTCGCTTAATAAGAAGACAATCATCAGGAGCGGAGTATTGAATATCCCTCCTCCAATACCTACCATTGACGAAATGGTTCCAACACCGATAGCGTAAATTGCAATGAGGACCGCATCCATAATCATTTCTTGCATACTTAGTCCTTCTGTTGACGGGCCCCTTTCGGACCACTACTTAAGCTGTCCTATTGAGCTAATGATTTTTCTAGGATGGTGTTTTGTGTTGCGAGAGAAAGTACAGCCCAGCTAGGGTAATCATCATTCCGATGAAGATCAGAACCGCCGCAAAGTTCTGTTCAACAGTATCAAGCGCATAAGCGTTTACTAGCAATCCCCCGGCAATTATAACAAGCCCAACAATTGATGTGACTATACCTGGCCGTGAATTGAATTCCATGAAGCCCGGTTGATCATCATCTCGCGCAATTGTTGGTGCCTCTGATAGTTTTATCTCGCTCCTGAAGAATCGAGTACCATCCTCTGTCAGAGAGCCTTTCAATTTTCCTTCTTCAAGGAGCTCGTTAATGAGTTCGATTACCTCCTCTGAGGTGATTTTTAGTCGGTCCGCGAAAATTTGAATGCCGCTGACGTTCTGAATCATCACGAGGTCGATTAATTCATCCTTCTTCTCTGACATGTTTCATCCACATCGTACAACGCTCGCAAGACTTGTTTCCATATGTCTTTTGCCTTGCCCGCGGTTATCTGCTGTTTCTTCAAATGTCTTTGAATTCATGACTTCGTTGCGTGGAAGATGACCTCACCAAGACTTGTTTCATGGACACCAGAATTTGGAAAGTAATGTTCAAGGATTTGACTGACTTGATTCCCTTCAACAACTCCTAATTCAGGGAAGAGTTCACTAGAAGTTATCCGGATAAACTCTCCAAGAGATGGTTTCTTAGGTTCATCAAAGAAAGCATAAGGTGCAAGAATTTTGAGTTGTCCTTTCCTTACAAGTACTCTCTTGCATTCCGCTATTGCGCTAGGAAGCTTGTCTATCTCCGGTACGCCATGTAGGTGGATTTCTGAGAATGTTTTGCTCTCAACTGATAGGTGACTTATGTCATCTCCAGCAACATCATAACTGATTCCTGTTTTTTTCAAGATCAGGTCTGGTCCGACAATCGAAATACTGGACTCTTCTGACGAGAAGAGTAGTTCCCGGATTTTCTCCAAGTTATTAGCCTTTATATGTGGAAATGCCGCGTAAAGGATCCGTCCCTTTGATCTCTGTTGATGGTTCTCTTCTGGGAATTCATACAGCTTCTGTATTTTTGATGTTCTATATGCATGATAGAAATGCAAGATAGTTTCAATGCTGCTCTTGAGACTCCCCCTGAGATGTGTTTCGGCCTCAGGTCCAATTTCGTACATTCTTCTGTACGGTCCCAATGGTCCGGGTTGGAGCGCACTGACAAGTAGTCCATCATTTTCCATAGCTTTCATCAATTTGGGTAATCTTGTCCTCCGAGGATCGGCGTAACCTGTTATTGAGTAGAGAATATCATAAATTGAAGACGGACTGCCATTCAGCTCCAGCAGTATCTTTCTAATCAATTCAGACCTAGCTGGTTTCATAGCGGCAGACCTCAGTTCATGTAGAAACTGCATTATTGACTTAATACTCAGTCGTTTCACGTAATCCAGCGGAAAATGAACATTTTATCCAAAAACATGCGTCGATGATTTTGCTTATTATATCGTTAAGTAC
>JAGXOC010000073.1 GCA_019894665.1 Candidatus Thorarchaeota archaeon
GGGCAAATGAAACACTTGGAATGGATTGGGATGATTTAGAGTCTATGTAGACTACGAAAACTTTATCTCAGTCATGCCTTGGGTTTGTATTACGGAAGCCCCAGTAGCTCAGACTGGTTAGATCGCCTCCTTGGTAAGGAGGAGGCCGCGAGACTTCATGGACGTTTGTGCCATGGAGCGCAAATTCAAATCTCGCCTGGGGCTCCACTTCTTCTTGTGCTCATAGAACATCTACTTGAACTATTTTTCAATCACCAACTATAACAAAGTTTTTCTGGGTCTGCAGGTATAGGAACTTGAAAAATCGTCAATTGAGGGGATATCTCTGAATGATGTTGTGAGGTCGTCAGAAGTCCGAAATGCTACTATCCTAATGGTTCTTGCAGGAGCAATTCAAATCTACTCTGGCTACCAATTATATCAAATGACAATAATATTTTCAGACTCCTTTTTTCTAATTGTTGGAACACTCTGGGTAATATTTGGGCTCCTCTCTCTTTGTACAAGTCCGATAATATGGCAACAGAAATCATGGGTTACAAAAATAATCGCTGGTATTGGCGTGGCTTTTTGTGGAACTTCAGTTATATTTGGGTACTACCTCGTAGTCGTCTTTTTTGCACCGTTATATTGGGCCGTGATAGACTACATCAGAACCAGTCGAGAAATCCAACCCTTGGATTGGCATGACAACTAAAATTGAACTAAAATCTCGCCTGGGGCTCCACTTTTTCTAATCATGATTGTGATTATTGAAATCCGTTATCAAAAATGAGAGGTCATCACATTTACCTCGAAGACGATCATCAGTGCGTATCTTTCTAAAGGATGAAAAAACAAGAAACCCTCCAATCAATAATAACAGAAGTATGCCAATTGCGAGCCCTAGAATATATCCCAGAACCTGAATGACTGAGTAATAATTCGATGTGGCAATCAGGATTGTCAACAGGGACATTGGTATTGTCAGTATACCTATTCCTGTACGGAGTTCTGCTAGGTGAGTTCTCTTCTCGGCATCAACAGTACGGATGAAAGCCAGCGACGTTCTTATGTTGCTCTGATGTGTATCGTCATCGATTGGTTCTGCTTCTTCTGTCAATTTAGTCCCTTCATCATTCTTCGAGTAGAGGGTCTCCAGGCTTCAATCTTCTACCATGTTGTCGACGCCTAGCAAATAAACGGGTAGCTTCTTCTGTTCCTACCAGCTCTGACACTCTCCTGAAGGCTTCAGGGTCATCTTCTCTGTTCAGCCATCTCTCAATCTCTTTCGCTACTGAAGGAGACAGGTCCTTTGCCAGCTTCTTTTTTCGACCCTTATTACCCAAGTCGAAATCGTCTGGACCAAGTAGACTCATCGTACTCACTATTGTTCACTGACCAATAGTTAAGAGATTATTCATGACTGACATTTCTGAACTGCTCCGTTATTCTTATAACCACAGTTGGAGGACTGCCGATTTAGCAAGGGTCGGTGGTCTAGCTTGGCTATGATTCCTGGTTTGGGTCTTGCGAACTAATGTTCGCTAGCAAGACTCCAGGGGATCGGGAGTTCAAATCTCCCCCGGCCCACCATTTCTAGTACTCAACGACATCTCACTCATAAGAGTGGAAGATATTGAATTTAACCAGCTTATGTATCGGAATAGGATGGTCGACCGATGACTGTTTTTGATTGGAGTCTTCACCCATTGGCTGAGAATTATCTTATCCAAATCGTATCAGGTTTTCTAGAGAATAATGATGCAGCAAGGAAGATTTCAGAAAAAATGCAGATGGAAACAGCAACACAGTTTTTTGATTGGATAGACCATGTTTCTCTCCCTGCTGACCGAGTTGATTCCGAGAACCTCATTGAGTTGGGATTTCATGAGAATGAAAAAGTAGCCAAAGAAAAGGGTACGAAGGTCTATGCCCTTTCAGAATCCACACTCTTCCCCCTCATTCTTACAGATATCAAAGAAACGAAACTGGCTCTGAAACCTGAAAGTCTGGATCACTTCCTCCAGATGAACCACTCATATTACAACTGGCCGAGTGTTAAAGGTCCGGTAGATTATCGTGCTAGAAGTGTATATGATGTAGAGGGAGAACGTAATGGACCATACAGAAAAGCGTTGGTCAATCAACAAGGGAATTACGAACTCTGGGCGGTAGAACGAAGAGGATTTGATGGTTTCAAAATCCCAAGATCCTCAGGAGATATTGAAGAGTATCTAATGAATCTTCAAGAGTTTATGACGAGGAGAAGAAAATTCAACCAAGATACAGAAGGTTTGCAAGCTCTAATTGAAAACATCAAACTGTTTTGTAGGGGGTCATCATCTGCTAAAGTTACTGATGCGTTCTTCCGAGCAGAACGATTGTACTGGCAAAACAGAGATCAAGGTGGTCAGATCCAAAAGGCTTTCCAAGATAGATTGGGTCTTGGTTGGGGTAATCACGACCACCACGCATACCGTTCGTCTAGAGAGAATTTTCATCTACTGATTGAGCTGTTTGAAACAATGGGGTTTGAACCTCGAGAACAATTCTTTGCAGGACCAACAGCTGGATGGGGTGCACAAGTGCTTGAACATCCGATATGTGGAATCACAATATTCGCTGATGTTGATATCACGGAGGAAGAGAGAAGTCGTGACTTTGCCCATGACTCAATGGCGGCAATTAGCAAACTAGGTACTGTTGGTTTATGGGTGGCTCTCCACGGTGAAAGCATGCTTCAAGCAGGAATGCACCATCTAGCCGCACGAGTTGATTTCTCTCAAGCTAGAAGCGCACTTGAGGCTCGTGGAATTCAGACCCTTACACCTTTCTCTGACTTTCATTTTCTGAAGCAATTATTCACGGAATCTGAAAGGCGTCATGTGGAACCGAGTCGATTAGAGAATACATTAGGTGTTGGGCGTCTGACCAAAGAGCAATCAGGTTTGTTCAAAAATAAAGGGGCAATAAGCAGCCATCTTGAGATAATTCAGAGGTCCGAGGGTTTCAAGGGCTTCAACCAAGATTCAGTTTCAGTCATCATAAAGGAAACAGATCCGCGAACATCCGGATCAAGAAATGCATAGTTCGTCAATAGTCGAAATCCTTATGTTCAAAACACCTCGAAATTCGTTTAATGTCGTATCAGTCATCTGTCCGTGAGCGTCTTGCTCGTCGTATTGCTGGGGAGATTGCATTATCAGACCACCCAGGAAAGACTATGAAAATCTGGAGGGAGCGCTTCAGACTACCTCAGATAGTTCTCGCAGATCATCTGGGCATCAGTCCAAGTGTGATCAGTGACTACGAGTCAGGACGAAGAAAATCTCCGGGCACTTCAACTATACGACGCTTCATCATGGCATTGCTTGCCTTGGATGAACAAAATGGTGGTCAAGTCATTGCTGGGTTTGTTCGCCTTATGGATGTCAGTCTTGTCGACCTTAACATAGTGTTGGCAATGAGTGATTTCACAACACCAATGACTGCAAAAGAATTCTGCCAGCGTCTGAAGTTTACAATCAAGACTGGCGAGAAACTTGTGGACCGCGAGATTTATGGTTATACCCTAGTTGATGTGGAACGAGCGGTGAAGGAGCTGAGCAGTGATGCATTTCTGAAGCTCTTTGGGACGACTACTGAGAGGTGCCTGATATTCACCAACGTTAGCACCGGTCGAGCCCCAATGATTGCTATCAAATCACAAGAGTTCAAACCTTCCCTTGTTGTTCTTCATGGCGTTGGAGAAGTAGACAGACTTGCTCTGGAGCTGTCTGAGCAAATGCGAATCCCTCTAGCTGTTAGTAAGGTGGGATCGATTGAAACGTTGACACGTGAGCTGAAAGGGATAGAGCCAACCTAATCAAGAATCAGTTTCAAGATAGCCATCCGCAAGATTACTCCGTTGTATACTTGGTCGAAGTACTTGGCGTGTGGTGTATTATCGATATCAGAGTCAAGTTCATCCATTCTAGGAAGTGGATGTAGAATGATGGTATCTTCCTGCATTAAATCGAGGTCATCTGAAGTTATTCGGAATCGGTCTTTCACCTTTTCGTACTCTCGAGCATCAGGAAACCGTTCTTTCTGGATTCGAGTGGTGTAGATCACATCTACATCTTTGACAGCCTCTTCCACACTTTCCACCTCTATCACATCAACTCCCGCTTTCTCCATATGTTTGATAATTGCAGGCTTCATTCTGAGTGATTGGGGTGCAGCGAGCTTGATTTTGACATCATAATGGCAAAGTCCCATTCCCAATGAATGAACTGTACGCCCGTACTTGAGGTCTCCACAGAGTGAGATTGAGAGACCGTCAATCTTACCCTTCATTTTGCGTATCGAATAAAGGTCGAGTAGAGCTTGTGTTGGATGTTCCTCAGAACCACTTCCAGCGTTGATTACAGGAATACTGGAAAATTCGGCTGCCACTTTAGCCGACCCATCTAATGGATGTCGAATGACAATGATGTCTGCATATCTCTCTACAGTTCGAATAGTGTCTGCAAGAGTTTCACCCTTTCCACCAGCGCTTGACACCCCTGCTTCTGCAAAACCAAGAACGCTCCCACCAAGTCTAAGCATCGCGCTCTCAAAAGAAAGGCGTGTGCGTGTGGAAGGTTCAAAGAACAAGACTGCCATTATCTTTGAGTCGAGATCTTTAGTCCTCTTCACAGCAACTGTTTCCATCTTGGCTGCAGTGTCAAGGATGTGGTCTATCGTCTTTCTATCCAAATCATGAATACTAATCAGGTTCTCAAGTTCTCCCATTTGTGGTCACCCACTCAATCTGGAATGAAACAATGTTGTTCTTTAACTTTTCCAGATGAACACCTAATAGTTAGAGCTATTTTGAGTTCCTACCATATTTCCTGGGAATTTCAACACGACGAAGGCTGAGGTCTGCTTCCTTGACAAGCTGGGCCGCCAGTTCATCTTCATACTCCTCTATGTAGACAATCTCATGAATCCCTGCATTGATGAGCATCTTAGTGCAGATACTACAAGGTCGAGTTGTGCAGAATATATTGGCACCATTCACACTGATACCATGAAAAGCTGCCTGTATGATGGCATTCTGCTCGGCGTGTAATCCTCTACACAATTCATGACGTTCTCCTGGTTTGACACCAAGCTCCTCGCGAATGCATCCTACGTCTTCACAGTGTCGTAATTTCTTTGGAGCTCCATTATATCCTGTGCTCAGGATTTGTGAGTCTTTAACGATAACTGCACCTACTTGATTTCTCCTGCATGTACTTCGTGAAGATACCAAGTCTGCAATCTCCGCAAAATAGACATCCTTGCTCTTTCTGGTCAAGCTCTTGTTCATCCTCTTGTTCCGTTGTTAGGTGGCTAACTTACTGGCTTATCAAGTTCATCCTTCTATTTCCACAGATGCGAAAGATAAAAAGAACAACAAAACTGGAGAGAGTGTACAGAACTTGGAAGCAGGGTACAATGAGAAAACACGATGGAATGCTTATTGTCTGGCCTGCATATTTCGAGAAGAACTTCTCTAGATTGCAGGGCCGCAAAATATCCAACAATTTGGCAGCAGCAAATGTGACCCTCAAAGTCCTTGAGATGGCTGCTGAATCATCAGGATTTGAATTTGAGAGCGAGCCAGACAAGCAATACCCTCGGGGATTCTCTGACAAGAATGGATACTTACTCGTTGCTAATCCTGAAAACCACAAAAAGAAACGAGTGCTGCTCATGCTTGCTAAAGGTGTTCGAAGAGCTGTAGCTCAACGAGAATCAGCTCGATTGGCTGCAGAAACTAAGAAAGGTAAGAAGAAGCACCGAAAATAACCCATGTGTGAGTGTGACATATTGAGACGATTAGGAAAAGTTCTCCATATTTCAAAGCGTGGATCAATTATTCTACGCACAGACAAAACACCGTCTGCGGGATCTCGTTCAATCGTGCTGGACAAGAAAGCGCAAGAAGTTGGCATAATCATCGATGTTTTTGGACCTGTGAAGGAACCGTATGTGGCTGTGCGTCCTCGGCGCGGCCTTGACCCATCAAAATTAGTCGGTCAATTGCTTTATCTTAGGAAAAAATGATGCACACAAGTGTACATCCATGTCAAAATCAATACGACATTTGCCGATTATGGCTAGTAGCTTCCGATAGTTAAATATCATCCCGCGTAAGATGTTTGATGTTGCCACGTGTCTATTCAAGGTCATTTCAATGAACGATGATAGCGACCAAATACTGACCGCTCTGCGTGATGCAGGTGAGAAGGGTCTCCTCATCGGGGAACTCGCGGATAGGCTGGGTATCGACTCTCAAAAGATAACAAAAACAATCATCACATTGATGGCTGAGGGACGAATAATGCAGAAACAAGAACTCGAAAAAGAAAGATTCATGATTAAAACTCCAGTCGTTGACGATGCCGAGTCCAGTGTTCTAACCGATATGAACGGATGCCCGTGTTTCCATTGCCTGAAGATCGGTAAATGCGGAATCAGACAGCCAGACTCTCCTGTCACATGTAGAGAGCTTGAGGAATGGTTGGGCCCTGACATAGCTATAGCTATTAGCTAAGACTCATCGTGCGGGCTTCTTCCACGAGGTCCTACAGCGAGAAGATAGATCTCAGCACTGGTTTTCCGTGATGCGGCAGGTTTGATTAGTTTCACAGAGTTGAATTTCTTTCTAACAGATTGAAGGAGCTCATGAAATCCTGGTCCTTGAAACACTTTGGACAGGACTTTTCCTTTGTTTCCAAGCAATCTATGTGCAATCTCGATTGTTCCCTCAACGAGCGATATCTGTCTTACTACATCCAGATCCCATTGTCCAGTCACATTCGGGGAACAATCTGAAAGAACCAGATCTACAGTACCTCCTGTGAGAGATTCAATTCTCTCAATTATTTTCTCATCAAGAATATCGCCTTGGATGAACTTGACCCCCTCTAATTGAATCATAACCTCCAAGTCAACTGCTACAATCTGAAGACTGCTATCGATTTCCTTAAGGACCTGAGTCCATCCACCTGGACAACAGCAGAGTTCAACAACGCGATCAACGCCTGAAAGGAGCTTGTGATCCTTCGCGATCTGCCTTAGTTTATACGCAGACCTGCTCCGATACCCATGTTTCTTTGCAGCTTGATAAAAATGCTCTTTCTTTCGCTGTTTATCTCCTCCTCTTGGTCGTCCCATCGCATTATCACCTCGCATTATAGTTGGCTATTATTCTCGTTACCTCTTCCACTGAGGCAGTTGTTCTTATTGCTGTGGGTTTGAAATGAGTTCTTGCAACCTGATATCCTTGTTCTTTTAGCTTCTCGATAATGATTTGATTCTTAGGTGGCGCAAAATTGTGAAGATCGCACAAAGCATGAATGTCGATATATGGTCGATTGGTAAGACCAGACTCTTCAACCATCTTCTCAAGTACATCAGGAACTTTGCGATGATAGTGTTCCATCTCACTTTTTTCAAGTACTTTGGTGGCATTGCTGAGAAACTGGTCTTTGAACAAATCTCCAATCCATAGAGGTCCAGCCACACGTATAGGTCCTGCACATCCTTTTATTTTATGGTCAAAATCTACATTCTGTACTTTGGACGAGAGTTGCACAAAATCTGAGTGCATACATCCGGTACAATATCTGATAATCCCTAGCTTGCTAGCTTGGCGGTTTGATTCTGTTCGATTTGTTTCTATCCGAACCCATGTTCTGATATAATGGTCAGTGCTCAATACTGCAAGTGGCTCCATCGAACAATCGTTAGAACCAGCCACACTATAGATGAACCCATTGAGCAGTCGAATAGCAATCTCATGCGTGTAGGGAGCCCGAGCTGAGAAACCACCATATCTACGTAATGCAATTTTAGGGTAGACTCCACAAAGAACCGGCATATCGGTTGCAGTCACTGCGAGAAGCCCTCCCTTAGGGCTGATAGATTGTACTGCTGCTGAGAGATAAGGTGCTGGTGTCCCAAATGGGTCAATATCCACAAAATCAAACCGTTTTCCTCTGGATTCTGTCATCAACAATACCTTAGCATCGCCATGAATCACTTCTGCTCGATCATCAAATCCTAGAGTTTCGACATTTCGCCGGGCTGTTTCCACTGCTAGTGGATTAGCATCACACATTTTGGCATAGAAGTCACCTGGGCACTCGTTGAGATACCTCAGTGTCCGTACACCCGAACCTGTCAATGGTTCACACATCATCTCAACTGAGTGTTTCTCCATGTAGGCCATCAGAAAGAGTACTGAGAGGTCTCTGTTGAGTTGCATTCGTGGATTATAAAATACAGGCAAGCTAGAGGTTGGTTGTTTCTTATCTCCACTATAATGGTCCACATCTGCACTCAGGAATGTTGTCCTGCCTTCAGAGTACTCTTTTTCGACAGTCATTTGCTCATGCAAAAAACCTCTGAATTGCTAATAAGCAGATAGGCATCACCATGAGGAAATCGCACATTACGGAACTGCTAAGAAGGTTAAGACGAGCGAAACATAGAGGCGACTGAATATGCCAACAAAGATCAAGATACAGACAAACCGTGGAGATATCGTCGCAGAGTTTTGGAATGATGACGCAATCAACACAGTCAAGAATTTCGTTACTCTCGCACAAAGCGGATATTACGACGGTCTGACCTTTCACAGAGTCTTACCCGATTTCGTTATTCAAGGAGGCTGTCCCAAAGGTACAGGGAGTGGCGGCCCTGGATATCGAATCCCCTGTGAAACCGAGGGACCACGTCAAAAACATGAACCTGGTGCTTTCTCAATGGCGCACGCTGGAAGAGATACCGGAGGTAGTCAGTTCTTCATTGTCCTAACTAGGGAAAAGACCAAACACCTTGATGGCGATGTAGATCCATTTGGTCGAAAAACCGGTCATACTGTTTTTGGAAAGACCCTTGAAGGACTTGATACAGTAAAGAGTATTCGTCAGGGTGACAAGATGCTCAAGGTCGAAGTCCTTGGGGTTGACCCTGTCATAGAAACTCATGTACTTCAAAAGATGTAGTTAACAGCTCATCTTTTCCTAGTACTATGCTCTAGATGTAAAAAGAAGTAGAGGGTTCATATCTGAAATAAGCAGACCTAACATACCTAAAATTAGCAGACTTGCATAAGTACCAAAGTTTGTTACTTCTTGAGTAATTGCTGGCCTTCACTATGGAATCGCCAGTAGTATTGATGAGTGCGTTCCAGTCACAAGTATGGTAATCATTCTAATGCCCTTCTAATCTTGGTTACAAGGGCCTGTATTTTAGCTCGGTCTGGATTGTCTATGTCAATGTTTCTCCATGGTATTCTAAGAATTTTCACCCCCCTGCTCCAGTGATGTCTCTGTTGGTATATTTCCTCGAGAAGCAGAAGATACTCACGCTCCAACTCTCCCAGATATTCTCTGAAGCTGTCATCTGGCATGGGACTCTCTTCGTCCCTTGCTCTTTGCCTCGCTCGTTGGTAGGCCTCATCTGGATGTACGTCAAGGTACAACAACAAAGTGGGTGGCACCAACGACTGGTGCATGATATTGTAAGCCAGTTCGTAGGTGTCCCAGTCTATCTGCTCTATATGACCTTGCAGTGTCAATAGCTTGGCGAATACCCGATCGCCGGGGAGTCCACGGTCTATGATGTATCCCTCGGGACCTCCATCGACATAAGCTGAGTAGGCAACCCTTTTCTGTAGGGCAAATCGTTTGTGTAACAACAGCATCTGCATGGGGAAAGCCCACTTGCTCATGTCTGCGTAGAACATCTTAAGGTAGGGGTTCTGATCGACGGGTTCGTAGAACCCCTCGTAATTCATTTCCCTGCATAGGATTTTAGTTAGTTCGGTCTTTCCAGCTCCTATGATGCCTTCGACCCATATTATCGGTTTAGTCATTCAAATCCCTCATTCTTACTGCAGTTCCGGGTCTCTGCACAGCGAACCCAACTCGTTCTCTGAACATACCACTATTATCTCTATTCTAGGATATACTCTTCTCCCTCACCAAGAATGACCACCTTGATGTCCGATTGAGACTCTACTTTTTCTTTGAATATTGCTGGATCTGCTCCTTTCAGGTGCATTGGGATGGCGATCTTTGGTTTGATTATCAATGCAGCCTCAGCAGCCTCATTGACATCCATGGTGTAAGTATCTCCACTTGGAAGCAGTGCGACGTCAACCTCAGCGTCGGCTAGTTTTTCCATCTCCGGTATTAAGTCAGTGTCCCCCGCGTGGTAGATTCTCTTATCCTCAATCTTTAGAAGATACCCCACACCAAATCCCTTAGGGTGAAATGGTTTTCCAGGAGAGCGGAAGCGTTTCACGTTATATGCTTCTGTTGCCCATATTGTACCTTCGCTAGTCACCATCTTCATGAATTGTCCTGGACTCAAGTCCCACACGACCATTCCCTTGAGCTCTTTCTTAAGATTCTCAGGAGCAATCACAGGACTTCCTAATTTGCGGATTTTCTTTAGTAGATCTTTGTCACAATGGTCTTCATGGCCATGAGTCACAAGAATAAGGTCTGCAGGCTGGAAATGGTCCTTCTTTAGACCTGTACCTTTTGTTGACGGATCAATGTAGATGTTCTGATCTACAGTCTTAATCTGGAAACTTGCATGTGCCAAGTATCGAATCGTTATTCCCAATATTGTCACCTACTTCATGGATGACTAACCTGCGTATATGTCTTTCATACCATGAAACAGTTTATCGGGAGGACATGTAACAGAACAAAATGGAGATGTTCGAATCATGCCTCTGAGGTTTGGTATAACGGCTTTGGAATTCCAAGATGTAGCTCGACAAGTGGTCATTGATGGTGTTCCTGATTTCTCACGCTTGGATGTTGTTGAAATTGTTCGAGATGTAGTTAGTGAGGGTTACTCCGTCATAGAGCTTTCAATGGATGCAAAGTATATCGTTCCAAACTCTCTCACACCTGAATCTATCAGTCGTCTGGTTGACCTGAAAGAAGAATTTGGTCACGCATACAGTGTACATCTTCCATTTTGGTCAATAGAACTAGCTACTTTCAACGAGCATGTAAGACTAGGAGGAGTTGATAGCATCGTTGAGGCAATTGAGCTTGCTAGACCCCTTGAACCAGAAGCCTATGTCCTGCACATAACAGGTGACCTTGCCGCTTACTTTTCAAGTTTGACAGTTGGTGATGATTTAGTACGCTTGATCAGTACATTGATAGCTGGATATGCTGCGGCCAGTGTTGATGAAATAATCAGTAATACGGAGATCAATCCACGCGATTTGGCTATAGAGAATGTAAAGTTTCCATT
>JAGXOC010000074.1 GCA_019894665.1 Candidatus Thorarchaeota archaeon
CCTCAGAGTCCACATCCGGAAGATTTTGCTCAGACATCGGCAAAACTGGTATCCAAGACATCCATCTGTTGACGTACAAGTTTGTAAACATCAATGAAGATCTCCAGAAAACATTGTAGCGATGTTCGATGCTACGAACGAGTTTAGAAGTTATTATTAAAGTCATGACCTTCACAATGAGAAGTCTATACGTTGAGTCTATTCACTTCAAGGGATAAGCGCCCTTCTTCGCCGCGTAATCGTACAACTCCAGAATTTTCTGTGGTGTAGACTCTGATTGAATATTGTGTGCAGGCGCTAGTATGTAACCACCACCATGCGCAAGTGCATTTATTCGGGTGTCAACCTCTGCACGTACGTCCTCTATTGACCCCTGGGCAGACATAACATGCTGTAGGTCTATACCTCCATGAAATGTCAGTTTGTCGCCGTATTTCTCCTTGAGCACGACTGAATCCATTCCTTTTGCTAATGGTTGGATTGGATTCAAAATATCCACTCCCACATCTATCAGGTCCGGTATCAAAGGTTCTATCGCTCCACAAGTGTGATAGAGGATTTTGACGTGCGGTGCTCTCTGATGGATATCATCGTAGACTTTCTTCTGTCGATGTTTCACAAGAGTTCTATAGACACTTGGACTCATGATAAGTCCATACTGATGACCTAGATCATCAAAAACTTGTAGGCAATCCAAGTATTCACCAACCTCATCCAGAAAGACTCGGTGCATTTCAATAGCGAGTTTCATTGATTTGTCCATCATTGCTTCAGCAAGGTCTGGTCGTCGAAGCAGGTCAACAAGGAACTTATCGAACCCTCTCATGAAGTGAGCAGCCATCTCAACGATTCCCCACGGGCCAGCAATGAATCCAACAACAGCGTAGTCAGTCTCCTCGTGAAGGTGTTTTGCCAACTCTCGAACTCCATCCATCCTTGATGGGTCATCAGGATCGGGCCAATCAAACTCCTCTACTTGTTCTACTTCTGTGAACTTGGCCCATGGATAGTATGTGACCTCATCGTATTCTCCAATCAGCTTCGACCCGGATTTCCACTCATCTTCCAAAGACCCATCTGGGAGCGGTTGAGGTTTAAAACCTGCAGCTGTTTTCATGTGGACATGTCTGAAGTCCACATTCAATCGCCTCAGTAATTCCTCTGATGTTTTCCATTCGGAAAAGAGTCCCCACCTGTGTGTTTCTGGAGATTCAATTCCAAGGTAATCCCTAAGGTTCTCGTATGCCTGATGTGTGGTCCAATAATCCAGCGGAACTCGGTCAGGTTCCTCATGATTAACCGTTTTATGAAATCTATCTCTTGGCTTCAATTGAGGTTCATCCCTGTCCTTTCTTAAGGTATGTAGACTCGATACTGTAGCATCTATGCTCCAATGGTGATTTATCTGTTTCACTCAATCTCTTCTACACCCTGACCCGTGTGTAATGACTTTTTATGAGTGTTTCATTGAAGATTTCAGTCCTCGTGTGTCTGAAATACAGTCTCCGGGTGAGCTTGCCAAAAAGCGGGAGACCGTTTCCAAGAAGAACGGGGACCCTCGTTATTATCATCTCGTCAATTAAATCCTCTTCAAGAAAGCCTTGAATCGTAATGCCACCATCGATGTACAGGTTCTGATGCCCTACCTCTTTCAGCTGATCAACCAACTTCTTCAGATCCCCGTTGACGATTTTGACCTTGTTTTCTAACTCCTTTGGGATGTTGACCTTGCTTTTACTCAGCACATAGACGGGCTTATCATATGGCCAAGAACCAAAGGTCAGAACTTTGTCGAAGGTCTTTCGTCCCATCACTATTGCATCTATGCCACTCATGAAATCAGCGTACCCAAAGTCGCTTCCTTCAGGGTTTGGAATCTTCTCGAGCCAATCGAGACCCCCGTCACTTGCGGCGATGAAGCCGTCCAGACTTGTTGCGATGTAGACGTAATTTGCCATCGAAATCTCCTAAATATCTCTGTTAATCATTCATCTCAGAATTTTCCAGCTTCTACCATAGATGCCAATTTCCTGATAGTGTAACCTAGAAAAATATCACATGTGGATTTCCACTTCTTCTC
The DNA here is from genome assembly GCA_019894665.1 of Candidatus Thorarchaeota archaeon. GTDB lineage: Archaea > Asgardarchaeota > Thorarchaeia > Thorarchaeales > Thorarchaeaceae > SMTZ1-45. The sequence goes on from JAGXOC010000074.1 coordinate 2,081, forward strand.
CATTATATATTCTCCAAGCTGATCGCCGTCACTAAAATCGACTTTACTAAGAGTCTTGCATGCTGTACTTCCAAATTCCTTCTGGAAATCTTCATACAGATTAGTAACAATTTCAATGGCGGTTCCTCTCTCTTCCGGATGATCTTCAGGAATAGAGTCCGTTCCCTGTCCACATTTGAATCCAATCGCAGCACTGCTTCCAATTAGTAGACCGCAGGTTGTTTCTCCAGAGAGGATACCTCCTAAGTATCCTGCAGTAGCCCAAGATAACTCCGGGTTCGTCATACCCCAAAGTTCTAGCAATGCCTGCAATGAGGCTTCAGCACATGTGTATCTATGCATTCGTTTGTAAGCTTTGGTTAAAATTTCATCAAAATCAGAATTTGACATGACACTCAACATACGTTTGGCGGATTATATTATTTGTCACTAATTGAGAATCCGGTAGTTGAACATCCGGCATCGTGGAAACAGCTCACATCTCCTATCTTTTGAAGATTCTAAATATAATGAATCCAAAAATCGCAATGATTGAAAGGGCCATTGAGTATCGTATTACCAAATATTCCAATGTTTCTTGAAAGGGGTCTATCATTACGTTAATTGCTTCAGTAACGACTGATGCGCCTAAAATGATACTTAAGTACAGAAAAAGTCGTTCTTGGCGAACTTGGAGGTTTCGGTTTTTTTCCTCATAAACCAACTGAACAGATTCATGGACATAATTCAAATTACTTTTGACATGGGAGAGAACATTCTCAATTCGGAATATATTGATGAAGTGGTCATTTAACGCCCGCGCATGCGCCCGCATGTTGACCATGTCTTCTCGACGAATTAACGCGATTAATTGCATGAGGGATTGATTCGTTTTTTCAAGCTCTGCTTGTTTTTCTTCGATAATGGAAATATCCTGCATTTTAAGATCTGGAAGTTCCTGGAGGAATCGCTGGATTAAGTCCTGTAGTTTTAGCATCACGAAGATTACACCACGTGCTCGAACAAGGGGAGGATCCATCACGTCTTCAACATAGTTCCAGTATTTTTCATATCCTTCTCCCTCAATATAGATGAAAGCACTATTTCTCGCGTAGAAATGCAACTCAGAAGTCCTATTTGAAAGATTATTCTCAATTCGACGGTTGTATAGCTCATCATTATAATCTGGCCATTGCCCACTATATAGTCCCAGATAAGGCCCTAACGCTTTCTTATATCGTTGAATAGTCGGAGCATCCCATTTTTCGACTTTTGAATCGACTTTGTCTGAGGAGAGAATAACATAGAGGGGTGAATCTATGTCAAACAAAATGCGACCTCGTTGATTAAGGTCCCCAAAATTTTTCATCAGTACTTTGCTTAGACGTATTGAAACATTTTGAATATCTTTAACATCAATTCGGGCATGGCCTACATCTGTTTGTATTTTCAGGACACCTAGCCATGTCATCTCCTCCAAATTCATATCTGCAATTTTGCTCCAACTTACCTTGACATCAAGTGATAGTTTATCAATTGCAGGATCTTCAATTAAAGCATGTTCAATTTTTCCTTCTAAATTTGAGCATATGATATCAAGTTCTTCGCCAACGAGACTTGGTTCTGCTAAGAAATTAACAAACCATCGGACATGGCGTTCGTAAAATTGAAGCTCAGTTTCTTGCGAAGTCATGGTTCTCTCTCTTCCTCATCTCATAAACTATGAATCAACCTCTCGACTGATAAAAAGGGAACTATATCAATTCTGTTGAGAAGAGGTCAGAATGGCTAAACCTAGTAAATTGAATTGTCGATCAAATTATTTTATCTTATCCATTAACCCAAATGCCTTCGCAGATTTGATCGGATTGTAGTACTCAATCCACTCAATGATTTTTCCATGTTCATCAAAGGACAAAATAGCAAGGTAATCATTCTCATAAGTTCCAGTGCCATTCTTCAGATTGAGTTTACCTGTGTGTTTCACTGCCACTCTATTTGGGTCTTGGAATGGTAGAATCTCATCAATTGGGAAATGGACTTCATCAAAGTTGTCAGCTGCAGTCTTAATCCCATCATAGATTTCCTTAGTGCCAACATATTCCGAAGAGAACAATCCCGAGTGATATGGATGAATCCATTTTCCATTTTCTGCAAATAACTCAGAGAACTCCTTGAGTTTTTTCTGTTCCATGTATCTGAGTAAGCTACGAGCGGTCTCGATGTTTTCTTCTTGTGTCATGGTCTGTCATTCCTCTAACCTTCTCTGATACTAAATTAACTATATTTAATATAATTGTAATAGGCACTTTCAAGAGAATTATTGAATAGAGACCCGCGAATATTAAAGACGGGAAATACGTAGACGAAGGTATGATTAATTCGTCGGAGTTTCTAGACTTCCTCCGGGAGAAGGGTTTCTCCTTTGCTACTGGAGTTCCATGCTCCTATTTTTCTAGGATGATAGATGAGTTTGAGAATCTTAAGGCAATTAGTTACATCCCCGCGACTAGAGAAGATGAAGCAGTCGGGATTGCATCAGGTATAGCTTTTGGAGGAGCAAGAGCCTTTGTGATAATGCAGAACTCTGGGTATGCGACTATTGGGGACGCACTGACCTCACTGGCTCAACTCTACAAATTACCAATGTTGTTAATCGTAAGCTGGAGAGGACTCGAACCTGACCGCGACTTCCCAGAACATTCTCTAATGGGCGAGGTTACTGAAGATACGTTAGTGGGTTATCACGTTCCCTATTGGGAAATGAAAGAGGAGGATTGGCAAGAGACCATCGAATTAGCCCTCACCGAGATGGATGAGACCTCAAGACCAGTTGCTCTATTGGTCAAGCAGGGTGTGTTGTGACGATGTATGGTTTTGAGATAATTCAAGAGCTCGCATCAGTTCTTTCCGGAGATGAGATAATAGTTAGTAGTAACGGGAACATCAGCCGACAAGTCTACCATTTCTTACCAAAACCCCAGATCTATCTACGAGGAAGCATGGGATTACCGGTCCCTGTTGGACTAGGTATGGCAATGGCTCGACCAGGGAAGCAGATCCTGACCCTTGTCGGCGATGGTAATCTCTTGATGGGACTAGGATCCTTGACTACAACTTCTTTTATCCGACCAAGCAATTTGAAAATATTAATCCTCGACAATAATGCGTATGCAACTACAGGATCTCAGATGACCTCCTCAGGAATTCTAGAATACCCCTCATTGCTTGACGGATTTGGAATACCAAACATTGTACCAATCTTACAAGACGACCCTATTGAACTGATTAAGGAAAAACTCCAGCTTTGGATAGATGCGTCTGAGCTATGTGTTCTTCCTGCACTTGTTGATTCTAATCCGCCAACATTAACCAATATCCCTTGGCATCCTGAACAAATTACTGAGTTCCAAAAGAATATCAGCAGTTAATCATCTTGCGCCTGAAGCTGAATGCTGTTAATATGGTTGGTTTTGAAGAGATGAAAGAACGGTGCTCTCCTGGTATGTGTTGTAAAGAAATCAACAAGGAGTGATTACATGAAACTAAGTAGACTCCAATCCGTTACCAATAATGCTGTAAGGGACTCAATATGGTCACACGAACCGACAGGATCTGATCCATTCAATTACAGCAATCCCCTTTGGGAAATAACGGTGAATCTAGTAGCTGGAACGCTAACACCAGACATGGAAGGAGATAGTGTTGAGGAATACTACACGACCATGTCAAGATGGTTTCATGATGTTCTAAAGAAAGAGGGAATCCCATTGGATGCAATAGAGAGTGCAACGATCAAAATCACTCCAGAGGGTATCAAGACTTGTGTGATAGTTGCACAGGGAAGAACTTTCGAGTCTTTCTCCAAGCAGAGAAAAGAGACTGAGGAATAGAAGGGATTATTGATGGGAAAATTTGAGGAGATGAAAGAGAAGTACCCTCGTGGTATGATAGTTGTTCAAGGACTTGTTATGTTAGTAGTTGCAACCCTTTTTTCACTCATTATCGTATCGCCACTAGCTATCTTTGATATGCAGATTCTCGTCGACATCTTCACATTTCCAGCAGACATCATTCCTCAACCCTATAATCTCGTCGGGATTCTGTTAATTCCTATCGGGATGCTCTTCATAATTTGGGCAAACTATACTCTGCTACATATTGGCAAGATTGGATTGAGAAATAGGGAACCTATGCAGAGACCTTCCAATCTCGTGTTGGCTGGACCCTTCAGATTCACCAGGAATCCAATCTACCTTGGTAACCTCCTGATGCTTCTTGGACTGGTCATTGTATGGAGCAGTGTAGTGACAGCATTCTTCCTAATTCTACTCTACATCATTTTCAGGTATGTCTTCATCAAGAAAGAAGAGGTCATCCTAGAAGAGGAATTTGGAGATGCGTACCGAGATTTCAAGAATCGTGTCAGACGATGGATTTGAGAATTAGAATAAGTAATAAATGAGATAGACTTTGAATGCCCAAGATGGGATATGAAGGAGGGTATGTACTCGATGACTGATATTGAAGTTCTCACAGGTCCCAAATCGAAAATAGGTCTAGCTCTGTGTCTTGTGTTCTACTCGCTCTCGGGCTCGTTTGTTATTAATGAGTACTTCATATTGGGCGCTGAAATGCAGAATACTGGTCTCATGGTTCACATATTCCTAATTTCAGTGATTCTGGGAATAACACTTTCATTTGGACTATTGATTCCTCTTACTAGGAAGCAAAGATCAAAGATGGATAGCATTTTGAGAATTGTCTTAGTTATCAGTGTTATAGGATTACTCTTGTATCTCCTGATGAGAATGTAGTTTGAAGCTAAACATCCATTCCTTCACTCGGTTTTTCTGAGAGAAGTAAACTTTACCCAGAGTTTCACGTTTTTCTTTTGGGTCACATAGATGAGTAAAGATTCAGTTACAATTCAACGTGCAGAAGTTGAGGATGCAGAAGTGCTCACTGAAACCTGCAAGAAAGCATTTGACTCCGATTCAGAATTTGGAGCCCCAGGACCCGGTGGACCTCCCGGGGTTGACTCGATTGAATGGAACATTGACAAGATCAAGAATCGACATTTGCACTATTACAAGATCCTCGAAGACAACGAAATCGTTGGAGGATTTATTGTCGGAGACAGAGGTCTGAACTATCAAGTGTGTGAACGGATCTGGATAGATCCCGACCAAATGAGAAAGGGCATGGGTACGAAAACCTTTGAGTTGGTCTGGGAAAAATACCCGTCAGCAGATTTATGGGTGTTGGGAACTCCAGAATGGAATACGAGGACAAATCCATTCTATCAAAGTATTGGCTTTGTTCAGATAGGCAAAACACGTGACTACTCCTGGGATGGAATATACTACGAGAAGAGAATTACAGATGGTTTCCCAGAGGCGATGTCTAGAATTGAAGACATTCAGGACCGTCAACCGAGAGTAATCGTAGAAGGAAAAGTAGAGAACATTGCAGGACCTCGGACAGTATCCTCTCGAAAGACAGGAGAAGAGCTAAAGGTAGCTGACATAACTCTGTCAGATGAAACAGGCTCAATCAAGCTAGTTCTCTGGAACAAACAGATACCACAGGTCAAGGTAGACACTAACATTCGAATAGAGGAAGGATATGTGAAGGCATATCGGGATGAACTACAATTGAACGTAGGTCAATGGGGAATGATCATTACCCTTCTCTAAAATCATCATACATCGCCCCCAAAACGTTCTTCCATTTCCTCTGAATAATCATTGTTCCGAGTATATCTGAAAGAAGCCAATAGAATTACGATTCCAATTGCAATTAGAACAATAGCGGCGATGAAACTACCCCTATAACCATCTGCATTAGACAATCCTGAAGCTATTAGAATATCAGCCACCGGTCCTGCAACCAATGTTGCGGCTACTCCCCAGCTAAGAAAGAAGGTTGTGTTGTAATAGGCGAATAGCCTCCCCCGATATTCTTTGGGTGCCATCCGGGCAACAATCGAGTAACTTGATGATTCTATGATCACGTGTGACGCACCAACTAGGAAAGACGCTGCCAAGGACAATGCAAAAGTCGGCGTGAAAATGAGCCACGAAATTCCGAACATTGACAGTAGTATTCCATACATCATCACTTTGTTATCATCTGCTTTGGCAACAACTGATCCGACCACGAGTCCAGACACCATTGCGGCAATATTCCCCGCAGTGCTGTAGAGTGCTATCTCTGGTCCGGTTGCACCAAATGCTGTTGGTTCAGCCAGAAAGATATTGGTGATAATAGCAATTGAGTTCCTCCCAAAATTGATGAATATCAATGCGACAATGAAGATCAGATATCCAACACGGAGCTGCCTTGGAAGTTCACTGAGTGAATGATTCTTGGAAGATTCTGTTCCATCAGATTCCTGTTCCTTGCCTTCATCTCTAAGACGAATTGAAAGATAGACAATGATGCCTGACAATATCATAACAAATGCAGCAACATAGAAGATACTTCCATTGCTGAATCCTGCACCAGAGTCGTAAAGAAAGCCTCCTAGAATTGCTCCACCAATCCCTCCAAATCCCCCAATGATTGAGAACTGGCCCATGATCCTCTTTCGCTCATCAATGACGGTCAGTTCGGAAACCAATGTCGACCATCCGACATTTGACATACTCCAAAAGACTTCAATTCCACCCAGGCAGAATATTATCACGTATCCAGCAACAATGAACTGATTCGTTCCAAGGAAGAAGATGTAACCAAACACCATGAAGATGTGTCCAAGTCCAGCCAGCACTTCTCCCACAGCAACAAATTCTGTGGGTTTTCGATATTTGTCTAATAGATTACCCCAGAGGAATGACTGAGTAAGAGCATTAGCGATCATTCCCACAGTAGCCATCAATGTCACCTCTGTAGTGGAGAGACCAATCGATCTAAGATAGATCGACAAGAATGAGTACACTATGGCTCTTCGGAAGTAAGTGAGAATTTGATAGGTAGATAGTCCAGTGAATTCTCTTCCTTTGAGCTTGGAATAACTTAGAAAACTCAACTTGACTCTCTGCCACCAATCTACATCTTAAATACCAATTGCTGTGTCTAGACTCCAACACTGGAATTTCGTTATTAACTATTGTTTATATACCGAGCTGTGTTAGACCAATCCGTGAATACTCATGACAAAAGGTGATATTTTCGAAGACTTAGTTTTTCCCCAGGGCCCCAACAAGGTCCCTCTTGTACAACGAGAAGGATATTCAGTTATGCGAATCTCAATAGGAAAGGGAGGTAGGATACCTCCTCATGTCGCATCTCACTCTGCGTTTTTCTTAGTACTGAAAGGAAAGGCGATTATCACATCCGGTGACCAAGAGGTTGAACTCGAAGCGAATCAATACATTGCTATGGAAGCTGATCAGATGAGAGGAATTCAAGCTTTGGAAGATTCGGTCATCTTAGGAGTAAGAGACTAGACAACGTGCATTACCAAAAAGTGCGCCTAGGGGAAAGGGGTCTAGTATATCAGGCATCCAAACAAGATCCTGCTGACATCATTTTAACAGTTGTTTATTGGAATTCTTAGTGGCTTTATCCGAGGATGACAATTAGCTATACGAAGAGAATTTTGATTGCACCTTTGAGGTGCTCATTATTTAACAATTCACAAAGATGGATTCTTGATTGAGAGAGTGTATACAGAACATGAACCAAAATCGGAGTTGTTAGGTGCCAAATTTGAACTCCTATGTGCACTATGGTCCAGAACTCACAGGCAACTCTGATTTAATGTATGCGAATATTCTCATGACTTCTTCTATTGATGAACCCGTACAGAGCACGGTGATTTTTCCCGTTCTTATAGGACCAACATTGTATGGTATGATGACTCCTTCTGAAGACCGACCATCATATAGCACATTATTCCATAGCTGTCTGAGTACATTGAACTCTCTGCATCCAAGTGGTAAATTGATATTCTCTGATCGAGCTGCTCGTACTGGACCTTTTTGTTCTAGGAGATAAACGAGCTCCCAAGGATATATCGCGCCGGTCATTCGAGGATTGCACTCAGTGGCAAAAATCCCGTTTTCGGTTTCGATATAATCTAAACCAAAGGGGCCAATGAATCCTTTCCTTGCCAGATATTGAGCAAACTTGAAAGACATCCTATCAACAAACCCCTCATCAAACCGGACGGGAAACTCATTTCCAAGATGTGATATGCCATTCTCCAAAATCTGATTTGAAGTTCTAAGATGTACAATTGAACCATCTCGCTTAATGAACCAAACAGATGAAGGTGATGAGAGTGTTTCATAAAATGGTTCCACAAGAAAACGGGTTCTGTTTAGATTACGCTTCTTTAGTTCTCGTAGAAACGTCTTGTCAATTTGATATAGAACGTGAATTGTTGAAGCAGATGCTCCATACTCTCCTCTTAGGATGACCTTGCCAGTTTTATCGATTTTGCATTTGATCACACTCTCCATTTCAGATTCAGTCATTTCTGTATCAATAATCGATTCGTCTACAACTGGAATACCTAATTTCCGACAAATTAGTTTGAAACCAATTTTGTTATCCATTTCTTCAGCTACTTCTGTATTTGAATACATGAACAGACCCAGATATTCACTAGTTCGTTTCTCGAGTCTACCCCCATAGTATGGACTGAAAACAGCATCAATTCGAGAATCACCAAGCAGAGCATCTAAATGGGTCCTACTACCATTCTTCATGATTCTCTCAGGTAGAGACATATCATCCCTTCCAGAGATGACAACGATATTCTTAGAGCCTAATCCTACCTCACCAAGCCATTGGAGATACGCTTTGTCCGGGGCAGATTTTAGAAACACAACGTCCTCTGGTCTAGCTATTGC
>JAGXOC010000075.1 GCA_019894665.1 Candidatus Thorarchaeota archaeon
CCCTACTTCTGCCCTACCAGATCGCTCCGCTACCAGATTACATGGTACTACCCATGTACTGTATGGTCTCGGTGGCCGGATTGAGCCCCGTCCATTTTCAAGGCCGAGAGCCTCGGTCTGTGAGCTGTTACGCTTTCGTTCGGGGATAGCTGCCTCTAAGCTCACCCCCAGACTGTCTTGGGCTCTCGACACCCTTCTTCACCGCACTTATCTGGCACTTAGGGACCTTAACCATACTCTCGGTTCTCCCCATCTCGGCCTGCCGGGCTTACCCCGGGCACCCGTCTCCTGCCGTCTACGGTTCATGCAGATTCGGAGTTTTCAGGATGGTGAGAGACTTGACGTCTCCCGGGCACATCCGAAAGTGCTCTACACCACATGATACCTCAGGCAGGGCTTGGCTACGACCAACTTCGCGGAGAACGAGCAATCACCAGTCTAGATAAGCCTTTTACCCCTTCGCGCAGGTCAACGGAACGAGTTGCACGTCAGAACCCTATCGGGCCTCCACCGAGCTTTCGCCCGGCTTCACCCTGCCCACGCCAAGATCGACTGGTTTCTCGTGTCACGGGAGTGACTTCACGCACTTTCACACGTCGCCCCTCACCCGAAGGTTGCGGGCTTGTCGCTTTCGCTTTGTTTACGGCTTTTTGCCTTATCCTCGCCACGCCCATGAACTCCCTGGCCCGTGTTTCTAGACGGATGAAGCCGGCTCGATCCGCTCAAATCCTACAACGCAATCACTCACGCTTCGTTCTTCGAGCATCTAATCTTGTAACCAGCTTCCTTTGAGTAGACCAATGGTTTCAGGTGCTTTTCACCCCGCTTCCGCGGCACTTTTCAACTTTCGCTCGCGCTACATAGTTTACTATCGGTTTGGCTGAGTATTTAGGCTTCGCAGATTGTACCTGCGACATTCACGCGAGAAAACCAACCCGCGCTACTCTGGATCCTTAGACATGCCTGCAATGTACGCCTACGGGGGTGTCACCCTCTTTGCCACATCGTTCCAGACGACTTCGGCTTCATTTGCAGAGGCACTTGTCTAGGCCCTTACACCACATCTCCCTGTACTCATCGCACAGGGATTCAGTTTGGCCTCTTCCCCTTTCGCTCGCTGTTACTCAGGGAATCACATTTGTTTTCTCTTCCTGCTCGTACTAAGATGTTTCAGTTCCGAGCGTTCCCATTCGAGATTTGACCCTCGAACAATATGGGGTATTAGCCCATACTTGGAAGTCCTATTCGGGAACCCTGGGATCACAGACTTCATGCGTCTACCCCAGGCATTTCGCTGCTTGTCACGCCCTTCATCGGCTAGCCAACCAAGTCATCCACCACTGGCCGTTTAGCGAATCGCAAATCTACTTATGTATTGACACAGTATTACCTGTTGTCCACTCAATGTGAACATGATTATCTCTAATCATGCCAAGGAGTTATTGTAGTAACTTATTTCCCTACAATTCTTTTGAATCAGTGTACCTCCATCCTCTGCAGTCCACGCGTCTGACTCTCCATGACACATTTCACCGAGTCGCACACGTTGACGGTCCTCCATCGGGAATGGTACCTTTCATACGACCTGGTCCCGATGAACCTTCGTTCAGCGTTCGAAAACTCTGAATTCCGGACCTAACGCAAGCACATCTCAAATTGAGTGCTCGCTCCGCCAGCCTAAGTGGATGGCGATTTAAAGCTTGCTATGCATCGAGGGTAGTTTCCGTCACCAGCACTACCAGAAAAGCCTCACGACGTTCACGTCGCAAAAGACCCTCTCTTCGACGAGAGCATATTAAATCCACAGAGTTCACGTATAAAGCTTTGGTCAGAGGCGATATTTTTGAGCTCTATTTTACTGACAACGCTTTATTTTGAGCCTCAATGAGTTCTGAGATGCCCTTTGTCGCATGGTTCACCATCTCATTCATTGCATCACGACCAAAAGTTGCGCCCTCTGCGGTTCCTTGAATCTCAACAAACGCATTCCCACGCATAACAATATTCATGTCAACATCTGCTTGAGAATCTTCAGTATAGCAGAGATCAAGTAGGGTCTCACCGGTGATTATTCCAACACTTGCTGCAGCCACATTGTCAGTGACTGGACTTTCAGAGATCATGTCCATGTCAATCATGTATTGAACTGCATCACAGAGTGCAACATATGCGCCTGTAATGGATGCGGTACGTGTTCCACCATCAGCCTGTATAACATCACAGTCAATCCGAATTGTGTTTTCTCCAATTCGTGTCATATCTACTGCGGTCCTGAGCGACCGTCCAATCAGTCGTTGAATTTCTTGGGTTCTTCCACTGACTTTGTACCGGTTCATTCGGTCATCTGTAGACCGTGGTAGCATGCCATATTCAGCAGTCACCCAACCCTGTCCTTTACCATTAAGCCAACCAGGAACTCCTTCCTCAACAGTTGCTGTGCAAATCACCTTGGTTTCTCCGGTCGCAATCAGAACAGAACCTTCAGGATGCTTGAGGAAATTACGCGTGAATTCTACAGGTCTGAGCTCATCATTGGCTCTTCCATCTACTCGGGGCATAACGATACATTCACTAATCGACTATTAATCAGTGTCGGGACTCGTATCAGATAGCTTTATTGACACTCAGCACTTTGCGAGGTGCTGGTAGTACGTACTAGAGAACAGTGGAGCTGAAGGATAAGATGACTGACGTTCGTAAGCGTTTTACAGATGCACTGAAAGACACAGTGAATGAGTGGAAGAGCCATGAGAATGTCAAGGGTATCTTCGTGTACGGATCGTATGTAAGGGGTACTGCCACTGCTAACTCGGATTTGGACATATGCATTGTTTGGGGTGCTGATGAGGCTCCAGTGAGACTGATGTCAACGCACAAAGAGGTGCTTGTGGACATGGTCTTCATGACTGTCAAACATGTTGAGAATGTATTTGGTGGGGAAACGAAAGATGTTACCAAGATCTCGGAGGTCATCAATCGTCTGAGAAATTCCCTTGTAATGCACGACACTGATGGAATGGCGAGTGAATGGCAGAATAAGACTGTGAACTATGTATGGTCTGAGGAGTCCATCTCACAAGTCAAGGATACAGCGATGGAGTATTTGAACAGAGCGAGGAAATTTGTCGAGGAGGATGAGGGTCCAAGTGCAATCTTTGAGATGCGCCAAGGTCTATTCGATCTGGGACGTGTCATCCTTATGGTGAACAATATATTTTTGATACTCAAACCGGCGGAGGTCTTGACTGAGGTGAGAATGCTCGATCCTATGACCTATTCCCTGTTTTTGAGAGCCTTCAAACTGAAGGGAATGGATGAACCCAAACTATTGGCAGTGCTGAAAGATTTGCGCCAGTGGTTAGATATTGCTGAGTCACGAATAAGCAGTGTAACAGTGGATGATCAAGCCTTACTCGCCACAGGTCTCTTATCGCAGGCTCAGAGAGAGTATCATGGATCTTTGGGATTGACATACAACGGTGATTATGAGTTAGCTGTCCTTGAGATGCGGCAAGCTGCCTGTTCTCTAGGTAGAACACTCATAACCCTCAAGGAATTCTCCAGTATGGTAGATGGGGCCTTCATGGATCAGCTCAGTGAAAGTGAACCTGGATTCTATGAAGAGATACTTGTAGAACATGGCGCTTATGACATACTCCCGAAGGAGATATCGAGGATTATTGGAGAAGCGCAGTTCATTGCACAACGTTTCTAGGTTAGATTGATTAAGTCGACTTATCTTTTCCAAAGACAGTGTTGTCCATGCAGGATGTTGAAATATTGAAACTGCTGAGCGTCACTCTGACGCGAGAGAAGCAGGATATTCTTGAAGGAGAGCTTCAGAAATATGGAGCAGCCACCAATTGGACAATAAAACAGATACTCAAACAGCACCTCTCATCCCGAAAGACAACCATGCAAGTTCTCCATGAAGCCTTTGCAGACAAGTTTGACAAGAGGCGCAAATATCTGGCAGATGTAGTGAAGACTGCGAGTGTGGAGATTACCGAACACCGCAAGCTGGCAGAAACCATTCGCAGTATGAGGGATAAGACTCCATTTTTCAAACCAGGTCGACTCATTCATTCACAACCCATCGTAAGGTTGGATGAAAAAGCCGTCACACTCACTCTCCCCGATAAAAGCCTACTTCCAATCCCTTTTGACAAACGAAGCAGAAATCGACTTTCGGTAAGAATAGCAGATATCCTCAGAGATTCAAAGGAAGGAACGATTAACAAGAAATATAGTCGTATCAGAATCATCTGGAACAAAGAGGGATTTGCAGATATTGCCATTCGAGCCTTGAAACAAGAGCCAGTTGTCACCTAGTTCAAAGAGAAGGCATCCAAGACACTATTGATCCCGAGAGGTCAGCAGAATAGATAATAGTCCCATCTAATGACCAAGCAATCGAAGATATTCCAGTCATGAGTTGGCCTGTCGCCACTTCGGTATTGGTCTCTAGAGACCAGATTCTAATTGTTCGGTCCCAACTTGCAGAAGCAATGTATTGCACTGTAGGATCCACAGACAATTTACTGACAAGGTCAGTGTGTCCAACCATCTTTGATCTCTTCTCAGTATTGTCGATACTGACTTGAACTATTGTGCCGTTCTGGAAACCTAAGAAAACACCTGACCCATCCGGAGTTGTAGCTATTGACCGGATACGTTCCTTCTGTTTGACAAGGGTTTTTTCCGCATCATAGGATGAGAGATCCCACAGTCTGCATGTTCCATCGTATGAAGCAGTGATGATCTTTTGTTCCTCATCAATGAATGCTATACCAGAGATATCTGAACGATGAGCCTGAAGGTTTCGGATGCTTTTGAGATTGCGCAATGAGAATATCTTCATCATACCATCACGGCAGCCGGAAGCACCCTTTCCGTGCTTCAAAGATATTGCAAGAGCCTTCGTTTCTGAAGTATGTTTGAGAATAAGCGATTCCTCAATGTTTTTCAGATCCCATAATCGAGTTGTCCTATCCCAGCTACATGAAAGAACAGAATTTGCAGTTGCAGCAAAGGACACATCAGACACTGCACCACTATGGCCAGTGATTCCTTGTTTTGTTTTTCCAGACTTGGAATCAATCAATAGAATCTCAGAATCCATTGTCCCACATGCAATCAGATGTCCTTTTGGAGCAATTGAGATACTTGTCAGTGGAGAGGGGGAACTATCAGCTGGTCTATACAGGTCTACCTTTTCCAATCTGAACCACCATAGGATAAGTATCAATCAATGGTAGAGGAAGTTCGGTTTAAAGGTGTGTAACATTCTACTTTCTCTTTAGTTGCGTATAAAGAACTGGGATTGCTAAAGCTACAACCACAATAGCTCCAATGAAAAGAAGCGTGGGCGTATCAAGTGGAAAGTCCGTGATGGTATCGGTTTCTTCTACAACAAAGACCTCTATGACCTCCCCAACGATTTCAAGACTCTCAGCACTACACCTGTCAGGTGTGTCTTCTAGTGTGTGCCAAGATGATGGAAAGGGCATTTGGATTAAGTCAACAGCAGGAACACCAGCGTCTAGAAAGGGTTTATGGTCATCTGTTATGGATCCTCCATAGGAATCGATGAATGTATCATTGTGTCCAAGCTGGTCAGCAATATTCCAAATCGTGTTCTGAAGAGAAGTTGTTGAAGTTCGTTCCCGAGGTAATTCTAGATTGATATCACCAACCATGTCTAGTAGAACCATTGCATGAATTGACGCTTTGCGTTCTGCACTAAGTTGAGAAACGTAGTATATCGAACCCTGAATCCAACCCCAACCGGAGATTCCTCCTGAGTCTTCAGCGTCGAAGAGGACTATCTCTACGGAAGAACGGGTTTCCTCAGGAAGGATGTCCGCCAGTTCCAACAGAACTGCAACTCCACTTCCACCATCGTTGGCTCCAAGGCCGGACCCAGGATCTGAGGGTCCGGGTGGACGCGTGTCATAGTGAGCTCCAAGGACGATTGGAGAATTATTCTGCGAGTTCCATCTAACAATGATATTGACACATTCAACGTCATTATATGTGAAATTCTGAAATGTTACATTCCATCCAAAAGATTGGAATGTTTCTGCAATCATTGCTCTACTGAGGCTGAGGTTGTCTGACCCTGGTGGACGTGGTCCGAAATCACATTGATCTACAAGATATTCGTATGCATCAGAACCGTTGAAGATGGGAATATGAGAAACCTGCTGCATACTAATCGGACTTGCTGTTAAAGTGATGAGCAAGACCACAACCAGTCCAGTCCATAAGCCTTTCATTGGTGAGTCATCCAATGACTTTGTGCCTATGAAGGTTTTCAGTTTGGTGTCGCAAGGTGAGATTTTACAACATGTTTGATTATGGTAGGTAATTCTCTTGGAAGTTTCTTGAGTACAACAAAAGGTATGTCTGCATAGCCAATATCACCGCGAGCCACCATTGTCATTACTTTCGCAGCAAGCTTGTGGCCGTTTATCTTGGGGAGTATTAGTTCTGCTAGTGCAGGCCCTCTAACTCCAACTAGAGTAGCCAAAGCAAAATTCGATGAGAACTCCTTACGGCAAAGGTCCTGATATTCAGAGAGCGCGTCTTCATCATAGCGGTCTTCGTCATATGCTTTGCTGATGACTGAAGCTGCAAAAGCACCAGATTTCATTGCATAGGCAATTCCCTCACCCATCAGGGGGTCTACGAATCCTGCTGCATCTCCGATTAAGATTGCACGGGGTAATATGTTCTTACTACCAAGCCCATCTCCACCAAGAAAGAACGCTCGTCTCTTCTCGAGATTGAGACTAATTCCCAACCGTTTTTCAACACACTTGCAAAACATATCAAATTGAGATCTGAGTGAGCGCATGTGAACACCAGCACCTGCAATCCCAATAGCAAGGTGTTCTCTTTTTGGAAAAACCCAACCATAGCTAACTCGACCATTAACTGGGCAGACTTCCAAGATGGATGGATCTCCTCCTGTAGCCTCTAATACACCCTCCTCCCCCACATGGAAGTCCGACTCCATTCCTAGACCGACTTTATTCAGTTCCTTCCTCTTAGGTCGAAGTCCAAGTTTTCTGCTAACAATCGAGTTAACTCCGTCAGCTCCTAGGAGATACTTTGCGCTGAACTCTCTTCCACCAGCAAGTTGAACCTTTGCAGATGTTGGAGATACGGATGCATCTACAACCGGTGCATTGTCAATAAGCTCAGCTCCAGCATTACTAGCACGTCGTGCAAGAAATTCATCAAAACGGTCTCGAAAAACGGTGATTCCAATTAATTTGTCTGAAACAAACTCGGAACCTCTACCATCTGGAAGGAGAAATCTTAGTCCGTAAATCCGTCGCTCGATTAGTTTTCGGGGTGTCTTTTCGTTGATTAACCGAAGCCCTCGATACATCACAGCCCCGCCACACGGTTTCTCACGTGGAAGTGGATACTTTTCCAGTAGCAATGTCTTGAGACCTTGCTTAGCACAGTCATATGCGGCAATTGAACCAGCAGGACCTGCTCCAACTACAATGACATCGTACGTCAAAGCTACTGTTGACCTCCCTTAGAGAATTGTGATTACATGCAGATCACAAATTCTTCTACCCTATGATATTCTATTGATTTGTGAACTAATTAGGTTTGGCCTTTTTTCAAGATGAACTCGAAACTATCTTCAGTATCTTGTTCTGTAGTCCCAATCTTTTCTCGAATCACAGGCTCGTAGTTGGGATTGATTTCATACCCAATGGAATTGCGTCCGAGCTCTCGTGCTACCTTGAGTGTTGTTCCACTGCCAGCAAAGGGATCAAGGACAGTGTCACCAATAAATGAATACAGTCGAATACACCTTCTGGGGAGTTCTTCTGGAAACGGTGCAGGATGATTTTCCTGTTTTGCCGAAGCAGGTTGAAAGTCCCAAATTGAATTTTGAACCCAGTTTGTGAATTCACCATGTGTTATAGCAGAAGCTTCTTTGATTTCTGGGGCAATAGGAGTTCTCTTCCCACTCTTAGAGAATACAATGATCCATTCATAGGGATAGGTTGAGAGGAGATTGGGAGGATAGGGATAGGAGCCCCAAGAACTAAACCTGACAGCCTTTCGTTTGTCCCAGATGTATAAAGAATGAAGATACATGTTCCCAAGAGATATCATGAATTCTTCAAGGTCGGGCAAAACGGTTTTTGTGACCCTACGATTGAACTTTGTGTTTTTACCAGTGAGTAGAATGGGCATAATGTTGATAATTAGCTTACCATCTGGCACTAGTTTCTTCACACATTCTCGAAAAACATCACAGATGGATGTGTAATATTCGTCATAGGATGTTGCTACCTGTCCAATCCCTTGGTCTTCACCATAATCCTTCAGGTTCCAATAGGGCGGGGACGTGACGACGAGGTGGACTGACGAGTCTTCTACTTCATCCATGCAGGTACTGTCACCAGACACAACCAAGTGGTGAGTCATTCTGGTTTTCGACCTCCACTAGCGAGGTCCCAGACAACTATCTGCTCTTTCCTCTGTGTCCTGTTGATTTTGTCCCAAAGACCACTTGCTGTGTTTGTGTATTCTCGTTCAACAATACGGGAATGGTCCCATGGAGCAAGTTCGGTGAAGAAATCAGATCCCCGGATCAATTTTCCTCGAACCTTACGGTCTCCTACAACGAAGATTATGAGTGACTCGTCATGGACTACTCTATCAATCGCAGATAACGCTTGTTCCATGTCTTCTCTGTATGTTGAGTATCTCTGAATCAGACCTTTACGGACTGAGGCTCTATCTATATCAAGAATCTCAAGTACAATCTTTGAGTAGTAATTTGTGTAATCCAAAGCATCGAAATATGGAGGGCTTGAATAAACAATATCCACTGATTCTTCTTCGACGACCTCATGAATCTGACGTGTGTCATGAGTGTGAATCGTTGCTGGAGGACCATTGTTCAAGAATTCTGCGTGTTTTCTCACCTTTCTCAGAAGGGTTGAGTAGAAGTCAATCTTACGTAGTGGTTCGTTGATGCGACCTGTTGATGTAGATGTCCATAACCATCCATTACAGGCACGAGCAGCCACGCAGATTGCACCATAAAGTGCTGAAAGAAGATAAAACGAGAAGTTTGTTGAGACTTGTACCATTCTCATTATTTGATCTGCTGTATCAGGATGAAAATACTTGGCAGGAGAAGCAGGCATTCTTGGTGCATCATCTTGAGATTGGGCAGCGCAAGTTGCAGATGATAGGTTATCAAGTATAGATTCTACTTCATTGGGTTCAGTCTTTCCCCTAGCAATCACACAAGCTAGTGGATTGTTATCGACACCAATTGCCTTCATGCCATGAGCTTGCGCTTCATAGACGATAGTACCCGTTCCACAGAATGGGTCTAAAAGAATAGCAGCTGGTGGCAATTGTGAAATGACATGTGCTGCATCTAATGCAGACATCTTTCCACGGTAAGGATAGATTCCATGAATTGATTTGGGGTTGCTGACCTTGTCAAAATATCGTAAAGTAATCTGTGAACCTGAATCACTGAATACACTACTGCGAACCCCTGACTCCTGCATGGTACTTCTAGTAGTGTAGTACTGCACTAAAAACCTGCCCAGTTGTTCAAAAGAGGCTACTTGGATTCTTCCATCTTATCAATTGCCATTACCAAAGCATCAAGTGATTTTGCAATGGCCTCCACAAGCAATGGGTCTTGTTCTCCGGTCTCCTCTCCTTCTTCAGCCTGTTCAGTCTTCTGTGCTCCACCATGAAGATTACCATCACATGAGAGAATTGCAGCTGCATCCAAACCGCGGGTCTGTGCAAATGTGAAAAGAAGCGAGGCTTCCATCTCGACGCACTTCACCTTTGCTCGGGTCCATAGATCTAGTTGATTGAGCGCAGGATTCACGTAGTAAATATCTGTGGTCCAGTTGATACCCGAATGTACACGGTCAGGCGGTAATAGTGTTGAGATGCTTTCATAGAGTGCAAGATACCACTCAGGAGATGCTACCGCAGGATACTCCATTGGAGCATAATTGAGGCTTGCACGCTCATCGCGTACAGCAGCAGTTGGGACTACCACGTCACCGGTCTTTACCGTTGGATCGATACCTCCGCAACTGCCAAGACGAATGATAACCTTACAATCAAGTTTCGCCAACTCTTCAATGCAGATATGAGTTGATGCAACTCCCATACCAGTGCCAGAGATGGTCACCGGTATGCCTTTTGGTGTATATGCACGATAAGTGACAAGTCCACGATATCGTGAGACCTCCTCTGGATCTTTCATCCTGGAAGCAATCACAGGCACGCGATCAGGATTGCCTGTGATAATGACATGCTTTTCTACATCTCCTTCTCCAACTCTAAGATGAGGCTGAATTCGTGTCTTCAATGGAATCACCTGACTAGATTCAGTGTCCATCACGTACTTTTACACTGTTCGGTTCTTCAGGTACTAACATGGGCGTGGAATGCCATTCATCCGGGAGAGAACACAATCAACACATACCCATTCTCCACTGATGAGGAAACTTCTTTCGAATCGGGGTGTAGTTGTATCGCATACATTGCATCGTCTTTGTTCGGTCGTATAATTCTCTGTGAGGAACACAAGTAAAAGGGACATCAATTTCGTGTTCTGTTGTTGAATTAACATCTATATTCACATCCTTAGTATGGTGTAAATCATACCTTATTAGAACCACAGAACAATTTTCTAATAGTGTTGAGTTACTCCATCTTTATAGCAAACGCCAAGAATACTAGAAAGAGGCCAATAC
>JAGXOC010000076.1 GCA_019894665.1 Candidatus Thorarchaeota archaeon
CCTATGTCCCTGATAACCGAGGATATGTTCAGGAAGTACCTCATGAATATGGAAGCTAAAGGATTTGTCGCTCCGGTTGATTTCCAAGGAAAAAGAGCATGGAAACGTCTTGTGATCGAGTCTGAGATTGAAGAAACAGCCATGACTCCAGAAGAGGTCAAAGAGTTCATAGCAAAGGCACATGCCGCCTCGAAAAAGACAAAGAAGCGTGATGTGTCAAGTGAACACCGTATACGTGAGTCCAAGAAACTCGCGGAGAATATCATTCGGACTCTTGAGCAAGTAATGCCGAAAACAAAGACAAGTAGGAAACCATGGGAGACCACACTCATCACTCATGTTGAAGGAATGCATAAGGCACTCATTGAATCAAAAGAAGAGTTTCTTCGGTACTTAAAGAAAAATATTCCAAGTGCACACGAGCCAATGAAGAAATTGCTCAATTCAAAAGGAGAAGAGATTCTACTTCTAAGTCTGAGAGTCATCGAATCAGGCCAGAGGGCATATCCGCCACAGTAACAAAAAAGGAAATGAAGTGATGGAGAGACATCCATCACATCACGCAATCTATTGACCGACAAGTTCTGTATTGGGGAAGGCGATTGAGGGAACTATTTTCTTGTCGTGTACCTCGAGATTGTTCGCTATCTGCATATCACCCTTGATGGAATCAAAGAGATTCCCAATCCACAATGCGTACTTGATTGGGTCTCCCAACTCACCATTCTCGATGATTCTAGCATTTCGAACCTCGTTTGAGAAAGCTCCAGTCATTGGATCAACCAGGGGATATGCAAAGTGTTCTATGTACACACCTCGCTTTATTTCACCAATGAGATCTTCAACTGATTTAGACCCGGGTTTGATTTCCATTGTTGTTCCAGCGCATGAGGGGGTCATAGAGAACCTTCCTGCTAGCTCCCGAGGAGCTCTTCGAATCCCATTCCCTGTTGATGGTAACTCCAATTGGTTGGCGTTATAACTGTCAAAGAGATATGATTGAAGAACGCCCTTTTCTAAAATGGTAGTGTTCTGTGTGGGAACGCCTTCGTCGTCTACAACGCTGCTAAGAAGGCCTTTCTCTGAAAGACCATTGTCATGGATTGTCAGGACATCACTTGCAACCTTCTCACCCATCTTATCAGCCCAAGGACTGGAACGTTTGTTCACATTCTCTCCAGAAACAGCGGATGCAACCAAATCGTATATCATCTCAGCTCCTTCACTGGGAGTGAGGATGGCCACTGCGTCGTCCCATTTCTCCTTGAAGGCTTTAGCCTTGAGAACACTCAATGCTTGCGATTGTAATTTCTCACCAAGTTTGCCAAAATCGATAGTACCAATCTCTCTAGACCAGCATCGTTGAACACCCTCACCAACTCCTCCGGTGTCCTGAGATTTAGCTGTGAAGAACCCAAAAATCAAGGTGCCTTTCGAACCTGTATTCACTCCAAGGGAATTATTGATGTGATACCGTATCGAACTCGTGCGCAGAGATCCGTTTGGCACAGATACATTGCTTGAGGCAGCAGCCTTTACAACTTCCATTGCTTTCTCCATCAGTAGTTCGCTATCAGCAGATGCAGTTTCTTTGTCATGAAACTTGTCTGGTGAACCGGAAACTTTCTTCGGATCGGGTAATGAAACGAACTTGGAATCCTCGCTACTCGAATTTGCGAGAGACTTTGCTCTTTCAACTACATCAGCGGGGCGTTCTTGCGCAAGGGTGGAGCTTGTGAAACCAATCCGTTTCCCTATAATGTATTTCAAACCGATACCAGACTCAATCATAGAACTTCCAATTTTGGGTATGTCATCATCAATGTATACGCTAGCAATTTTCACATGGACAGCATAGACTTCAGCTTGTGTTGCGCCACTCTTTTCGGCTAGTGACACTGTTTTATCAGCTATATCAGCGAGGTTCATTTTACCCACCTCCAACAACCATCTCTGCACGCATGAGAGGACCACCACTTGAAACAGGTAAGAAGTCCTCTTCACCTTTGCCACAGGATCCACCCCAGAATTCGAGTTTATTACCCACTGCATCCACTGTCTTAAGGATTTCAAGAACTTTTCCAGCTAGACTCATGCTACGTACCAATTGAGTTGCTTCTCCGTCCTTGATGATGTATCCCTTTAGAGCAGAGCACTGAACTCCACCACCAACAACATCTTCCATTCCAGACATGGCCTTTATGACATAGAGACCGTCTTTAGTGTCAGCGATGAGTTCCTCATCATTCCAATCACCTTTGTCAAAGAAGGTGGATGTCATTCTAGCAAAGATGCGTCTATTGTAGTCTTGTGCGCGCCCATTACCTGTGGGGTTCACACCCATCAATCCCGCGGTTTCAAGTGTATGCAGGTATCCTTTGAACACTCCATTTTCAATAATCATGGTTCGTGATGCAGGTGTGCCTTCTGAATCAAATGGATAACTGCCACTTGCTTCCTTCAAGGTTCCATCATCCACCATTGTGACATGCTCAGTACCTAGTTGATTTCCAACTTGTCCGGTCAGGAAGGACCTTCCCTTAACAACCTCGTCAGCTTCACTTGCGTGCCCACATACTTCATGAGCTATCAGTCCAGATATACCTCCATCCGCAACAACGGTCATCTTACCAGATGGTGGTTTTTCAGCCGTTAGAAGATCCAGAGCACCTTTCGAGCATTCTGCACTAAATGCATCTGGGTCAATCTGTTGTATTAACTCATAACCAGCTCGTCCACCCTTCACATTATAGTCAAAGTGCATCCTCTCACCCTGTCGGGCAATTGGTTGCACAATTGCTAATGTTCGGAGCTCGTCCCATTCAAGACGGGAACCAGCAGTGTTCACAAGACGAAATATTCGCTTTGCGTCATTGTAGACTGAATTGGTGTTAACAATGCGATCATCGATCTTCTGTCCTTTGTCAAGAGCCATTACAAATTCAAGCTTCTCTTCAGTGGAAACCTCAGCTGGATCCACCTTGCTTTCTTGCCAAACGGACTTCTCAATTGGTTTGATCTCAGAGAAGTCAAGATTCTTACGGGAGAACTTAGCATTTGCCTTAGCACTCTTTGCAGAGGATGATAGCAGATTCTTACAGACCTCAGCAGTCAAAGCTTCTGATGTCGAAGCCATTCCCCAACATTCTCCAATCAATACCCGGGCTACTGTTCCTGCTTTGGTTGCTCTACTGAATCTCCGAAGATCCCCATTTACTACGAGTATCTGAGTGGATGCATGAGATTCTTGACGGATATCAGCAAATGCAACATCCTTTTCTGATAGATCATCTATGACCTTAGTCATTGTATCAAGCATTGGACCTCACTAACGGTTGCGTTTTTTGTTATGGAAATAAGTCTTTGGAGGTAAGCAAGATGACAAATGAGGACAGAGTTTTGCTAGAAACGGAGAGTGCCTTTCATGATAATGACTCCAGTCCCACTCACTTTGACCTGGTCAATACCTTCCTGATCGCCACGTACCTCAACGAAAATCTTCCCTGGTCTATCGACATAGTGACCTTGCTCGATAACTATACTGGTCACAGGATAAGTCGCCTCCATGAAGCCATATCGTATTAGATAGCTACCGAGGCTTCCAGCGGCAGAGCCAGATACTGGGTCCTCATAGACACCCAAAGCGGGTCCAAAATGACGAACCTGTGCATCGGATGTGGGTTCTCGTGTTTCTCTAGTGAATACACTCAGTGACACATAGTCAGAATCTGCTTGCAGTTTCTTCAGACGGTCCCAATTTGGTTTGATCCTATCCAGAGACCTACTGGTGGAAACGGGTATCAGAAGATGAGGAGTTCCAGTACTCACTGTCTGGAGGGGATTTGGAGAATGAATGTCAGCCAATGAAAGACCCAAAGCTTCAGCATAGTCTTTGGGATCATATGTGGCCATGAACTGTGGTTTTTTGTGGGTGATCTGGATCTCGTGATGACCAGTTGACTCATTTCGCACTATCTCAATGTTTAGAATGCTACTGTTGGTTTCAAGACGAACCATGGTCACATCACTGACAATATCGATGAGACCCTCTTCCACAAGTGCGGAGAATGCAGCTATTGTTGGATGTCCAGAGAAGTCTATCTCACTCTTTGGCGTCATGTACCGAAAACGGAAATCAGCAACCCTTGACTTAGAAACGAATACAGTTTCTCTCACGTTCATCTCTTGAGCAATCTTATGCATCGTTTCTTCACTGACATGGTCAGCATTTAGTATGACTGCCGCGGGGTTTCCTCCGAAGGGAGTATCGGTGAATGCATCGACCTGAATCACATCAAGTGTGTGTTCTCGTTTCATAGACATCAACTTCTGGACAATCTGCTCAGTGGCTAATTAAGAATTCCATGGGGATTTAGACATATCTGACACAATCATTTTCGCTCCATATGACGGGAGAAATTCTCTTTGTGCTCAGCATGGTTGAAGACTCTATCAGCTGGAATGATCTTTGCGGGACCAAATCTAGTCTTGGTAGGCTCAAAATCACAATCGAGAAGAGTAGCAACCCACATGTCACGACCCTTCTTCCCAACAACCCCACTATAATTACCTGGCCTGCGCTTCGCTATGTTCCCACTGTAGACATAGAATGCTATTGAGAGGAAAATTCCAAAGCCAGTCAAGTATAGAATCAGCATGATTGTTAACTATTGTGAATTAATTCGTTTTAAGGTTTCTGTTGCCTTGAAAACGTGCAGAAAGTAGAAGGTGGCGAGCATATGGGAATCGTGGTAGGAGGGGGGAGTTTCGTAATTGAGGGCATGTAACGAAAAACTAGCCCACACGCTCGCCTTGTATTTCACTTTAATTGGGTTTATGCCCGGTCATTCCTACTTAGACTTCCTTTAAGTAATTACGGCGCTTATTAAAGTTTCTTTTGGTACTGGGATAATTCACAAAATTGGGGGCCTGTAGATATGGGAGAAACACGCTAGATTCCTAGTGATAATAATCATCTTTTTCAATATTAACAGCGTTAATTTTTTGTTAAAGGGCAATAGTTCACAATTGTAAATACTTAGAGCAGAAAAACAGGATGAGAGTGCGTACCCTCACTAGAAGGTACACACTTTTTTGATTACTCACTGGAGTAAGGTTTCGAGATACTTTCTTCTTCCACCGGGGATGGTTTGTGACCCTTTCGCCATTCTTCGATTGGCTTGGAGAATTTCTCTTCAATCCTGGACCTGTGTATAGTGTTCATTGCACAGAAGGGAATGATTCTACCATCAGGTACTGAATAGTTGATGTCACAATGTTGGACCCTCTCAAGATCGAAGTTGTAGGGATCCATGAAGTGCATCATGCCGACCATGATGATTCGGCGCATGAGTTTCGCAAGTGACTCGTAATCACCGCGATTAAGGAATGCACCCAGAAGGTCTTTGATGAGACCCTTCTTCTTTATGTGACGGGCACCCGCTGCAAGTTTAGCCTTGGCCCTCTTGCTTGCACCCCTTGCTTGATCAGCATAGAGGTTAGCAATCTCCTCTAGGAGAACAAGAAACTTGTCAACGTCAATAAGGTCTGTGATTGGTCTATAATCTCCATCATCATCAATGTAGATGAACGTGGCCATTCCGCAAGCAAAGTGAGAACTGAGCTCGAGGTCTGGACCACCCTTGATAAGACCAAGTGCACGACCAACAGGCATCATAGAGGGTACTGGGTACCATTCAGTTGCTGGAATCTTACCACCCGTCTGCTCTTCAATTAGGTGAATCGCATCAGGTATCGTGATTCGCATATCCTTGCGAGCGTCATGATCAATACGCCCGGTAATGCTCACAGGTTGGAAGTTGACACAACGGACAACATCACGGTTTTCAACAGCAAAATCGATTATGCCGCCAAGTTGGTGGTCATTGACGCCTCGGACTACGGTTGGAACCAACACAAGAGATTCCATCCCAACCTCACGTGCATGTTGAACAGCCTGCTTCTTCAGAGGAAGAAGATTCGTTCCACGGGCTGCGAGGTAAGGATCGGGAGTAACTCCATCAAACTGCATGTAGATAGTTGAAAGACCAGCGTCACGCAGTTCCTGTAGGTATTTCTTGCTTTTTCCAATTCTAATCACATTGCTGGCAATCTGCACGTGTCTGAAACCTAGTTCTTTAGCCCATTTGATATACTGTGGTAGATGCTTGCTAACAGTTGGCTCACCACCAGCGAACTGAAGAGCAGGAGCTGGTACTGGCAAGTTGCTCCGGAGGTTCTTCATCATGTCGAAGACCTCTTGAGGCTCAGGCTCATAGATTGTGCCACCTTCTGCAGCCACAGCGAAGCAAATCGGACATCGAAGGTTACAACGATTGGTCACATCCAGAAGAGCCAGAGCAGTGTGTGACTTATGCTCAGGACATTGACCGCAGTCCTCTGGGCAGCCTTTCACGGTCTCTGTTCGGGGGTTATCAAGTCCAACAGACTTATACCACCATGTTTGGGCTTTCTTGAACATCTCAGAATCGCCCCAGTAAATATCAATAAACTCACCATGATCTTCACAGGTCTTCTTGAACATGACCTTGCCATCTTCCTCATAGAGGGTAGCAGTAATCACATGGACTTTGTCATCAGTCAGGAAACACTCAGGACATATCGACTCAGTGTCGTATGGAAGCTCCTTGACGGGGTATCTCTCAACACGATACCTTGAGATTGGCCCACCATCTTCGTGTTTGATGGGCACTTCAGGGATTGATTTAACATCATCAGTAGCCATAATAATTCACTCCATAGCCACATGGAACCACCACTGAACAGGGTGGCATCACAAGCACGGGGGGCAGAAAATTAGAATATAAGTACTTCCCGAAGTTTCAGAGTATGTAGAGTGAGCTGTTTTTACTCCTCTTCCATGTCCGAGATCAAGACGTACCCCTTAGTAAAGCCCCCACGAGCAAGAAGTTTGGAATGGCGTACTATTTCAATAAGAGCAGGGTCTGCTTTTCTGAGCTCGAGGAGCGCATCGATGGCTTCCTGAATATCAACCAGTTCTTCGGTATCGCCAGAGAAGAGAAACTCATTTGCTTCTTCTACGATTTTTTCGCGAAGAAGCACATCAAGCTCATCAGGACCAGCAATTCGAACATTGGGAGTTTCACCATTTTCACGGATTATATCTGGAATCTTATCCCGCACTAGTTTTTCCTTCAAGATGTCCACCCTATCATTACTTTAGAACAAGTGCAACCTCGACTTGATACCTTGCGACCTCTAGGAATGCATCAACGGTAAGTCTTACAGCTCCAGGAAGGTCAGTTGTCCAAGGAGCCTCTGCATCTCTTGGTGTAGATTCAGTCATGGATGAAAATGGTAGGAACTTGACACTGAATGAATCGTCAAATGAAATGGTACCTAGCCACTGACCCTCGCTGTCAACAATCTCATAGGTGGGAAGGAACTTCTTCATCCCATCAGGCACAATCGCATTCCAGTAGATGGACATCCCATTGAACTGCCCGGGGTCTCCAAGACCAACATTGTAGGTGTCCATTGTAGCTGTTGCAGTTACAAGCTTGTAGAGAATGCCAATTTTGCAGTTCAGACATTGATTAAACTCAATTCCATCACCACTAGTTTCGACATATGCAATGCCATTTTTCTCGATGTTGTCATCATTGCAGTGAACACAGAGGTTCATGCCCCATCTAACTTCAAGATGATCATTGAATGGACCTTTGGTGAATCGATCTGCCGCTCCTTCAAACGCAGCCTTCACAGCGTCTTTCCCCACTTCGTCCATCTTGTTTCTGATAGATTTCCAGACATGGAGGATATCCTGCCAGAGAATATTGTAAATCATGTCCGCGAGCTTGTCCAACGGCCTTTCTTCGAGAGCACTCATAACAAACGCTTCACAACTCTATCAATTAAACATTGGTCGGACCTCCTATGGTCAAGTAGGTCTAGCCTAAGGTTTTTAACGGAGGTTCGATGAGCATTCAAAGAGTGAATAGGTGAGACAAGGATGGATTGCCAAATCGACTAGCAAGCTGGTTGTAACCCTCAGTCGAGACTATCCAAGGTTCTCACTTGTCAATAGCTCAGCAGCGTTTTGTGAACACCTGAATGATTCTTGCAATAAGAGGATACCAACATGAGCCCATTACGAAAACGATATGATTCCAAGCTCTTGGAAGCAGAAGTACTTGATTTCTGGGAGAAAAAAGACATCTACAAGAAGACAGTAGAGCTCAGAAATTCAGGACCAAGGTGGAACTTCTTGGAAGGTCCACCAACGACAAACGGATTCATGCATGTTGGCCACGCTCGTGGACGTGCTATGAAAGACGCGCAGCTTCGCTATATGACAATGAGAGGATTCAATGTCTGGAGGCGCGGTGGTTGGGACATGCAGGGACTTCCTGTTGAGCTTGAAGTGGAGAGGAAGGAAGGTATAGATCAGAAGGGGCTAATAGACTCCAATCTAGGTATGGATGTCTTTGTACAGAAATGCAAAGAATTGGTAGATTACTATCTTGAAGGATGGGTGAAGGATTCCGAAAGACTTGGTCTATGGTTGGACTATCCTTTAGCGTATCAGACATGCAAAGACGACTATATAGAGCATGTCTGGCATTTCCTCAAAATGGCCAATGAGAAAGGTCTCTTGGGAAGAGGGTATCGAGTCAATCCAATGTGCCCCCGCTGTGTCACTGCACTATCAGGACATGAGGTCTCTCAAGGATACCAAACAAAATCAGACCCATCAATATACGTCAAGTTCAAGCTTGTAGGAAAAGAGAACGAGTATCTTGTGATATGGACCACAACTCCATTCACACTAATATCAAATGAAATGGTCTCAGTCCATCCAAAAATGAAGTATGTCAAAGTAGATGTTGATGGCGAATTGTGGTGGCTTGTCGAGAATCTTGTGGAAGAGGTCATGCGGAAGGCAAATGTGAAGAATTTCAAAGTAGTTGAGTCACTCCTTGGAAAGAAGATGCTTGGATGGAAATATGAACATCCATTCCGAGATGAAGTGCCATTCCACCAAGAGCATGATGAAGAATACATGCATGCGGTGGTAACAGGCACACACGTGACAGTCGAAGATGGTACTGGCCTTGTCCATACAGCACCTGGATTTGGTCCAGACGACTTCAATGTTGGACGAGAGTTCAAGGTACCAGTACTAGTGCCAGTCACCACGTCTGGAAAATTCACAGATGAAGTACCAATGTTTGAGGGTAAGCTGGTTTTCGACACTAATTCGGAAGTTCCAAGAATGTTAGAGGACAAGGGGCTTCTCGTCTATGAGGAAACAATATCTCACGAGTACCCCCACTGTTGGAGATGTGATACGCCGCTCATATATCTTGCAGACAGTAGGCAATGGTTTCTAAAGATGACTGGAGTAAGAGATAAACTAGTAGAAGCCAACAAAGAGGTGGATTGGACCCCTGATTGGGCAGGAACTGGTCGTTTTGGTGATTGGGTTGCAAACGCTGATGATTGGTGTATATCACGTTCAAGGGTTTGGGGATCTCCTCTTCCGATATGGGTCTGTGACGACTGTGAGTCAGAGGTTGTCGTGGGTTCAAGGAAAGAGTTGAGAGAACGGGCTCTGAAGTTTCCTGATGATTTCGAGATGCATCGACCCTGGGTTGATGAAGTAGTCCTGAAGTGTGAAAAGTGCGGAGGAGAGATGCATCGTGAGGAGTTCGTGACAGATTGTTGGCTCGACTCAGGGATGGCTCACACAGCGAGTGTCGACTATCTCAAGGATCCATCATTACACAAGGAGCTCTTTCCATACGATTTCATAACTGAGGCAGTAGATCAATCCCGGGGATGGTTCTATAGTCTTCTGTACACATCAGTAGTAATGCATGACTCAGCTCCGTTCAAGGCGTGTGTCAGTCAGGAACACGTTTTGGATGCCGATGGTGGGAAAATGAGCAAGTCTAGAGGAAATGTGGTTTGGGCTAAAGATGCATTTGCAGATATAGGAGCGGACCCATTCCGAGTATTCGTTCTGACTAGGTCAGCTTCATGGTCACGAATGAACTACGACTCAAAGGAGATAGAACTGACACGCAAAAAACTGGATGTTCTATGGAACGTTGTTCTGTTCGCAGAGACCTACATGGATCTTGACGATTTCAAGTATGATGAGAAGAGAATGAGAAATGCTTTGGCGAATGCAGACTTGGAGGACAAGTGGCTGCTCTCGAGAGTGCAGAGTGTTGTGAAAGAGTACAGAGTCAATATGGACAAGTACATGTGGCATCATGCGGGGCGCGTACTCTTAGATTTCATATCAGAGGACCTAAGCAGAATCTATCTTCCGCTTGTGAAGAAACGAGTCTGGCTTGATAGTGATGACCCGAAGAAAGTAATGGCATACGATGTCTTGTATTATACACTTCAGACCTTCTTGAGATGCTTCAATGTGTTCACACCATTCCTTGCAGAGAAGCTTCATACGGACTTTCTCATGCGTTTTGCAGAAGGATTACCAGAGTCAATAAACATGGCTGATATGCCAGAACCAAACAACAAGCTCCTCGACGAAGAAATGGAAGCTACATTTGAGATACTCCAAGAGCTCCGGAGTGCATCAAGTCATGCGCGAAACAAGAAAGGTGTAAAGCTAAGGCATCCTGTAGCAATGGTTACACTCATAGCTGATAGTGAAGAGACAGCAAAGCGAGCGGAAAGTCTCACTGAGCTTTTGAAGGATGATCTCAATACCAGGGATTTCGAAGCCTTGCTGACCGATGTCATGGCAGAGTTCACAAC
>JAGXOC010000077.1 GCA_019894665.1 Candidatus Thorarchaeota archaeon
GGTCTGATCTTTGCGGATTCTAGGAACTCCTCCCATTTTGAACCAGCAAGAATAAACTGCGAGAGCTTCAATGTTCCATCAAATGTGAAGGTCATATCATTAATACGACCAACTTTTTCACCACTTGAGTCAACAACATCACAATTTCGAATTTCTTTGCCGTTCATTGACTTTGTTACGTCCACACGTATACACAACCTATCGACTAGTCTAGCCATAGCACAGTTAAAGTCTTCGACATATTTGTTTCTGTTCATACGCCAATAATTGTTAGTTCCTGCGTGCAAACTCAACGAGTCACACATTCTCGCCAAAGAACATCAGATAGTCTGTTCCAGGGACATCAAGTCCAATATGTCTCAGAACCATGGCTAGTTGACCACGATGATGAACGGTATGTAATAGGTACTGGAAGAAGAAATCAAAGACATCGATCTCAAATGGTTCATCCTTGATGTGCTTGACCACCATCTTATCTTGAGGAATCTCTTCAATCGCATGACTGAGGCGAGTGTCAAGGACCTCCCAGCGTTTGAGCAATTCTTGCCTCGGTAAAACCTTAACTCTATCAAAGACTGACTTATCTTTTTCATCCTCAATGAAGTAGAAGCAGGTCTCTAAGGCCAAGACTATGTGTTGAACAAGTTCACGAGGACTAGTTTCGAACACCTCTTCAGAGAAATCTTCGGCATCCAATCCACTAAGAAGCTCCCTCATCTTCCAACCTGCCCAGAGATGATAGTCCGCAAGGTGCTTGAACACCAATTACTTGACCTCCAAATACACATGTACTTACTTCCGTATTAGTCTACCTAGTTTCATCCTGATAATTCATCAAGAAGTCCCAGCATCCACTGATCGAGGGGTTTCTTGTTCTTCCATGTGTCCTCGAATGGTGTCATTAACAGGGTTCCGCCAATCTCTCCAACCATGCCACCATGTTTTCCATTCAGGAGACACTCTACAGCGAAGGCTCCAAGACGAGTCGCAAGAATCCGGTCGAAATGAGTTGGATTTCCTCCTCTCTGGATATATCCAAGAACTGAAACCCTACATTTTTCACCGATCCTCTCGGATAACGCCTTTCCAATCACATCAGCGTTTCCCAACTCATCGCCTTCAGCAACCACAACAAGAACACTGGATTTTGCCTTTTCCCTCGCCTTTATGACTATCAGAGCGAGTTCCTCTATCGTTGTTTTTGTTTCAGGCATTAATATTGCTGAAGCACCTGTAGCAAACCCCACGTGAAAGGCTATGAATCCAGCATGACGGCCCATCACTTCAACGAGAAAAACACGCTGGAAGGATTGTGCAGTATCACGAATCTTGTCTAAAGCTTCCAGAGCATTATTGACAGCTGTGTCAAACCCGATTGTATAATCTGTACCATATAGGTCGTTGTCAATAGTTCCGGGAAGTCCAATTGACCAACCTTTCCAGTGTCTACTAAGTGCAGCCAATGCATGCATTGTACCATCTCCCCCTATGGCAATCAAAGCATCAAAACCGCGATCTGACAGAATTTTTGCAGCTTTTTTCTGGCCCTCCTCTGTCCTGAACTCCTCAGACCTTCCAGTTGTAAGAATTGTTCCTCCTCTATGTAGTATTCTAGAAACAGACCTGGAGTTCAGCTCATGTATTTGTTCGTCAAGTATGCCTTGTAGTCCACCAAATACTCCAAAGACTTCACAATTGCGATGTATTCCAATTCGTGTAATAGCACGAATGGCTGCATTCATAGCAGGACTGTCTCCACCGCTTGTGAGAACCGCAACTTTCATAGTTAAACTTGGTAACCATCCGACAAATAAGTTCGACTTACGCAACAAATCACTCATTGGAGGACGGATAAACTTGCCCTTATTGATACTCGCCGCTTAATAGTATTTGAGCGAGTTTCAGGGCTGGTTGAACAATCATTCTTCTAAGAACATTTCTCACAATATCATTTCTTCTCGCAATTCTAGCTATCGATGGTGAAATCTCATAATAAGTGTAGACTGCTGCTCTACCAAGAGGTTTGGATAGAATCCATTGATCTCGGAAATCTCTGAGAAGATCTATCTTAGGATCGAGAGGAGTACCAAAAACTGCTGTTGCAATGAAGCACTCTGATTCATGTTCCTTGCAGTAAATCTCATCATCAATTACTTTCTTCTTGTGTTTATCACACAGATACACAGCTTCCTTGCAGGTCACACAGTTACCCACTGGGTCTGCTCCTTCCCCAAGGGGAATCCCACATCTATCACAATAAGCTTGTATCCAAGAATCGCTCAAACTTGCTCCACATTTATCACATTCCACTAGTGAAGCGTCGTTTTTCCTTCCACAATATCTGCATTCGATCTGCTTTGGCAATGATCTCCCTCTTTCTTGTCAACCACGGACTGACAACTCTTGTGATATCATAGACTATCGATAAAAAAGTTCGCCCAGTGTTTGAAAGCAACCTAATTAAGAGGAAGTTGTCTGATTGAAAATATCGTTGTGGAATTTACCAGTATTCAATCAATGGGGTAGAGTTGGATGTCGTAAATGGGGAAACAGATGGGATAATCTTGGAACACCGCGAACCTGAACAAGTTGATCGCATTGCAGATGTGCTTTATGCAATATCACGTTTCATAGTGGCAATCTGTATTTTACCAATCGCGATATGGTTCGCAACTTTTGCTTTGCTTGAGCCGATCATATCTGATTTCTTTGTTCGCGTACTTGTTTCATCTGCATTTGGTGTAGGGCTGTTTGGGATTCTATTGATTATCTCTAAACGGCATCCAGCAGGAGCAATAATGTTAGATCTTAGTGTTCTCACATCTGCAGTTTCATTGGGAATTCTGTGGAATACTCTTCATTCGGCTATTGCTTGTGCTCATGGTTATTTCTTAGCCACATTGCTGATTCTCTTTTATCTGAAACGAAGGAATTCAATATCCCCATCAGTCTGGGACCGGACCCGGATCATATTTGGAATATTAGCTATATCTACGGGTCCCATCGCAATTAGTACCACATTGCTATTCTATTCCATTTCTTTGTCAATTGTATATTTGATATTTCCAGCATCGCTAGCTCTTTACCTGATGGCCATTCATGTCAGAATGAGAGATCCCCGTTTTGGGACTATTCATTCTGTTCTGCTAGGCATATCATGTGGGTTATTCTCGTCACATCTATTCATTGCACGGATTGGTTTTGTAGACATGCTGCTCAACACTTCCGTGTTTCTTTTTGGTTGTGGAGTTGGCTTCCTCGTTAGTGCACAAGCTGCAAGGGAAATCGATAGAACTCTATCTGGAAGAAAGATCCAGAAAGAGAGGATTCCAATTGAAGAAGAAGAGGATGATTTTGGGGATTTCCGAAAAATCCATCAAGAATGGATCATCAAGAAGGATACAGCTCACATTCTATCTGGAATCGGTGTTGTGTTCATTAGTCTTGGATCTTCACCAATCTTTCTTTGGCTTGCTAGATTGACTGCTTGGGGAAGTATCACTCAATTTGATTACCTATTCACTCCATTTACCATTCTTCTTTCTCTGTTGGTTCTGGCTCCATCACCAGTATTCTTGCGGTTGGGAGGAAAAATTACCCGTAACACTGAGAGCAACATTGTACGAGGAATAGGTCTCATAATTGTTCTACTAGTATCATTTACTTCCTACACATGGACTCAATACCAACTATGGGAGTTCTACATTTCATTAGCAATCGCTTTGTTCCTTTTCATAATGGGTGTTACCGGTCTCTTCAGAAGAATTCGTCGGCTTTGGAGAAATCTCTGGTTAAGGATTATACGAGTAATTCGAGCAGCCAAAGATTGGATCAAGAGTCATCTATTGCTTACAGGTATTGTTATTGATACTGTAGTGAGCAGTCTGATCAGTTACTGGATTTATCCTGCACTTTCTCTATTTCCTGAACCGCTATTTGCACTCCTGTTAGTTTTCACTGCAACTTTTACTTTGTTGGGAACAATCGGACTATTGGGCTTGAAACGACTACCCAGAAGAAATCGCTATCTTGCAATTAGCTGGACTGCTTTCCTCTGTACAATATCGACTTTCCTTTTCTGGATACGGATATTAGTGTGGTCAGTTGATCTCCTAACAGATGTGGCTATAGCTCTCCTTCCACTGCTTCTTAGTATCTTTCTACTCAAGATACTGATTCCTCGCCGTGTAGTATCAATTTTCTACTTCCCTGCAGTCCTATCATTTGCATTTCTTGCTAGAATGTTTGAATTGCAAATACCATTCCTCACAATCCCCTTTTTCACGATTTTAGCATTGGTAATTCTGCTGGCACCAATTCTACATGTTGAGTACACGCGGTTTCTGGTAGCTATTCACAATGCGATTTTGATTTCTGCTGCGGTCCTACTTTGTATCTTCCTTTTCCTTATAGAGTACCTAGTATTCATTCCAATTTTGAATATGGATCTACTCTCATCATTGATTTTGTTATCATTGATTTTCTTCATTTCATACCTTCCAATTCCACGAAAGTATGAAATTGAGGGTACATCACTACAATCAGCCAGTATTCTAGGATCCGCCTTCTCTCTTGCGTTGTTGGTATTCATCTACTCAGAGCCATATCACATTGCATTTCGTCTACTTGCTTCCTTATTCGTTATTTCGTTTATTCTATTACTGTCCAAGAATACATGGCCTGAGAAGTATAGACCATACTTGATTCCAATCACTTGGTGTTTAGTTCTAGCACTAGGATCATTTCAACTGTTCACATTTTTGTTTGATAGTTATGGTGATTGGATTTCTTTCCTTTCAAGTGGCTTATTATTCAGCTTCGGTCTTCTTCCTTTGCAGCGTGTGGAAGTTGTTGATCAAAAAGCTGGAATAGCGTATGCCATTATTGCGATTCCTTTGGGCATGAGTCTTGTGAATCTATTAACATTGAGTCCTTTCTATTCGCTATTGGCGGCAATTCTTCTTCCGATTCCAGTTGCTCATCAGTACTATAATCGGTTCATTAGATACCTAGGGTCTGCTGCTCGTAATGGGATTCGTCTTGTTCTCTTGTATATCGCTATCAACCTAGTCTTGGCTTTTGGTATCATTGGAATCACTCTCTCTTGGATCATCAATCAATACCTCGCGCCTTTCTTCGTATCCTATCCTATTCCAGAGCTCCCACTAACCCTAACATTCATCCTAATAGCACTGGTAATTTGGGCTCCTGCTCTGTACATCAGAAGAAATGATAATCCTCTTGCAGGTCCTATATTCATTGCAGTTTTCTCAGTCATTTTCAGTATAAACGTTGTAACTCTCTTGCAACATCCCGATTGGATTTTTTCAATATCCCTTGCAGTTCTAATCTCAACTTTGATTCCTACAATATCTCAATCCGCGTTCCCAGAAGAGATTCGTCAATATTTCATTCCTGCGACTTGGTGTTCAACAATCGTTACACTGGTTAGATTTGGATATCTGATTTTTGTACCACTGCTTGGTGAAAATGTAACTGCTCTGATTAGCTTGATCTTGCTTGGAGTTGGATTCCTTCCTCTCAAAGCGACAAAGACTCCCTTGAAACTCGTTAATCTGCTATATGCACTGTTTACTTTTCCTGCAGCAATATTACTTGCATTCACTTTGGACCTTGGTTTGCTAGTCATTGCTTTAACTTCAATTATCGTTCCAATTCCGGTTGCATACAAATATTATGTGCAAGGA
The DNA here is from genome assembly GCA_019894665.1 of Candidatus Thorarchaeota archaeon. Lineage (GTDB taxonomy): Archaea > Asgardarchaeota > Thorarchaeia > Thorarchaeales > Thorarchaeaceae > SMTZ1-45. Next base: position 5,709 of record JAGXOC010000077.1, read on the forward strand.
ATGAGAGCACTCGCAAGAGCAATTGAATTTGGAATGCGACTAGCACTAACACAAATCGCTCTTCATCTTGTAGCAACAATGGGGATTGCGGCATCTGTTTTATCGGGTACTATTGCATATCTACTGTATCCATTCTTTCAGTTGTATCCCATTTGGACAATACCGGCCATCTTTACATTCATTAGTATTCTATTGTTGCTTTGGCTACCTACTTTCTCTATTGGTGATGCGGAAAATCAAAAATCAATATCGATTGGACTTGCAGTATTTTGTTCATCATTGAGCGGTGATATCATCTATCTATTACAAAGTCCTGATTTTATTTTGTCAATATTGGGTTTTCTCTTCATCTTTGGATTCTCAATGGCTTTAGTGAGTAGGAGGATCACCTTTTTAGATTCACCAAAGATCCCCGCGACAATTGCTATCGCTAGCCTGGTTCTCACAGGTATTCACTTAGTACCTGCAGATCTATTCACTAAAATTCTCTTACTTGTTCTTGCTTTCTCTTTGTTCTCTCTTGCATTTCTTAGTGAGACCAACATTGCCCAAATATCTTATCCACTCATCACAAGTTCATTCTTCGGGATTGTCTTTTGGTATTTCTTCTTGCAGAATTACAATATGGTTCTACTAATATTCGGGTACATATGTATTGAAACATTCTTACTCTCATTTCTTGAGAAGATACGGAAATATACATGGTGCATCTTTGCATCTACATTCGGGATTGTTGTCTATATTCTCCTGGAACCTATGGGCATATCTGCCATACTTATCGCACTAGCGAGTGGTATCGAAATTCTTTTGCTAGTACCTGAAACTCCAGATCTTGAAATCATTTTTGAAAACTACTCATTTTACCTTGGCAACGTCAGATCATTTCTAATCGCATCAATAGTGGCTTCTCTACTCATCCAGTGGACAAACAATCTTGTATTGATTGGTGAAACATTTCTCTTCATACTCCTAGTTTGTCTATCAATCGTGAATAGGAGAAATGTGAGTATTCTAGCTTCGTATGTATTGTCCTTTGCAACAACTATTGTGCTGTCACTATTAGTCTTCACAGCCATTGCCATTTTGTATCCAATCGAGTCATTGGTAGTGGTGTATCCTAGTTTCATCATAATTGCAATATTCGCGTATTGGCGTTCGCGTCATGAGCCATATAGAAAAGCCAATTGGCATATGCTCTCAACAATCATTGCATTACTGACAAGCCTGATCTGGTACATCATCTACAGCTCAGTTGAATCTGTAATTCTAGTTATTCCAACATTTGTGTCTGTGTTTCTATTATTGGAACTGAAAGTCCCTGAATCTGACTGGAAGAGTAAGTCCGATTTGATCCCAATAATTTCATCACTAATCCTTCTTGCAGAAATAGTGTGGGTGTGGCACGCAATTATAATACTTGCATACGAACCCACACTGATATTCGTTGGAACTGGATTACTTCTTCTTTACACGATCTCATTCCCAATTTTTGGTGCAATAGATTGGTTTTCGTTCAAACGTCCTTGGAGAATAGTATCAGTATACGCATCCCTAAGTGTGACTATCCTATTCACAGGTTGGAATATATTCTCTTTACAAATGCCTAGTGATCCACTTCTAGCAATAGGCATAGGCTTCATCCTTTACTCGTTATTGTCGACTCCTCTTGTTAGAACAGCTGAGAAATCTAGAAACTTGGAAGATAATCAGCTGAATGCTCACAAAGAATGGGTTCCTGCTATGATTGGATCTATTGCTCTGGGCTTACATTTCGGAATAATACTGACTAGCGATATCAGGTTTATTTTAGGACTAGGTCTTCTAGGATATTCACTTGCAGGAATAGTCTACTTGTTCCTATTGCCAGGTAGACCACGATCAATCGCATTAGCAGTGTTTCTACCTCTGGCTACATCACTTGCAGGAATCTTTTGGGTGATAAGTGAACTTCTAATTGAACCTATTTCCTTGGTTCTTTACACAGCGATAGTATGGGTTATTGTCAGTCTACCGGTAACATCCGTCAACATCAGATCCTTCGTTTCATGGTGCAGACGAATCATTTCAGAGAACAAGGCGCTTGCTGCATTTGCGTTTCCATTACTCTTAGGAGCTCTAATTGGTGTCTACCTTTCATTCTCAATACCTCAGATTCTACTCCTTGATATAATTCTGATCTGGAATTCCACTCTACTTCTAATTCCTGCATCATTGTATTTCATCGGAGCCCATCGATTGGAAGAGATTATAGCTCAGAGGTTGCGAAAACCAACGATTGCACTTCTTGGACCTGGTCTTCTTGTTACATTTCTCATTTTCACTTCGGCAAGCAGTTTTACAGATTCGTTGATTGTTAGTATTTCTATATCATTAACAAGCACATTCTTGCTTCTAGTTCTAGCCTCTAAGTCTCTAAGAATGGATTACCATATGAGAGTATTTTACGGATCTGCTGGACTTGCTTTAGCTCCGACTGTTTACAGTGTCTTGCTGATTCTTATTGGAGATAATCCGTTTTATGTAATCCCAGTGACTATTCTCCTGGTTTTTGTATTTGAAGCTCCATTGTTCTCTTATCAACTGCGTCTACTTGTTCAGATGTTCAAAGATCTGGGATTATTATTTGCAACGATTGTTCGAAAATTCAACGAATTCATGAGGTATATTTTCGATAGATATGGGTTCGTTGCTTGGACAATATTCTCAATCGCATTCGTTACGGTATTCGGAATCATCAGCTATCCATTCTTCAGCGAGCTCCTGAATATGCCTATTGTTGGGTTCCTCTATATTGTGCCAAGCTTTAGCTTCCCAGCTATGATTCTAGGATTACTGCTCCTGTTCATCGGAATTGTTCGCCGCAAAGTGAAAAGCAGTTTCGGATCAGTAAGTGGTTTTCTCTCAGTTTTTGGATTTGGAGTTACTGCATTCTGTGGGCTTTATGACAACGGGTATCCATATCTTGCTGTTACTTTCACTATCCTTTCAATCTGTTTGCTCGCATTAATTCTACGTAGAGAATTGGATATAGGTGATGAATACTTCATCGGCGCGTGGATACCTATTCCTCTGAGTGTAACAGCAATTCTACTGTACTATCTCTATATTCCTGCTGTAACTCTGGAAGCACAAATTCTGGCAGTTCTTCTTTCGCTGTTCCCTGCATGTTGTTTGTACATTGCTTCAGCCTATGTATCATGGATTCCGAAGATTCTAAAATCACCCCTTTGGATTGTACTCTCACTTCTCTCAGGGACAATAGCTTACCTATCATCGTATCTTGCAGTATTCCCACCATTGGCAACAATATACCTGTCTGTTTTCATTGCTTCAATTGTAATGTTTCCGGTAACAGGCAAGAAAATGACGCATCTATTCTTTGCTCCGTTATTCTTTGCACTTACAGGATTCGCATTCACTTTTCTATTTGGTGAGTTATATCAGAATCTATTGCTTGCACTCGCATCAGCTCTTTTCTTTGTTAGTCGGTTTGTGAAGGAGAAAAGAGATGAGAGGCCTGACTTAGGATACATTGCGTGGATCAGAGTTGCAATACTCCTCGCACTTCTTTTGGCAGTAGGTGTGTTTGTAGTATCAGTACTATATTCTGTAAACATTGATATCTAATCTTATACCTTAGACTAAACCCTTTGTTCTTAGGAAAAGAAGTAGTGGTATTGTGATGAAGAGACTGGCAAGCATAACTAGCGCAAACGCAAACGGATCAGTCTCAAACGGCAAACCCACATTCATACCATAGATACTAGCAATCAATGTGGGAACACTAACGAGTAGTGAGATTGATGTCAAGGTCTTGATGACCCGATTCAGGTTGTGATTGACAATACTATCGTAGGCATTCATTGCATTAGCAATAAGTTCCCTATAGATGTCGCTCAGGTCCATTTGCTGTTGAAGGTCGACCTCAAGTTCCTCAAGACGGTCCACGTCGAGAATCATTCGACCAACGACGTTGAATCTCTTCAAGCGTCTCAACACCTTCATATTTGCTTTCAGTGAGGTTTCCATGAAAATTGCGTCACGTGAGAGTTGGAAAAACCACTCAAGCTGAGAGGGATAGATCTCACGCATGATTGCATCCTCTGTCTGGTTGATGCTAGCCTCTATCAAGTCCAGCGTATGTTCGAACGAGTGAATCATGACCTCAAGCCAGCGATAGATAATCTCAGTCGCATTTGTCCCAAGTTGTACTTTCTTTCGTAAACGTGTCTTCCTAAGTGGGACTTCATCATTCTGAATGACAATAATATCACGACCGTTCGTGAAGATACCAACTGGGGTGGTTGAGTACTTTCGTTCCTCCACTTTGATGTCAACAGGCACCCGGAAAACAATCATAGTGAACTTGTCTTCAATCTGTAATCGGGGTCTCTCGTCAAGGTCCTGAACGTCTTGTAAATCTTCTAAATCAATCTCAAAATGCTGTGATATCTTTGCTAGATCATCAGGCCGTATTCCGATTATTTCAATGAGCAGGGGTTCATCAGGGGCGTCTTCTAATGTGGCATACTTGATGCCACTCTCCAATGCCATTATGGAGAAACTTCCATTCTCTACTGTGTCGTTGCTCATATGATCCACCTCGGTTGGGGGGATGGTCTTCGTCCATTGATGATAGCCTGCCTGGAAGCGGGTTTTCTATAGGTCTCATTTGAAGTTGCTACATCTCCCTTTTAGGGTTTTGTTAACCAGTAAAAACGAGCTATAAGGGTATTAATAATAGCATACATATGATCTCAGCGAGAAACTCACAGCACATTGTACTTGTGTCTCTTTCTATTTCCATCTACTTCCAAAGACACAGAGAATGTAGATGACAATTAGAACACCTACACCAATCATGACTGCACTCAAATCAA
>JAGXOC010000078.1 GCA_019894665.1 Candidatus Thorarchaeota archaeon
CCCCTCTGAGTCGTGTCAGTACCAAAATGACAGTTAATTCATACTCGCCGCGAAGTAATTTTACGAAGGGGCTGATTTTCACCATAGCTAGCTCACTCCATGAACGGATTATTTGTGTCTTAGACTCAAATATAGAAATCCCCGATTAACCATTCAGTCAGAAGCTAGACTTATGACCAAGACGACACAACCTGCTAAGCAGGTGAATGAAGTGGTTCAGAGAGCCAAGAAAACCTTGAACGATCTAGATGCTAAGTCATGGGTGAAAGCTACAAAATCATGGTTTGTAATCAATCCCCGTTCTAGGTCTCGAGAACAGATGAGTCATCCAGCTAAATACCCCGAAGAACTGGTCAGACGGTTTGTCACTTATTTCACTAAGGAGGAGGGCTGGATTCTCGATCCATTTGCGGGAGTAGGTAGTACTCTAGTTGCATGCAGAGAATCAGATAGGAATGCGGTTGGCATTGAACTAAACAAAGAGTTCGTTGACATTGGGCAAGATGTGTTAGAAAGTACTGCGGGCAATGGGTATCAGGCATTGCTACAAGGTGATTCTCTAAGTTCGAAGGAATTGATAACGGAACACTTCACCGAGGAAGCTCCATTGTTTGATTATGTTATCACCTCTCCCCCATATTGGAATATGTTAAGAAAATCTCGTGGTGGAAACAAATCTGTTCACAAGGAGAGGGAAGAACAAGGATTGAAGCAGTATTATAGCGAATCAGAAAATGATCTTGGAAACATTGAGGTCTATGAGGATTACATCAAAGGTGTAACCAAGATTTTGATTAGATTGAGCCCACTGTTATCAGACAAAGCATACCTCACAATTGTAGTTCAAAATATGAGAGATGTTGATGGAATTCTGAGACCAATAGCATGGGACTTGGCTCGAGAACTCTCTAAAGACTATGACCTCCGACAAGAGATGATTTGGTGTCAAGACAATAAGAAACTAGGTTGTTGGGGATATCCAACTACATACGTGTCAAACGTTCATCACCATTATTGTATCATACTCCAGAAAAGACCTATTGAATGATATCAAAGTGCAAGGATAGATATGCTTTCGGTCCAAGTAGTGAATGAGGGGTTTATCAAAATGGAAACCTTGGAACTCTATGATATCGATGAAGATGAGCTAGGGGGGCTACTTTCTGAGATTCCAACAATCTGGAAGAACAATAGCGGTTTCTTTGATTCAGGACTGATACCAGTTTTTATTAATATCGGGGAATTAGACAACCTAGTTTTTGGGGTCCATATATTTAGTCATGGAAATGGAGCTAGGTTGTTCATCATTTTATCAGAATATATGAGAGATGTTCGTATTGCAACTTTCAATATCACTGTGAAAAATATGATGGGATGGTTGGGTTATACTTCCAATAACAAAGGTGAGCTGAAATTTAAAGAGATGTTGGAAAAGCTCACGTACGAAGAGTTAGAGATATTTGCTGTAGAGAATCAATATCAAGAATCTAGGGAGATTTTTATTTGTCCAAATTGCAGTGCACAATATCGACTGAGAGTACTTCGGGTAACAGAGGACAATAGAATTGTGTGCCAAAACTGCAATAGGTTGTTTAATGCAATTGAGCTGAATGTTACACAGAAGTCCGCTTCGCACGATTCTTAAGGTGCTTCCTTTCGCCAACATACCATGCCTCGAAACATTCGTGAGTTGTCCATTGAGGACCACGATCATATCAAATTGCTTTGCGAAACTATTTGGAATGGTAATGACTATGTTCCAGCTATTTTTCCCAAATGGATAGAAGATCCCCTTGCTCGTAATCTTGGACTCTTCGAATCAGAGGAACTTGTAGCATTTGGAATTATCGAAAAAATTGCAGATGCGGATATCGCATGGGTCCAAGGGCTCAGGGTCAAAGAAGGTCACCGGGAAAAAGGTCATGCGACAACGGTTACTTCCGCATTGATTGATGTCGCTAAGGAGCTAAAAATCAAACACCTCTGGTATGCAACCAGCTCAAGAAACGCGGCTTCAATGAAGGTTGCTGTCAACTGTGGATTTCATGAGGCGGATCGCACTGGATATTTCAGGATTTACAAACCATTCCCAGCACATCCTAGACCAAGTCTCAGTATTGTCCCACTCAGTGTTACTCCCGAGCGGCTCTATGAGTTGTTACTAGCAAATCCAGATGTTGTAGAAAGTTCAACATTTCCCCTAGCCTGGCATTTTGACTTCAAGACAAAAGAAGGATTAACAAGACTCTTACAGGATTCAATTGTGAAAGTAGTGGTGGATGAGTCTGGCAAAATACGAGGTCTCTATTGTCAGATTGAAAGAGCGGCCTTCACAGCATTTGCTACGGCGGCCTTCACAGTATTTGCTACGGACCGAGCTGTCTTTGTAGATATCATGTCTCGAATGATAGACCAAGCTGAAACTGCTGGAGCTGACCGAGCAGTTTTCTTTCTAGGTCCAAGGGTAACTGAATGGGCATTCGACCTTGGTTATGTTGCAGATGAGTTTGTAGACCGCAAATTTCTACTCTATGAGCATAATCCAACATAGTGACTGCAAAAAGAAAGGGGGGAGGCTGGGTTAACCAGCCTGAATTATCTCTGCACAAAGTGAACCTTCACATTTGGTAAATTGAAGTAGATGACACAGATCAAGCTCAATGCAACACCACCCCAATTGTAACCTGTCGCATAGAGGAAGATTGCGATGATATTGAATATCACTCCCATCATCCAAGCAGAATAGTCTCCCTTTATAACCTGAGTAAAGAGAAGGAACCCGAATATTGCAAGAACTACACCCAGGAGAGCTAGTTCTTCCTCCCATATTGCGTACTCGACTCCACCGATTATGAGACCAGTGATGGATGCAAGAAGGAGGAGATAGCCTGCGTTTCTTACTTCTGGGGCCGTGGCTCCTGTTGATGGACCCGATTCAGCCATTGGTATTTCAGTCATGGTTTATCACCAAAGATTTCCAACAGTTCTCAGTGGGCAATATTACTCTTTCGAGAGGTCCTCAGTTTCCACGTCATCCTCATATTCATAGAGTATTGACCAGTGTGGTGCATAGGAAATCGGTTCGAGGTCTCTTGCTTCCAGTTCAAGCGCCTCAACCTCAGCCACTATCTTCCGGAGTGTGTACGACTTGACCCCTTCCCATCGTAAATAGTCATTCAAGTTTCGTGAAAATTCGCCCTGATATCTGCCACATCGTCCTCCGCAGAACACTTTGGTCTCTTCTCGGATCTCCAGCACATCTTCACACCATTTGCAGACCGCTTCCATTCCGTGAGCATGCATTCGACCATCTATCAGGTGAACGAAGAAGACAGTGTCATCAAAGTTGCAGACGCCCCACTCCTCATCTTTGCTGGTCGTCTTAGTCCAGAGATTCCTCACTGGTTTTTGTCGCTTCACTGGTGGCTTGTGTGAATCAGTCACAACGCTGGGACTGGATTCGAGGGTCTCTTCCTCGACCTCACCGAAATCTGATAGCCTAGTCTGGGAGCTCCGCGTCATGCTATTATGTACCTGCGCGGGATAGATAAACTCCGACAACTTGTGCACCTTGGAGGGTTAACTTGTTAACCCTGTTTTTCTGCTCATCACTACCCTCCATCCTAGTTACACTACAGAGGCCATACCCAATTTCTGAAACAAGAAGATTCTGAGATTGAGCACAGAATATGCCACTTCACATACTCATTTTTCAAATACAGTGAACTCATCAATGGTATCAGTGAAAGCGATGACATAGAGCAGCTTGTCATCTGGATCAATTTCTAAGAATTGGAAGGTCATCTGAATTCTTCTCTCGCAGTTGTTTGAAATATCATAGATAGAAACCCAATTGCGAATAAAAAACTGCATAACTACATAAGATTACAATATGGCTCTTCAAAATATAACTCGGTATTTGCTTTCACGAGGGAAATTCATGATTAGAAAAACAATCACATTATTGTTTGTCTTCCTGATGGTGTCATCAATCTTCATGACGGCCCAGACGACAAACACTAGCACGCTTGGTTTCGAACCTGAGCAAAAAAGTCAGGTTGCTGAAACGGATCTTGATAGAGTTACAATTGATACGAATGTCTTACCAAACAATGGATTGGAAGAATGGAATACAGCAACCAATCCTCAATTTTTCACGACATCTAGAACAGTTGAGAAAAACAGGTGGTTAGAAACTACAACAGTCTTTGAAGGATCTTACTCATGGGGAATGTATGCCCGAGCTATCGATCCAGCTCATTATTCCGAAATCTATCTTACCAACCAATCACAGGCAACTTGGTCGAATCCAACCAATCTGACTCTAGACTTTGAGTGGTACTTGGATAGCATTGGAAATCCTGTGGATCAGGATTATTTCTACTTACGAATACAAATGGGTGGCCATTACTTGTTCTACTACTTGGGTTGTGAAAATACCGGAGTTTCAAATTCGAGTTATGGTGACGCATTTTTCATGATAGATGGTGCAACTCAAACTTGGAACCACCATCATAGAAATCTTACAAGCGACTTCGTGGAAGTCTTTGGTGTAGATCCAACAACGTATCAAACGATGTATTGGTATGTTCGGAGTTATACAGATACATACGCTCGTGTTTTCATTGATGACGTAAATCTAGTCAATGGTACAACTATCAAGTATGGACCAGGAGTTAGTGGAGGGGACTTTGAAGGAGGAGGTGGTTGGACATCTTCATCACCTTCAGATCCAGCGGATATATCCCAAAGTTCAGTCAGACATGAAGGTGATTGGAGTATCAATATGACTGCTATATCGAATGACTATCTAGCTAGGGCATCCGTCACTGCTAGATTGGATAAGAGACTATCATCAATTAATCAGGGTCAATTATCCTTCTGGTGGAGAATTGACGATTGGATTAACTCAACAACCAATACTCTCGCATCCATGAGAGTCAATGCAAAGAACTCAACTCATTCCTTAAACATGTACTACTACCTATGTGTAGGAGGAGCCGGAACCTTGCCTCCGGTAATCGGCAATGATATGAAATTCCAAGCTGATAGTTTCAATGTCACTGATACATGGAATTTCTTTGAGTGTAATATCTGGGAGGATTACAATACCTACAGCACAACTGATGATTTGTGGATTGAGGACATCTACATCAGTGTAAGTGCAAATAGTGAGGATAGTCTTCTTTCGGTATTGATCGATGAGATGTCATTCACTGCATCAATCATGAATGACATGGGATATGAAACCCAAACTGGTGTTGGAACACCTATCCATGGGTGGTTTGACCCAGAAACCAACGAAGATGGATATACAGTCACTGATTTCGCATCCAGTGGGACAAAGGCTGGAAATATAACTCTTGAAGACGATGATGATTTCAGCTATGAACGGGAACTAGGTAACATTGAGATAAATGGCACCACCGAGCTAATCTTTGATTTCAATGTATACATTGAAACATTCAATGATACTTCAGAGGATTTCATCTTCTTTGAGTTTCAATTTGGAGATGGAGAAGCTCTTACATATGTAATAGCAAACGCAAGTTCAGAATTTGAGAGCTGGTCAGCAGAGGAAGATAACTTCATCATCCTGCAAGATACTGTTGTTACGGACGATTGGTTGAATTTCCAGTTAGACTTGGTTCATGATTATGAATTAATTGTTGGAAGCTTACCTGATACAACACTTGACCAGATTCATTTAGCTGCGTTAGCATCAAAGACCAACAAGCTTACTGCGTTTTTGGATGATGTCTACATCTACTATGATCCAGCACCGGGAATAACTAATGTGGGACACGGCTCAGCTAGTCCATTAACAGGTCAAATTGTGACAATATCTGCAACTGTCGTTGACGCAACGCTTGAGACTGTTGTGCTGAACTATAGGTTGGACAATGCAACTTGGATGACTCAGGCTATGTTTCAGTTAGGCGATTTCCCATTCGGATCTAACTTCGCAAACCTACCTGATGGCACGAATGTTGAATACTACATCATAGCGACCGATGCTTTTGGAAAGTCAACTGATGCTATGAATGGAACAGACTTCTTCTCATTCACAGTTGTTGCTACTCCTCAAGGGTTCCCATTGCTACCAATAGTTGCAGTGGGAGTGGTGCTTGTCATCGGGGTTGTAATCGTTCTGTATATGTTTGTGTTCAAGAAGAAAGAGTAACCTGAAACTGAGCCCAGTTGTTTTAACTGGGCTTCGCCTTTTCTTTCACTTTGAAGTACAGATTTTAGGTCCAAAGAAGAATTAATCTCTTCATAGGACTGCAGCTGTATTGAGATACTAATCTTCTGATATTCCAGCAAGGTATTTTGCAATCTTTTTCCTTGATTCCAGATCATACCCTTTCAGGATAGCCACATCCTCCATCTGAGGACTTCCTCCTCCATGCAGTCCTGCTACTGCTGAAACACCACCAATCGAGGAGCACAAAATGTCTGATAGAGTCCTGTAGAGTTTGTAAACATTATCAGAAGAAACATCTTCTTTTCGTTTGATATACTTCTGAAGCAGAGGTCCTATTGTTTCATCATAAAAGTCCGCTTCGTGAGGAAGTGTTGCGGGCAAACCTCCTGCTAGATCAGCCAGAATCTCAAGTTCATGATAGTAGTTCTTTCCAGCATGTTTTCGACCAACATTGCAGAATACGGCATCTGGAATCATTGTTCCTGAATCGTCCTTAGTTGCTGTATGTGCTGCCGCAATTCCTGCTGCATAGACAAGCTCACACACACTGATCAAGTCAGCAAGTTTTGATTGAACATGCTTCTTATCCTCGATGCCGTTGTACTCGCTCACAAGTGCACTGAAACCGAGTAAGATCTCAGAAGTCGCAGGTTTGCATCCAGTGTAGCTATGCCTATGATAAAGTGCGAATAGGAGTGCAGTCCATCCTCCAAATGCATGCTCTCCTTCACGGCCGCCCAGAAAGACACGATCGTTGGGAACAAAGACATCATCAAAGATAATAAAATTCTCCACATCCCCAAAGTCACCAGATGGACATGAGTAATGTTCACGCTTATGGTTAGATGCACGGGTCACGAGCTTGACACCATCCCAATCACCGGGGATAGCAAAAGCCACAGCATACTCATCTTCTTCCGGTGTTAGCATCCTTGTAGGAAGTACAATGATTTCCTCCGCTACTGCCGCCGCAGTAATGTGATTCTTGGCACCTCGGACAACTATTCCATCATCGCGATGTTCAACGACACGTAGGTAAAGGTCAGGGTCCGCTTGCTGATGAGGCCTTAAGGCTCGATTGCCCTTTGGATCAGTCTGTGCGCAACTTCCCACAATATCATTCTCTTGCCAGTATTTTAGATATTTCAAAAATCTCTGATTATAGGGCTGACCAGTCATGGCCTCAGCTCGATGTGTAATGATGGACAATGCGTTCATGGCATCGATTCCCATACAACGAAAGACACATCCTCCAGTTAGGCGACACAACTTTCTCGTAAGCTCCTGCTTCTTTAACAAGTCATCAACACTTTGATGGATATGGGTAAAGCGATTGATTGTACCATAATCCTGAGATTCCACCTTCAGTAGATCCTTGAAGTCCGGTTCCTCAACCTTGTCCAAGGTCATTGCTATTATTTTTGCAACTGCCTGTAATCGTGGGTCATCACGACTTACAGTTTCACCATTGATGAAAACATTGGGTTTCATCTGATGCAGTTTCTGTATAAATTCTTCACCAGTTCTCATAGTAATCAACTATTAAGCACTGGCAGTTCTGATACTTAACTTATGCGGACCAAGGTATTGAAGCAGCTTCTCAGATTGTATTGATTCGACAGTTCATGAACAATTTCTCGACAGAATAAGAAACGCTCTTAAGAGCATTCGAAGACAGACGGCTAGAGGAGATATTTCTTGACAGATTATTTGGAAAGTCTGAAGGGAGAAATCGTCATTGTCACTAAGACACTTGACAAATTCTTCAGCGATAAGATAGACCAAGTGACCCATCTAGGAGCATGGCATAAGCAGTACTACACAAATGTAAAAGAGTATATCATGCGAGGTGGAAAGAGACTACGCCCTGTCTTAGTCATTCTCGGGTACAAAGCAGTCAAGGGAGACACTGTTCCTGACAACCTGTACACTGCTGCTCTCTGTGTAGAGATCTTGCACAACGGCTCACTTTTGCACGATGACCTTATTGACCATGATGAAACTAGACGTGGTGGCAAGACTTTCCATGCAACGTATCGAGACATCAACTTTGAAAGGACCAAGGATAAGGATTCAGCATTCAACTATGGCATGACAATGGCGATTCTAGGAGGTGATTCTCTCATTAACCTAGGAGCATCAGCCATTACAGCAGCCAAATTAGAACCAGATATTTCATCCCACTTACATCATCTCTATGAGTTTGCATTTCAATACCTAGTTGATGGAGTCCTCCTCGAGATGAACATGATATCTGATGAAACCGCAACTTCGGAGACCTACCTGCAAATGGTCCGAATGAAGACTGCTATCCTCTTTGATAGGTCTCTCATGATGGGTGCAGCTGTTGCACGAGCAACTGAATCTCAGCTCAATGCCCTTGAGGAGTTTGGTATCAAAATTGGCCAAGCATTTCAAGTCCAAGATGATATACTAGGATCCTTTGGTGATGAAGAGAAACTGGGCAAGTCAGCGTCAGGAGACATCCGTGAAGGGAAGAAGACCCTGCTTGTCTTTGAGGTTATTGCCAAAGCAAACACCAAGCAGAGAGAAGAGTTTGACAAACTTCTTGGTAAGTCTGATATCACAGAACAGGAGATCGAACGAGTTCGGGAATTGTTCCGAGAGACAGGATCTCTGGAATCGACACAGAAGAAAATGACTGATCTTCTAGCATCAGGTCAAAAAGCGCTTGATAAAGCAGAACCAGCTTTGGACAGCAAGTACAAAGAGTTTCTTGTTGGTCTATCTGACTTCCTCGTTCAACGGGACTTCTAGCGTCAAATAATCACGCAGAAGAACACAGTTTTATTTCATCTAGTCACTACCTGCAAGTGGTTCCGATGACCTATAGGATGCGAGATTTTCATTTCAACGAGGATTTCGATTCAGCACGAAAGTTCCTTGGTGATATGTTCAAAATGACGGGAGAACATTATACGTGGGTACCGTCAAGATTGGAAAACCACAAACATGGACAATGCGGTTCGGAGTATACTCCGGAAGATGACAAATGGATCAAGATATGGGAAAACGTGGATGATGAAGGTCCGGCCATTGTGGCAGTGACCATCCTGGAATCCTATGGGTATTTTTGGATAAACATTCATCCTGATCATCAAGAACTGGTAAAAGATATCATTCCAGCTTTGGAAAAACAAAGAAGACAGATGAGCAAAGGGGATGAGGAAGAACTTAAGATAGGTACACCAGTTCCAATAAGTTTCAGGGCTCGAATTGCACATCTCAAACAATCGGGATATGAGGATGGAGGTGTGTGCGAACACAATCGAATTAGACCGCTTGATATTCCATTACCTGAATTTCAAACACCCGAAGGATATTCGGTGAGGCATGCTAATTTGCCAGAAGAATTTGAGAAATATCGAGAAGTAATCAGCTCAGTTTTTGCTCATTGTAAAGGCATGACAGAATATCTAATAAAAATGTACACTGAAGCGGAATTCTTCAATGATGATCTTGATCTCATAGTCGAAGCTCCCGATGGGAGCTTTGCAGCCTTTGTAACAGTGAGGATTGACCCCGTCAGCAGAATGGCTGAGCTGGAACCAGTTGGGACACATCCAGACCACAGAGGGCTAGGACTTGGAAAGGCAGTCTGTGCAGAAGGCATTCGACGCGTTCAGAAATATGATCCGAGTTGCATTGTTATTCTAGGAGCTGCATCAACTGAAGGTGCCACTAAGTTGTACGATTCACTCGGATTTACAAAGGAAGATGTTCATCTCTGGAAGAAGATACTGTAGAGGTTATGGCTATCTTCGAAGGCGATCAATTGGTCTCTTCAGAGGAGATCCACATGCCTCACAATCACTTCGAGTTTCTGGGTTCTCGAGTTTACAATTTGGGCATACCAAGCTGCCCTTAGACCCTCCACCATAGCGATAGCTTGTAGATACATTATCCTTACCGATTGGGGGTCGTGTCCCTATCTCACCGTCCCCAAAATGAACAACACCAGCCTCTCTTTCTACAGTAAATTTGCTGGTATCTTTCGTCCCAGGTTTGGCAATAGCAGTGTGTTTGACGAAAGAGTGCCCACAAAATGGACATTCTCTCACACCTGCCTTAACACTGGCTCCACAAGCTTCGCACTCTGGCATATGTTCATCCTCAAATCGTAGGAGTTTGAAACGATGTATTAAGGATACCGCGAAAAAACAGAGAAAGGAAAAGTGATTATTGCTA
>JAGXOC010000079.1 GCA_019894665.1 Candidatus Thorarchaeota archaeon
GCAAGTTCAACTCTTTTAGAACTAGAAACTAGTGATGCAGAGTTGAACGTTAGGAGCAATGCGTTTGTCAGACCTGCTTCCTCCACGACATCAAAGAGTCCTTCTTTTGACTCGGGAGTAAGAGAGTTGATGATGACTCTATCAAGAAAACCAGAATCTTTTGCATATCTAATTCCGGCTGTGTTAACCTCCAAAGAATCTGATCCATCGATCAGTAACGGGAACTCTGTGTTATCCACCAGATAACGTAGATATTTTTCCATAGCTTCGCTTGTTGTAGCAACAACATCCAGCATTGTTCCCAGGCCCGTCCTCTCTGTCAAATCAGCCAACATATTGAGAAGATTCTCTGTAGCGGTCTTGTCAATCTCACCAGTATCCGCATTCTTCACGAGACGGTCTTTAGTGTAGAAAATTGAAGGAATGAGAACTGTGGGGATTCTTCCTGGTAATCCTCCAATTCGTACACCACCTATCTCCAAAGTTTTCTGGTCAGCTTTGTAGTTGAACATCTCGCGATTCTCCTGTTTGCCTGCTTTGCTCTACTCCTTAATAATGCCGCTTTACTCGTATATATTTCGAAATGTATGGCTTCAAATACGGTAGCAATAATTCTGGTGATTACAATGAAGTTCATGTTAGGTGGTCTTGGTAACTGGTTCAATGATTTTGAACATACAAAGAACGCGATACTTGAGGCTGATAAGCTCGGCTATAACGGTGCTTTGATGCCCGATCATTACATGTGGGGTAAAATGGGTCATGGGCCGATGTCACGCCCAGATGCCGATGTGACAATGGAAACTTGGATTACCTTCGTATCTGGCTGGAAAAACTGAACAGATTCATCTTGGCACGATGGTTACACCTGTACCATTCAGACCCCTGGTCTTCTAGCAAAGATGATATCAACACTTGATATCTTGTCAAATGGCCGGGTCATAGTAGGGATTGGTGCGGGATGGTCTCAGGCGGAATTCGAAGGATACAGTGAGTGGAACAAATCCAAGATGCGGGTCGATAAGACATACGAAGGTCTCAAACTCATGGTGGAGCTTTGGACAAAGGACAAGGTTGACTTCGACGGTGAATTCTACACTGCAAAGGGAGCAGTGCTCGAACCTAAACCAGTGCAGAAACCATATCCAAAACTACTCTTTGGAAGCCAGGGAACTCGAATGCTTGAACTAGCTGGGACATATGGTGATATCATTTACCTTCCGCCCTTTGGCAATTACGATCCAGTGGAAGCAAAGAAGACAGTCATACAGGCTGCAGAGAAAGCTAATCGCGCGGACAAGATTGGTTTCATGGGTGGATCTATGATGGGTCAAAGAATCACTGAGATGAATGAATTCATGAAGGCTATTGAATCAGCTAAGGATGCAGGTGACAAATACTACGTGGTAACACAACCTAGAGATGAACCTGGTCTAGAAACAATACGCAACTTTGCAAAGGATATAATGCCCTCGTTCAGGTAGATGCAGTGTTTGATCTTCATGCTCTTTGGTTCCAAAGAATCAGAGACCAAGTGCAATTATGAAAAGACAAATGCATGTAATTAAGGAGATGGGCGTCATTATCTGCTTCTCTGATTGGCTTTTTGAGGTTACATTAGCTAGAGTGTTAAGACCCAAATAAAATGCAAAAAACCAGAGACCCAAATTGGCAATAACTGGAAAAGGAAAAACTGCTATCAATTCGACCTTAACTAGTACAAAGAATATCGCCACAATGAAAATCACATCTGCGAACACACTCATGATTCTATATTTCGTGGGTAGAACTTCGTATTTGCCTCCATAAGTCATTCTACCATAAGGTTTGCCGAGTGCCAGTAATAGTTGTAAAATGATCAATCCTACAAAGGATACAATTACAATTACAGCTGCGATTGATGAAATCAATGAACTCATTTACAACGCCTTAATAATCATCTCTGGCATCTAGGACAAAAGTATACCTGTCCACCACCGTGGGCAATCTTCTCAATCCCTGCGCCGCACGCTGGACAGTCTTTGTCTTTCATGTTGGGCCCCATGACCGGTGTGTGACGACCTGGTTCTCCATAGAGATTCAACCAATTGTCTTTTCCTCCAGAGCAGATGCGTTCATTGAGAACTTGCTTCATAGAGTCATACAATTCGTGTTTTTCATCATCAGTGAAGGTGGATGTGTTCCTCTTCGGATGAATTCCAGCTTTGTAGATGATCTCCTGAAAAGCGGCATTACTCAATCCAACAACGACCGCCGTCTTGCCAACTATGGCGGCTTTGATATTCTGACCTTTTACGTCTAGTAACTCAGAGAATCGCTCGAAGGTGAAGTCATGCTCTCCAACTGGAGAAGGAGTGTCTGAGAAATCACGTTTGATCACATAGAGGTCCTCTACTTCTTGGTCCGTGGCAGAATAGACAAGTCCCATTCCTGTCTGTCGAATTGTCAGATATGTCCCATCAGTGAATTCTACCTTGAGGTGATGTTTCTTTGGTAGGGTTTCCTTATTCTTGTGATAGAGGATTTTTGCTCCATAATCTGGACACAAAACTAGGTTCATCTTCTTGTTCATCTGGATACGAATCACATTGCCTCGATATGTGATTTCTTTGACCTTACAGCCTACCAATCTAGCATAGTCCTTCAGTTTCTTGTTCATGAAGCCAATCTTCTGAAGTTTTGCTGTGTCCGTGGTGTCATAGGATTTGATCTTCTTCTCAAGGATTTTGTCTGTCATCTGTTCTGCGAGAATCTGGGTTTCTGGAAGCTCAACGCTCACTTATCTCCACTTCCTAGGCGCGATGCTTCCTAGAGGGTATTGAGACTTAACTATTTACCTCAGGTCAAATCCATGCCTTCTTAGAATATCTATTAGAGGGTCTCCTCTCTTGAAGGCACTCCTGAATTTCCGAGAGATATGCTCGGACCATGAGTACTTGTCGAAACCGATGGTGTCTTCTTGGTCAACCAGATCCACCTTGGTTTTGGCTTTGATGTAATATCCCTGCGCGATGAAACCTTCATCCATCCCTTTCATACAGATCTTGATGTCCTCATCTGTGTGGTTTCGATACTCATCCTCAAACGCTGCCATCTCAAGAGGAAATCGTGGTCGAATCACCGTCTCTTCCACTGGGTCTGGATATCCAACACTCATCCCTACAACTGGAAAGACCCGCTTGGGAACGTTGAATGTTTTTGCAATTGAGTCCGCCCTAATTGGTGCAAGACCATAGAGCACTGAACCTAACCCAAGAGACTCCGCTGCGATTGTCAAGTTCTCAATCATGAGTACGACATCCTGCATCCCCAACCAGATTGCCATCATATCATCATAGCCATACTCATACCCTAGATGCTTCATGATCTTCTCAAGTCTCACTAAGTCAATGAAGTAAATCATATGAATCGGTGCAGTGGGATAGACGTTGACTCCAGCTTTTTTCATTTTCTCACGGCTGCGTGTATATATCACCGAACAGAGTTGTGCTGCGAAGGGAGCTCGAAAACCTGCTTCCAGAATCTGTGAGAGGACTTCGTCCGATACCTGCTTGTCTAGGTACTCACGAATTGATCGTCTGTTGTTTATTGTGTCAAGTACAATATTGTCAGTCATACTGAGATAGATGTGCTATCCACCTCAAGAGGTTTCCTGATTTTGAGAATCAGTGAGTAGAGACTATGAGAGCTTGACCTTCCAAAGACGAACACTCTCCCACCAGGCAAAGATGGCAGCTATTGCTCCAACTGCGAGAGCAACGTATCTATCAAACAATCCTGGCCAAGTCATGAAACTTATGGCAAAGAACGCAAGAGTATAGGCTGTGAAGAAGATAGCAACGAAAATGTATCGAGGGAGAAACTTGCCACGGAAGCCAATGAAGTTGCGCAAGACTCCTACCTTGACAACTCTACTCACTTCATATGAGTTGTCTGGACGTTTCTCAACAAGCTCTAGAGCAACAAGCTTGGTAAGGTGATGGCTAGCAACAGAGGGGCTAGACATGCCTATTGCCCTTTGGACCTCCCTGACTCCAACTGTCTCGTTCTGAGAGAGCATATACCAATAGACCCGCAGCGTGTTCCCTCTTAGCTCGGACTCTATTCTATTCTCATCAGGCTGATCTCTCATCCCATCCACATCTATTTCTAGTCACCAATTCCAATTAATCTATTGTCAACTACGCATCTGTTCTAAATTCTGGACAGGGTGTTCTATTCCATGGTACTAAGTAACAATGATTCTACTGTATTCTTGTGATAACAGTGATAGTAAGAGCTCTTGATTCGGATACGAAACGGAAGATCATGGGTGCAGGGATGGCATCTGCTCTCCTCGCAGTGAGCCTTGTAACCACACTAGGGTTTCTCGGTGGGGCATTCTGGAATCCATCTGCGAGTCACCCAAATGAGCCAATTTTTACGATTAATAATCTAGTTGCCGGCGAGTTTGCTGATTTTGTTCCTTATGAGGAATTATTCGATCCAAACGCACCTGCATATACTGTGAGTCCTGGATTGACCAATATCGCGAACATCAATCAATTCCCCACACTCCCAAGTGATATAGCTCAAATGATTGGGAATAATGGATTTGCTGTCATACCACAGTCTGAGTATAATCAGATACATCTGATACTAGAACAAAATGATGAATTCGAAATCCCTAGTTTTATTTCTTCAGATGCAGTCCTACATGCATATCATGTTCTCTATGATCTGGCACTCCGAGAGGTCGAGGTCCTTTCATTCTGGGATCTCATAGGAAATCTCACTGATGCTTTGTTAGACATATCATTCTCTCAATACGAATCTGCACCTGAGGGAAGATGGAAAGATGCAGCACTGAGAAACCTGATGTACTTTACAGTGGCACTCAAGTTGTTAGACAATGAAACAGTGATATCTCCGTCTTTTCCTGTAGAGGTTGAACCTGCTGTGGAAAATGTTCTGCAGCTCATTGAAGAGCACTCTAATATAACCTCAGCATGGTTCATGAACTATGATGAAGATTTCACACAATTTGTTCCTAGAGGTCACTATACGCGAAGCGAACAACTTGAGAAGTACTTCCAAGCTATGATGTGGTTTGGTAGGGTGTCCTTTAGACTACAACCAGAACTACCTCCCACTCCCAATGACAAAGGTATGAATAATACTGCTCAAGCTATTCTAATCTCACTTGCCCTAACAGAGAACATTCCAGGTCTGTCCGGCGCTCCCCTAGGTTTGGATGTGTGGGATGCACTCTATGAGCCTACTGCGTTCTTTGTGGGTTCTGCAGACGATCTAGTTCCATCAGAATATCTCACAGTAATTCAGAGCATATATGGTAGTGAAGTCCAAATGCTTGACTTGGATGATGATTTGCTCCTAGAGCAGTTCATCGATGACGCGTTAGAACTTCGAGAGCCGCTTATTTTGGGTCATCCAGTTCCTAATGGTGAAAATATGTCACAGACTATGGGTCTGCGATTCATGGGTCAGAGATACATCCCTGACAGCTATATCCTTGGTCAACTTGTCTACACAAATGTGGGGACTCCAAGTGTTCCGAGGGACATGCCAAAGGGTCTTGATGTGATGGCTGCGTTAGGATCAGACCGCGCGTGGGAGCTGCTTGACGATGAGAAGGACTATCTAAATTATGTTTCACAGATGCAGATGCTTTGGAGTGTGATTGGCAATATCACAGAGAGCGAATGGACTCACAATCTATACTACCTTTGGTTGTATTCCCTTTTACCGCTCTTGCCCGATCCGGGTGATGGATATCCTCTCTTTATGCGGAGTGAAGCGTGGGTTGACAAGCAGTTATCTACTGCACTAGCCTCTTGGACTGAGCTAAGACATGATACAATCCTCTATGCGAAACAGTCCTATACCGTGCTACGAGGATTACCTGAACCAGTCAAGGGTTATGTTGAACCTGTTCCTAGTTTGTACGCACGTCTAGCATCATTATGTCAAATGATGATATCGGGATTGGACTCTCGGAGTTTACTCTCATCGCTCATGCAAGAAAAACTCCAGAAATTACATGACTTCCTGCTGGACCTCCAAACAATCTCAATCAAGGAACTTGAAGGAACAGCACTAAGCGATGAAGAATATGAACTAATTCAGAATAGTGGCGCTATCCTTGGTGATGTCGTCGCTTTGCCAACTGATGTTGAGTATGTTTCAGATGCTGATGATGCCATGGCTGTCATTGCAGATGTACATACTGACCCCAATTCAGGTGAGGTCCTTGAAGAAGCTGTGGGAAATCCCATGGTGATTCTTGTTGCTGTTCCGATTGATGGACAGGTTGTTCTCACAAGGGGAGCTGTATTCTCCTACTACGAGTTCACTTGGCCAATGGATGATCGTCTGACTGATGAGTCATGGCAAGACATGCTATCTCAAGGTGAAGAGCCTCCGCTTCCAGCATGGACCGGGAGCTTTGTGGGTGACTGGGAATTCGAGTTCTCTGCAGCTTCAGTATTGACTGTGAGAAAACTTGACTAGTGTTGTGAGCTTCGGGGCCACTCAAAGTGGCCCTCCTTTTCTCATAGTTGAAAAATTCTGAGCTGGTTACAGAAGCAATTTGTCTCGCTTTGCCATCTTCAACCTGCAACCATTGGCTTACCTCAAAAAAGACATATGTTCTGCTTAAGAACATCGAGGAGGAGCTCAGAACTCTCTTACTTCTTCCGTCTCAACATGACACAGATTACACCAATGACCAGTATCCCTGCTCCTCCGCCAATAACAACAAGCAGATTGCTATCGGGGAGCAATTGCGAGCTTTCAGTCATACTTTCTAGGATTTGGCCTGCAGCCTTCCATGCATCAGCAATTGCAATGAAGTGGTCCGCTATCTCTTCTAACTCCTCAGAATATTCAGATATCGAACCATCAAGATCATGAGAAGATTCAAAGCTGGACGCCATGCCAAAGAACGTATTGTACAGAATGGTGTCACGTGAAATGACTGAGATCCCGCTTGCCATTGAAGCATTGCTACTCAATGCCTCCATATGTGGGAGTGCTTTTGAGGCTTCATCGATGAACTCCGTCAGATCAAATGATGGAAGCATGTCTGGTAGTGAATTGAGAGAGCTCCGATACGCCATGTATTGCATTGTCATCATGACCTCAAGGTTATGACCAAGATAGCGAATAGCATCGGGTTTGTCTACTTCCATATAGTATTGGCAATAATCTCGTATCGGTTCCAGAGTCATGTCAAGTCCCATCCCTCTGAACGCATCTGCTCCTGTACCTAAGTAGAAGGTATTCTCAGAGCCCGCGAAATATGCTGAGCGGTTACCAATCATTCTCTGTGAAATGTATGAAGCTAGTCTATCCTCGAAATCTGTAACGGGTCCTGTGCCATTTGATACCCTAAAAGTGGTATAACCAGCGGATTGCCACGCATTATCAAGTGTGTTATAGGACATGGTATAGTTCCAGCGACCATCATCCGGATATCCGTAATACGGTTCCATCAATCCAACACCAGGATCATGGACCCGAACAGTCCCAGATGTGTCATTGTACCCAACAATCGCAATGGCATGTCCAACTCCCCCAGGTTGCATCGGACCGACATAGTTTCTGATGATATCCCAGTCAACTGGTGGAAGGTAGTATGTGTCAACAGAGATTGCGAGAGGATACCCTGCATCGATGGACTCTCTCATCACACTGAGTGGTGTAAGTAAAGCTGAATCGCTATAGTCAATGGCGTTTGAACCCACTCCTGCTACAATCTGCATTGCGTTCCGTCCGTAATCTGTACTTGAATCTAGATAGAACTGCAATTCGAGACCATAGAGGTCAGTGAAGAACTCTAACCATGGAAGTTGCCTCACCATGACTCCAGGGAAGAACGTCATAGCCTCATCAAAACTGAGAGAGACCATTGAGAACCCACTCCCAGATGCGGCCAATATGTCATAGAGACTTAGATCTACTCCACTACCCTGCAAAACCATTGAAAGTGCAGAGGGGAGGCAGAATCCATTGACCTCTTGCCAGACATATGGAACTCCAGTGATTTCCTCGCTCACTGAGAAATTGCTCTCTGGATGATGAACATCTGCAACAGTGTGTACACCAATAGGCATCGAAACCATTGACATCAGAATGACGACGAGTATGGATGAACGTAATCTTAAGGCTCTCATTTTATCAGCCCACCTCCGAGAAGTTCAGTCGAATCATTCCAAACATCAATATCACAAGTCCAACTATCGGTGTGGGAATACTGGATAGGAGCATCGCTGCACCAAAGACTCCCTGAGTTATTGCTATTATCACACCCTGAATCAATGATACAATTATCAGTATCATCAGGATGAAAATTGTCGCAATCTGATTAATTACGAAAGCACCACTCGATGTATCCTCAAATGATGGATTACTCGCTGTGATACCTACACCTACGAAGATTCCTCCCACGACTATTGAATAGACGAAAATGAACATCAGGAGGGTGTCGTACAATGAGAAATTGAGCAAGAATCCTGTGAATATTGCGGGAAGCAGAGCATAGGGAATTCCTATCATCATGTATGATATCACTCTAGCCACAATGAACTTTGGAACGCCTTTCGGAGCGCTCTTCAGAATCCAAAGTTGGTCACGACTATCAAGAAGTCCGACACCTCCAAAAATCACACCGGAGAATATCCCCGACATCATTCCTAATATTAGTGATGACATGACAGGAACAAAGACTGGGTCATCAACCACAGTAGAAAACGGACCAAACCCGATGAGCAGTGGGATGAGAATGGCCAGAAACACCCCATATGACAACTTAGCTATGTTCTGCAGTTTTCTCGCAAAATCCTTGAAGGAGGTGACCACGATTGTACCGAATACTCCACCGAAGACTCTACGGATTCCCCTGATGAATAGATTCTCAGGTCCTGCCCGAGCAACTTTCTGACTACCAGGACTTGCTCCATATGCAAATAATCGATCTGCACTCTTGAATCCAAGATAAAGCACGGTCATAGAAAATACTGCAAGAATCAAAATATCAACGATTGGACTGACTGTAAACCAATATAGCTCCAGGTTCATGATTGAAGATGGTCTCAGAGAACTTGTATGCATTGAAATCCACGTCAAGATATCGGCACACCATGTTGATGGAAGGATCATGGAGATATCCAGATTGAGAAGGGCGACAACACTTGATGTCCAATACATTGAACCCATAACAGGAAGTGCTACAATGGGGACAAGTGCCCAACTCAGAGCTTTTCCAATATCGTCACCACGTGGTGATGCTCCAATTTTCGCATGCATTGCTGTACTGATCACAGTCGATATCCAGATTGTCACGATAGCAAACACGAAAATTACAAAGTACATCAATAACTGCCCTATGATTGACACATTGTATGCATAGACAAATGGTGACACAACAATCGGTGCCAATGCGATGACGAAGATACCATATACCGGAATCCTTCCTACAAACGTTCCGAAGAGAAGGTCTCTCGTTTTTACATTGTTACTGAAGAGTATCTCCCACTGCCCTATCTTGACGTTCTCAAGACTATTTGAGATTGGAATAATCAGTATGAACACCCAGACGGCAAGCATGATAGTTCGCAACAATCCCGGAAAGGATGTTGCAAGTATTGCTTCAAACGCTGCACCAACTTTTGTGAAAAGGAATCCCAGTATTCGAGGAACGAGGAATAATCCCCACGCGAGTGCAATCCCAATCACTATCGGATACAGTATCTTCCGAGACTTGTGGAGTTTGACAGTTCGAATAAGAAACTCCGCTTTAGCTATGGCCAACCAGACTCTGACCAACTCACTGCCTCCAACTTAGGAGTGTGTCGCGGTCAATCTCACCGCCTACAATCTTGAGATATGCTTCTTCGAGATCCTTTGCACCTGTCTGCTCTATGATCTCATTCGGTGCACCGAGTGTTGTAAGGATTCCTTCATTGAGAATACCAATGACCTCACACACGTCCTCCGCAAAGTCAGTCATGTGTGTACAGATGAAGAATGTAGTATCGATCTCTTTCGCCATGGCAAGGATGATCTCTCTAACGAGTACACTTGCAGCAGGATCTAGTCTTGATGTAGGTTCATCGAGGAACACTAACTCCGGTTCATGGAGCACAGTGGAAGCAACAAGCACCTTCTGCTTCATCCCACTGCTATATCCCTCTAAGAGGTCATTCTGTCTTCCTTCAAGACCTAAGATTCCTAGGAGGCTGTCAATCCGCTTGTGGAGAGACTCTCCACTTAGATTGTTCAACGCTCCAATAAACTCCAAGAATTCCACGGCAGACAGCTTCGAGTATAGTCCGGGTGATTCCGGTAAGAGACCTGTTACTCTCTTGATGCTGTTGCGTTCATTGTGAACATCAAATCCACAGAC
>JAGXOC010000007.1 GCA_019894665.1 Candidatus Thorarchaeota archaeon
ATGTGACACTTGGTCACGGATGCATTATTCATAACGCCACCGTGATGGATGAGGCGGTCATTGGTATGGGCGCAATAGTCTCAGACTATTCCATCGTTGGAGAGTGGGCAATCATTGGAGAAGGAGCAGTGGTAAGGGCTAGATTCGAAGTCCCTGATGGGAAGATTGCTGTTGGTGTCCCTGCCAAGGTGATTGGGGACGTTCAAGACCATCACAAGGAAGAACTTATTCGTTTCAAAGCAATCTATCGAGACCTCGCTAAGAGATATCCTGTGGGTTTGAAGAAAATAGAATGAAAAGAAAAAGAAGAGGGCGGTGAGCCCTTTTCTCTCTTAGACCATTGATACAAGTTTGTCTCTGTTGAATAATTTCAGTGCGAGGGCCCAACCGATAACAAATACCATTGCGACTATTATCAGTGTCGTGATGTTAGAAAACCACACTGCTTCATTAGGCACCCCGGTTTCTATTCCCAACAATGGCATTATCATTGGTATTATGAATATCAATATTATTATAGATGTCATTTGATAGGCTTCGTATACTCTTGTCACACGGCCACTGATAATTATCATGACTGCAACTACTGCAAAAATCATTAGTGGTACTGAAGTAGCCAAAAGGAAGACACCTGGAAGGTCCAGAGCAATTACCATGGGGAATCCCATTACTACAGTAAGAACCGCAACACCGACCACCGATATGATAGTGCTAGCTACCAGAATAATCAGACTTGGGATTGCGCCAGCTAATGTCTTCCCCAAAAGCAATTCTCGATCTGTGAGGGGTGTGCATAGCAGAGGTTCCAGGGTATTCTGCTCTCTCTCCCCTACAAGGGCGTTGGCTGAGATCATGGTAGTTGGAATGATTGCGAATATTCCAATAATTGATGGAACCATTGGTCTTAAGAATAACATAGCAAAAGCCATTTCGGAAGGAGGTATTAAAGCAGTAAGAGATACAAACATTAGAATGACCATCACAGGTCCAAATGCTACAGACATAATCAAACCCATTTTCACGAATCTCAGGTCTAATGCGTTCTTGAAATCTGTCTTTGCTACTATTAGGGATTTTCTCATCATTTCTGGATTCCTCCTTTCACAACCTCTAGATAGAGGTCTTCCAATGTTGCTTCCTCTTCCGCAAATTCCACAATCTTGATACCTTGTGATAACATGTTTTGCATCAATGAGGAATTATTCTCTGTTGGATCTTCGATTGTAACGAGTATCGAGTCAACTTCTTCTTTGACAGCTTCGACAAAGTTCATGGACTTTGCGATCGAACTGGCTTTTTCGATATCTCCAACAATACGGATTCTGAACTTTTGTTTGGAAAGAAGCTGTGAACGCAGTTCCTGGGTCTTTCCCTGGAGGAGAACCTTCCCCTCGTCGATAATGGCAATTCTGTTACAGACTCTCTGAACCTCTGGTAAGTTATGTGAATTGATCAGGAATGTCTGTTTATACTTTTTCGAGAGTTCAAGTATTAATTCTCTAACTCGTTTCGCCGCTAACGGATCAAGCGAACTGGTGGGTTCATCTAGCAACAAAACTGTCGGTCTATGCAGTATAGCTCTGCACAACGCAACTCTTTGTCGATTACCCGTACTCAGCTCGCCTGCCTTGTCATCCTTTCGATCCCAGAGATCCATAAAGGTGAGAAGCTCTTCAATTCGCGCAGGTATCTCCTCTTCCGGCACATCATAGAGTCTTGCAAAGTATTCCAGGTTCTCATATGCTGTCATTCCAGGATAGACAGTACGATTGCTCTCTTCTGGAAGCACACCAGTGATTTCACGAACACGAACAGGCTCCTGGATAATATCAAACTCACTGACCCTTGCTGTACCATCAGTTGGTTGTAGCAATGTACTCAGCAGTCGAGTTGTCGTTGACTTCCCAGCTCCATTGGGTCCAAGAAGCCCAAAAATCGTACCTCCGGGGATATTGAGATCCATATGGTCTACTGCGACTAATTCTCCAAAATTCTTCGTTAGTCCAAAGATTGTAATTTCATTCAATTGAACCAATTTCCTTGTTCATGTAATGATGTGGTAGAATAAAAACCTGATTACCGAGGAAGAGGAAATCAATTACCTAGCCAGTCATAATCTTCACAACAACTGCGGTCTGGGTTTCTTTGATCCCTGGAATCTTGTGAATTTTGCGAACCGTGATTTCATAAAGTTCCTCTAAATTAGATGTTTCGAGAAGTACCACCACATCATATCCTCCAGTTGTTACTGCGATTGTGGTAGCTTGGTCTATCTTACGGAGCGCATCTACAACATCATCGGTCTTTCCAAGTTCAATGTCCATCAGAATATATGCAAGCACTTTATCTGTCATTTTTCTCAATTCCTTTCTTTATCATCTATATTCCTTGATTGCTACAAGGGTTTCTACATCATTAATTCCTTCAATCATCTGAATCTTCTTCAGAATTAAGGAACGTGTCTTTGCCAAGTTTCTGCTCTTGATGCTAAGCAGATAGTCATGAGGTCCTGCGAGAGCTGCAGCCTTCTCAACCCCTCTAATGTTAAACAGCTCAGGGAGCAAGTCACCTGTCAAAGGCTTTACCTTGATGAGTACGAATGAACGAACATCTGAAGCCTCCAATGCCACAACCCCGATCATTACGAGTATCACACCAAACATCTTCAATGACCACATGAACGCATCCGCATCCAGCACGCCGAACGCTCCAGGTATCAGCAGATTGCCAATCACTGTGACGGGGATTCCAAGCACAACAGAGATTGCAGATAGGGAGTTGACAACAGCCATTTTTCCTCTACCAAGTGCCCTTACATACATCACAATTCCGAAGAATGAAGTTAGTGCACTTCCTATCATAAACCCAAGAAGAGGGATGAATCCGATAGCCATTGATTGCCATGCCGACTCATTCATGAAAGGTAAAGCTAGCAGGCTCATCACCAAATTCAGAGCAAGTAGGCTCCAAACCCTCATATTCAGCGAGTCTACTCGAAGACCGGCTCGAAGTTCGTATCGCTTTGTCTTCCGCTGGTAGTATGTAAAAATCGCGGATGACACATTCATTGGACCCAGAACCATAAGCAGAGTCACAACGTCAAATCCACCGGGTGTTGCCCCAACGAGGAGAACTCCGAAGAGAATTGAAACGATTGATTGAACCTCAATGATAGTGGGCAGGTCCTTTTCACCCAGCAAATCTCCTATCAAGAGATAGATGATCACAAGTTGACCATAGGGTAGAACAGTGGACGCATCAGAAGAACTTGCCAAGATGTAATAGAAATAAGTAGAGACTCCTGCAAACGCTCCAGACAATACAAGGTAGAGCATTGGTCTTTTTGGTAATAATCGTAATCTGTCGAAGTCTGGGTCAAGTCTATACCCTAAGGCACGTTTCTTTCCATTTCTGGTCCGTTTTATGCTCAACACCAAGACTACAAGTAATGTCACGATGAAACTTGTCCATTGAGCGATGAATCCATACGCAAGTGGATCGATACTCACAGTATTGAGCGCAACAATGTCGAACACCACTGAGATGGTTCTCATTACACCCGACCCTAAAGCCAGTGAATAGAACAATGTAGTTGCAGAACTCCGACCCACAGGTCTCTGGTTTCGACTGCTCACTCACATTACCCCCGAAATTCTCTAAGATTAAGATGTGGTGATTGCCACCAGGGAGAATTACTCCTCGGCGACATCTTCCACGGTTTCTTCAGAGACTGGTTCTTCAGCAACTTTAGGCTCTGGTTCAGCTGTAGCTTCTGGTTCAGCCGCTTCTTCAACAACCTCAGGTTCTGATTCAACTACTTCTTCAACATTCTCAGGTTCTTGTGCAGGAATTGCGTTGGGTTCAGCTGTTTCTTCAAGCTCGACCTCAGGTTCTGGTTCAGATACTTCTTCAACATCCTCAGGTTCAGGAAATACTTCGGGTTCAGCCGCTTCTTCAATAACCTCAAGTTCTGGTTCAGCTGCTTCTTCAACATCCTCAGGTTCTCGTTCAGGAAATGCTTCCGGTTTAGCACGTTCCTCAGCAATTTCAGCGTCCTCAGATTTACGAGATCGTTTCTTTGGTTTTCTTCTCTTGTCATCGGTCACTTGACGCTGTGCAAGGATGAACTCGTCAAAGGTAAGTCGCTTGCCGGACTGGAGCTTCTCTACAGCTTCATCAGTGCGTTCTCGAACCTGGGCGCGTTGATGGTCCCGGAGATCCTGACGATCAACATCATGTTTCTCGACTGTGACTTTCCTAAGCTTGCCCTGGATCTCATCAATCTGTGTGCGAACCTCTTTTAGCTTCGCCTCACCGTCTTTTACTTTCTTGAGCCATTCAACGAAATTCTTGTGTGCTGTATCAGCTGATTTCTTGTATTCCTCAAGTTGGGGACGAATCCGTACGACCTCTTGATGATGTATCTGAGATTGCTCTGAAAGCTCAATGACTTTCTCGTGAGCCTCTGAAGCCTCTTCCTTTAGCTTTCGCGCTAGTCTGCGGATCTCGCTAATTCGGTCCTGTTTTTCCTTCTCTTGACCAATCTTAACGAGCTTAGATTCTATCTTTGCAATCTCTTCAACGATAGAAAGCTCCTCATCTTTTGAGAGCTGGTCGGTTTGTTGGCGCCACTCAAGTTCTTCAACGCGACGCATCATGTGACGCTGATCAGTGGATGGACTTCCCACAAGGTTGCTTCGAAGATCCCTGATTTCGTCATACACGCTTTTCAATTGAGCATGAATTGCAGTTCTACGATCCTTGGCTTGGGAGATGTCCTTGTTTATCCGGTCGCGTTCTTCACGCTCGGCTTTTACCGACTCAATGAGACCCCTAACTTCCTTGTTATGGTCGTCTCGAATAGTTTTGTATTCTCGCATTTGATCTCGGTCACGTCTGAGAATCTCAAGTTCGTCCCGAGCCTGTATTTTGAATTCACGGAGCTTTGTCCGTAGAAATTCAACTTCTTCTGGTTTAGCTTCAGCAACTTCAGTCAAAGGCATTCTGTCCTAGAATTTCGTTTTGCAAGTCCTGCATAGCAAGACGGATTTCGTTCACCCCTTAGGGTGCTTCGACAGCGTTCCTCGCTAGAAGCCTTCTTAAAAGGTTTCGCATGAAACGACTATTTTCTGGCTAAACAGTCGGCTATTCGCTCGGAGATATCAAAATCAGTGACCTGTTGAAGGCCAGTCCATCCAGGTGTTGCGTTCGCCTCTAAAACCCAGAGAGCTCCATCGACATCGGGGATGATATCCACACCTACCAACCGTCCTTTCACAGACTTTGCGGATTTCACGGAGAGGTCAGTCACATCAAGTGTGTTCTCTCTAGGAACGCCACCAGTATGTATGTTTGTAGTAATTCCTTCTCCACCCACCCGTTGCATAGTAGCAATAACTTCACCATCAAGCACCAAAGCGCGAATATCATATCCGGGACTCTTCACATATTCTTGAAGTAGATAGGCACCCTTGCCAAACATCTGACTATGGAACTTCAGGTAGTCATAGATGTTATCCAAATCAAATTCTCGTTCGATTAGCTGAACACCCAATCCTCCAAATCCTGTTATTGGTTTCAGAACGCACGGAAAATGTTCTTTGACAAATGTCGCAGCATCATCGATAGATTCTGTGATGAGCGTCTTTGGTACAGGAAGTCCTGCAGAAACCAATCGCCGCATAGTCTCAGCCTTATTTCTCATTAGAAGGAGCGATGATACCGAATTGACAACGCGGACTCTCATTTCTGCTAGGGCGGATAATAGACCAACACGATTGAAGAAAGCACCAATATCGGTTGCACCGATATCAAGAACGATGAGGAGGTCTAGCAATGAGAGATCTACACCGTTCATCGTAATCTCATGTTTGTTTGTGGAACCTCTCCTTGATACCTTCCATGGGATGACCTGAATTACATCTACACCCAAACGGCGAAATGACTCCTCGAGGCTTTGTGCTCGTCTTGACCAAGGATCGGAAGAGAAGAGCCCAACTTTCGAGATATACGTGGGGTTCAATATATTCACTCCATTTGAGAAGTAACTGTGTCATACCCATAACGACTAGCTTTTATGGTTTCTCAATGTTGATTCAATAGTTGAGTTCTATGAAACTGTTCTCTGACAAAGAGCTTGATATCATCAATAAGGAACTTCTGGAGAAAACCGGGTATTTCCTGATTGCTTTTCGCAACAAGCATGGACCGACCCATCTGAAGAAACTCTGGACAGAAATGCTTGAAGAGCTGGGACATTCGGTGAAATGTCTTAGCTGGTGGTCTAGTGCAGGTAGGTTGGGTCTCTTAGAGTGCGAAACAGAGAACGGTCTGTCAGTATTCGGTCAGTGGGTTTTGGATGATAAACAAGAACTCCTCAATGTTATGGAGCTCGACGAGGATGAAATAGGCAACATTCGCGACGGTTTTGATGCTGGAACTGTCACCTCTTCTGCAATGAGAGCATACAGAATAGGGGACTCAGGTGGTGAGAAAGAATAGACCCCTCTAATCAACTGTAAGCGTTTTTGATAGATTTCTAGGTAGATCAGGATTGATGCCAAGGTCAACTGATAGGTAATAGCTCAGTAGCTGAAGAGGTATCACGTCAAGGATTGGATTGATGAGCACATCGGATGTAGGTACTTCTAAATAATCATGCTTGCTATCAACGTATGGTTCTAGGGTTTCTTCGAACTCGCCTACGACAATTGTCCTACCGTGTCTTGCCTTCACTTCGTTGATGTGATTGATTACCATCCAGCTGTCTTCAGTAGTTGTTATAAAAATCACAGGATAGTTCTTCGTGACAATACTTAATGGTCCATGTTTGAATTCGGATGAATACATACCCTCGCAGTGATTGTAACAGATCTCCTTAATCTTAAGAGCTCCTTCTTTAGCCACTCCATCGGTGAATCCATAACCGAGACAGTACAAATCTTTGACATCTATCATTGTTCGTGCTAGATTCTTTGCTAAAATGCCGGTCCGATCGATTGTTGTCTGTGTCAGAGCAGGTAGATCATTTCGGAGTCTGTTGATGAAAGATTTTGCCTCAGAGGGATCTATGTGACCGTTTCGTTCACCCAGTTTTGCAGCTAAGTAAGCAAAGATTATACTTTGAGAATAGTATGTCTTTGTAGCAGGAACCGATACCTCATATCCACAAGCCATCGGAATGTATGAATCTGCTTGGAACATTAGAGTGCTGCCAATGACGTTCAAGACACCAAGAGTCTTTCCATAATTGTCACCCTTAATCAGGTTTAGAACATTCAGAATGTCTTTTGTTTCACCACTCTGTGAGACTAGAATGGAAAGACTATCCTCATCCATGGTCATGCCATACTGAGGCTGGAACTGACCACCAATAGCATGTAACATCGGAAGTCCTGCGAGTCTGTTGAAATAGTAGGTTCCAACTATACTTGCATTATATGAAGAACCACACGCAACCAAGTAATGCTTTGAGGCATCCTCAATAAGTTTCAACCACTCTTCTATTCTGGGACCATCAAGATTGCCAACGACATCTTGGGCGATGTGAGGTTGTTCATTGATCTCCTTGAGCATGAAATGAGGATAGCCTCCCTTCTCAGCCGCGTGAGCATCAACATTCGAGATCTGTGGTACTCTCTCAAGTTGTTTTCCATCTTCGATTCTGTATACCTTCACATCATCAGGGGTCAACACCAGCATCTCACCGTCTGCAAGGTAAATCACATTGTTGGTAAGAGGAAGCACTGAAGGGAGATCACTTGAAACAATAGTGGCACCTTCTGCAACACCAGCAACAAGAGATGAGCCCATCTTGACTGCATAGATCTCTTGTTCATCAGCCCGACCAACAGCATAGGCAAAGGCACCCTTGAGGTCCTGAATAGAGAGCCTCACAGATTCAAACATGTCTCCGGTCTCTTCATAGTACTTGTCCACTGCGTGAACACAAAGTTCTCCATCGTTCTCGGATCTGATAATGTGACCCGTTTCTATAAGCTCCTTTTTGTATTCTACATAATTGTGGATATTTCCATTATGCGCTCCATAGAAAACGTCGTCGCACCCAAAGTGGGGTTGTGCGTTGACTTTCGTCGGTGCGCCATATGTAGCCCATCTCAACTGAGCAATTCCACGATCACCTTTCATGGTAGAAAGGCGGAGGAGTTTGTTAACTTCCTCAACTGTGCCTACATCTTTT
Organism: Candidatus Thorarchaeota archaeon; assembly: GCA_019894665.1. Lineage (GTDB taxonomy): Archaea > Asgardarchaeota > Thorarchaeia > Thorarchaeales > Thorarchaeaceae > SMTZ1-45. The sequence continues at coordinate 8,201 of JAGXOC010000007.1, forward strand.
CTTAGATCTACCTTTCCATTACGGACTGCTGCAACACCGACGCTATCATAACCCCTGTAGGTCAGCTTGCTGCTACATCGCACAAGTAGCTCACCAATACTGTCACTATCTCTTGTGACTATCCCAGTGATACCGCACATCGTGGCTGGACACCAGTGAACGGTAATTAAGACTTACGTACGGGAAACAACTGCACGAATTATTACTTGAACTGGGTTGAGGCGAAGCAATTATATCACCGAATTCAGATGAATGTGAAGAGAGAAGAGAGGATCAAGACATGGGACGCCAAAAACGAATGGCATTGTTGCTACATCCGTTCCGGAGAGAATTGTATCAAGTGCTATGTGAGAATCCGGGGACGTACCTCCTTGAATTAGTGGATATCCTCTCCTCCCCGCTTGGTACTTTGACTTGGCACCTCAGAATTCTTGAACGTGAGGGCCTTGTGAAGTCAATCAAGTTTGCTGGAAAGCGACTCTATTATCCGAAGATGCTGAGATCTCAAGAGGCAGAGATGGCATATCTGACGATGAGAAGTGATACTGCCCAGAAGGTCTTCGCCTTTGTCGTCAATAACCAGGGTTGTTATCAAGAGCAGATGGCCGATTCCCTAGGAGTGCACCATGATACAGTCCGATGGCATATATCCAGAATGGAAGATGTGGGTCTTGTCAAGGTCGTTCGTGAAGGTAGGAAGAAACGACACTACTTGGATGATCTGGGAGCACTGCTTTTGAAAGGCAGCCTAAACACAATCACCGAAGCATATGTGATTTTCTTAATGGAGAAACTTGAAGATGGATGTCTAAACCCAGAAATCCGCGAGTCAACTCCAGAACATGTTACCATCCGAATTGACTGCCCAGAGCGTGGGAAAGATTGTTTCATCACAATCAATCTGACAGACTGGGAATTCCAGCTCATTGATGACGAGGGCGAAGAAACCGAAATTGAACAAGAACAAGCTGAGATTGGCGGGAGTTAAGCGGCTCCATCCAAAATCAGACGAATCTTTTGAGATATTGCATCTGGATTTGTACCTGGACATAAAACTGCCAAGAGGCGGGTTTCGTCAACTCTTGTTATCAATAGCCTAAGTCCTGCTGTATCAACAGAAATCGAATCTGTGACATCAGAATAGGTCAATCCATTTGCGAAGAGAGCTCCCATCATAGCTGCCACCTCTACCTCATCCTTGAACCCTACTGAGCCTAGAGGCAGACCCTCAGCCGTCAGCAGAATACCCTGTGTGACTTCTGGGATTTCTTCAACAATTGTGCCTAAGATAGTCTGTTTTCCAAAAGCACTTGTCGAACTCATCACGAGCTCCATTCGTGTGGCAATAGACTGGAATGCGGGGATTAGAGGGTCGAGATTCAATCCAGCATCATCAGCCCGTGATATCACGATGATCAGATGATAGTGTGGCTGTACAATTGTGAGAATTCTTTCAATGCGGGTTGTGTGAATAAGATGGGTCGGACTAGTACTCTTTAGGTGATGAAGGGCAGATGTTCCGCCCCAAACTAACGCGGAGGAAACTGTAGCAATTACACGAGGATCAATCTCTCCACCTCGGGCTACTGCAGCGACCACCACACCTTCCTTGGTACATAGAACTGCATTTTTTACGGAACGATGTACCTTCAGTGTTTCTTCAAGAAGTGTGGCAACCTCTCCTAAAGTTTCTCCAGGCATAGCATCAACCAGCGCGTTGTTTCTGCGAGTTTTCTCATGCTTCCGCATTTATAACTGATGCTCTTCAATAAATGGGTTCAGAAAGTGCTTCGCGTCTCAGAGCAACAAGTTTAAATCGATGGTCAAAAACTTCGAGGCTAACGACCATGGAGGCATGATTTTGAGCTCAAGGTCAAGCATCATTTCATCCGTAATTATCGTGATAATGGTATTCTCCGCAGTTGGCGGTTATGTGTTCTTGACAAATCAATATGTTCCATCAAACATTGCAGTCGTCGTTATCGACCCCGGATTTGGGGATAGAAGTATGGCTGATCAGGCATATGAAGGACTGTTCACTGGAGAGGTCGTCGTTAGTTACGACTTCACGGTCGCAGATGATGTGGACGATTTGGAAATCATCATTGATGGCATTGCGGGAGATCAAAACCATGATGTGATTCTAGTAATCGGAACTGAAGTAGGCCTAGCTGCTGCAGTTGATACTGTGGCACAGACTTATCCAAATCAGAGGTTTGGATTCATTGGAGGTTTCGTGGACCAGCCCAATGTAGCTTCAGCGACTTTTGCACATGATGAAGCAGCATTTCTTGCAGGTGCGCTCGCAGCCAACTTGGCTGTCGATAACGTGAATCGAACTGGAGTAGTTGGAATCATCGCCTCTGTAGCTGCAGATCCTGTTGTAGCAGAGCTGATTGATGGCTTTCTGCAAGGTTTAGATTATGCTAATCAGACTCTCGGAAATGTCGTCCTTCTACCCGTAGTATTCGTCGGATCCTATAACGACTCATCAACAGCAGAGGTATATGCCAAGAATATGTGGAATCCCGCCCTAGGTAATGCATCAGTTATTTTTGCTCCCGTGCGAGCTAGCATCTTGGGTATTCGAGAAGCAATGGAGTACGCGAACCTTACATGGTTTGGCAATACAACAAATCATGAACCATTTGTAATCGCTGCTGAGGGTGACCAGAATTACATTGGCAATCCAGATGTCGATATTAGAACTGGTCCTTCATGGGTTGCAACCAGTGTTGTGCCTCGGTCAGATTTGGCTGTGTTCAGGATCATCAACGCAACGCTATGGGATGACTTCATGGGAGGTTATGATTATGGCGGAATTGATGGTATGGGTACCCTTGAGAATGGTGGAATCGGTCTAGCAGACATGACAGAGTTTCAAAATGTAAATTGGGTTACAAACGCCATGATCAACATGACAACCGACTACCGCTTAGCTATCATCAACGGTACGATTACACTATCGTAAAAAAAAGGTCGTTTTTTTGGGGGTGTTTTACCCCCACTTCTTCTATTATTCAAACACCTATCTCATGAAGTGATTAGATTGGAAATATCGCAGGAAATCATAGGTTTGGCAAGAAATGGCGAGACCTTGAAGAAAATTGGACGTACAGGGTGGGCGCTTGCAGGTGTTGACAGCGTCAGGCAAGAATCGGTTGGAGAACACTCGTATGGGACGATACTAGTCTCATTGTTGATCTCAAAGGCGCTCCTTCACCAAGGAGAACAAGTTGATCTTAGCAAAGTTATCACGCTGGCTGCTCTTCATGACCTCCCAGAATCAATGACATCGGACATCCCTCGATTAGCTGTGGACCTAGGAGGGCACTTGCTACAAGAAGGAAAAAAGGAAGCTGAAAAGAATGCATTCCAACTTATTTCAAAAAAGAGCGAGTTCTTTGGAGAGTGGCTTCTCAATCTATGGCAGGAAATGGAAGTAAAAAGCAGCACCGAGGTTCGCATTGTCCGTGGAGCCGACATAATCGATATGCTTGTTCATGCAGTTTCGCTTGAAAATTCGGGTGTATCCCCAAAAATCCTGAATCAATTCTTCATTAGTAGTCATACTTCGCTGAATGAATTAGAGATAGGTCTTGTAGAGGATATCTTCTGGGACCTATACAAAGAGCACATTGACAATGCAAACAGTTTGGGAATCAAACTGGAACAGATTACTCGAAGTTAGGTGTTTCATCAACCTTTGCTGACTCGATAAAATCACGATGTAACCCAGCAGCTACTGTTCTAGCAACTCTTACAGGTTCAGGAACTCTTCCATCTATCGTCATCTTATCAAGTAGGTTTTTTGCTCTAGAAATACCAACACCAGCTACAGAGAGATGGAGGGAATGGCCAGTTTTTAGAGCGATAATCTTTCGGTCACCGGTCCTCTCAAGAATGTCAAGACGGGTTTTCCAATCGTCAGGGAAGTATTCCTTCAGGTATTTTTCAATGCCTTCTGACGGATGATAGGAAACACAAATGACAGGTGTGTCTGTATATTCATGGAGTGCGGAAATATCAACAATATTGAACCATGATATCACTGAACCTCCGAGCATCCAGGCACGGATGTCCTTACGATTGAGGCGATTGAACATTGAAACCAGCTCTTCCGTGGAATTGCAGCCGCCAATTATGGGTGTGCAGACACCAAATCCATCAATCCTCAGGTCGCCCCTCATTACAACTCCAGCCACTATGCTTCGTGAATCACTTTTCTTGAAGCTTTCAGCCACTCCAAGAACACGGACCCCTTTTTTCCAACCGATTGCTGCATCTGTTGGAGTTAATGTGTCAAGTCGATGTGTTGAGTTCATATAGAAACCCACCGTAATATTATTTGATCTTCAAGGAATATCCCTGAAGTAGTGTTCTGAATGCCTTAGTTACATTTGTCATGCAAACTTTATTAATGCGCATTTCCAAGTGAAAACCATCATAATCGAGAGAGAGAAAAGAGTGGCCGCCATGTTTGATCCAAGCTTCGAAGAGCTGCAGGGGAAGCTAAGGCAGATAATGGAAGAGGCTACCGCGCTTGCCGCTGGAATTCGTGCATGGATGCTTCTTTCTAAGGAAGGCCTTCCGATATCATCAGCCGTACCTCAAGGCCTCGAAGAAGCAGAGATTGCAGCTATGGCCGCATCAATTCTAGGAGTTGCAGACCTTGCTGCTGAGAGAATGAACCAAGGAACTCTAGAAGAGATTCTCATGACCAATGAGAAAGGACTCATGATAATGAGGAGTGCTGGAGATAAAGCAATACTCGTACTTGCAGCCAGTAAGGGCATGAAGACAGGTCTTTTAGTATATGCTGCAAGTCAAGCCGCCGAGAAGATTGCTCCACTCCTTTAGATATCAAGGACATGAAGCATCCAGTATGCTGACTGTAGTACAAATCGCAAATCTTGATCAGATCGGTATAGGTCATTTAGAGCCCAATTGTCTAGAAAGAAGTTACTTCCAGTCGCAATTAAATGTCCACCATTACCATTTTCAAGACCCACTAAAACTGAACGTCGTTCGGAATGGTATGTTCCATTCTCATCCTGCCAAATCACATCCTTCCAAGCAATCTCATAGGGATCGCCAGTGAAATTGAGAGAACAACCATTGTAATCGAATGCATCTACACGGTCCGTGATTGGATGGGGAATCATCCCTGTGATTAATTCAGTAGATGAAACCCCATTCACAACTATCGTTATACCGGGGACTTGATCGTTGTTGAGTGTGATATTGAATTGAGAGAATAGTTCGTTGGCTCGGTTTTGGTCAATACTTGAATTCGAAAGCCCAACTAAGAAAAGATTCCCACCATCTGCAAAATAATCCGCATAAGCGGTTAACTGCTGGGGAGTGTAGGAATAGAGACCTATTCGTTCGTATGAGAAACCATTTACTGCATATGCCCAAGCACAGGGGTCGAGTACAAACACACCATCATAAAGTGACAGAACCTCTAGACTCAAGTTATCAGGAAACCTCAACTCATCAACTGCAATACCTGCTTTTGTCAGAGTTCGGTAGAGTTGTCGGAATTGCCCATATGAAGAATCAATCGCCCAAGAAGTATGGCTGATATCAAAAGCCACTTCGCGTAACGCAACAATTGCATCAAATTTAAGCTCAAGCTTAAGTTGTAGATATCCAGTAGAAGTGAATGAAATAGAGGTCTCCAAGTTTTCCTGAGTATTTGATGACTCCACCCTCAAATCCACATAGAAACCACTGGTTTGGTTTACAAAAATAGAGGAGGGACCTGTCAGCCACTTTGCAGCCACGCCACGATAACTCAGAGAAAAGGTATCATTACTTGAAGAAAAGATTGAGATGTGTATTTTGGATGTATGGTTGACAAAATAACGTTCAAATGAAAAAGGACTCGTTGTAGGAGTGATCACAGCGATTAGAGGAAGCCCATTTTCTTTCTGAGCAAAGTCAATATAGAGCAATGTAGTTTCGAGATCGAACAATCCAGCGCCAACTTGCCATTCCTCAAATGGAAGTTCAAATGCACCAATCATCACTGCAGCCTTTACCATTCCAGGTGTCCAAATCCAATCATTTGTTATGCAATGTGCAATAATCTTGGAAACTCCAGCTGCAACAATTGGTGCTGCAAAACTTGTTCCTAGCACAGTACGTCCATTATCTTTGTAGTCGCCTCGAGCTGAGATGTCAGGTTTCATAATACGATCTCGAAGGGGCCCTGTAGCAGAGAAAGAATATGGAACATTTGTCTCGTCCACTGCACCCACAGCAATGACTTCAGGGTACATTGCTGGAGAGTCTACAGAGCTTCCAGTAACGCCATCCTGACCATTGTTTCCTGCTGCAGCTACGATGGATACGCCCCGATTGAAAGCCCAATGAACTGCCCTACCAATTGAATCGTTATAGATTGGTGATATTCCAAGACTAAGACTGATGACACTGCAACTCTCTTCAAGAACAGCCCATCTGATTGCCTCAACTATAGCTGTGTGTGTAGCAACATCACTAGATGCAACGACCTTCGCATTCACAAGTGCTGCATCAGGAGCTTCAGAAGCAATGATAGTTGCAATGTATGTACCGTGAGTAACACCTCCGGGACTGCTGTCTGTAGTTGAGTTATCAGTTTCAATATAACCATATGATGTGTTCACAAAGCTCTTCTCTGATACTACGCGAGTTTCCAGCTCCTCATTGATGTTAATTCCGGAATCAATGATAGCAATGCGAACAGCAAGATCAGGTACGGTATAAGTTTGAGGAGCAGCATATAACCCGGCGATGCTTCCAACAACGATTATGGTGAATAGAAGTAGCACGGTACCCCTGCGTCGTTTAGGTTCAAAACTTTCATCCACCGTAAGTTTCAACTTCCTGAATTTCGTTGTGATATTAATCAAAAATGACCTATGAAGTTCCACATAAAGTCTGTGTGGAAGAAGCAATCGTATCGATGAAGCAAACCAAATGCTTAATTCGGTTGCCAAACCTGTGAACTAGAGGTTATACCCTTTGGTCATGGATGATCCAGACTTGTATGAACTTGAGGAAGCGACGGGGATTGGAATCTTTGAACCTGGGACGTTTCTAGAGAGCAAAATTGACAAAGACCAGATAATGGGCGTGTTAGGATACACGGCCTTGGGCATGATCCTCATGGTTGTAGCAACAGTTGTCATCATGATTCCTTTGATGATGACATCACTCATCATTGTCACCTATTACGCTGTATACATAGACCCATTGGCGATGTTAATTATGACAGGTGCAGAGATTGCTTTTGTCATTCCACCTCTGTACTATGTCAAGAAACGGGGTCTTCCAAAATCTGCAATAGGCATCAAGAATATGTTGTCGCCAACAGATGCAATTCTTGGTCTTATTTTCGGAGCGATAATGATTGGATCGAACATAGCTATTTCGTGGTTGGTAACAGAGGCAACCGGTCCACCAGCACCAGGGGGAGAAGAATTTCTGGTGGCTAGAAATTGGCCTGAAATGATTGCCTGGGTGATTGCGATGCTTGTGTTTGTTGGATTCACTGAAGAACTCATTTTCAGAGGATTCATGCAACGAAGGATGGAGATGTATTTCAGAGGACGTGGAACATCGAACCACCAGCTTGTGGCATTGTTTATCAGTAGTTTCATTTTTGCAGCGATACATCTAGACCTCATTGGACTCCCAACTAGGTTTGTCCTAGGTGTGTTTCTAGGCTTTCTTGCTCAACAACGAAACTACAATCTTCTTGGACCTTCTGTTGCCCATGGAATGAATAACGCAGTTGTTGTTCTTCTGTCCAGCCTACCATTTCTCTTTTGAAAAAGAACAAGGGATCTGATCTAGTCAGATCCCCTTATTCATCTTGTACGACTAAAGCGCACAGATTAGCGAAGCTCATGGCTCGTACTTGAAAGCCAGTTTAATGTTAGCCCGGAAAGCTATAACTTTGTTGTCTGTCACTTTGCAAGTGAAATGATCAACATCGATTCCCACAATATTCCTGATACTTTTCGCTGCAAGTGCCAGGGCATTCTTGCAAGCTTCTTCCCAGCTATCTGGTGACTCTCCAATTAGTTCGATTACCTTTACTACACTCATATATCTATCAATCCTCCTTGGGAATACTATCTAATGGAAGTTGAGCCTTAAAGGGTTGTGTACTGCTAAAGTAAACCTTGACAAACTTAGACATTTCTTAGATGGACAGTGGTCAGAGAAGTAGTCATCTCTCATATACTGGAATTATGCAAGTGGGCTTAAGCCAAAGTTGTTCGCCGTACAAAAATGAACCAAGCAATCAGCAGGAGGATTAAGGAAAATTCCAAAATGATTATGATATCACCCATAAACTCGGCCAGCGCTACACCCTTGAATGCAGTGTCAGACATCATGACTCGACCGAGATTGAGGGGAAAATAGTCATCAACTAGACCGACATCCATGAAGCCGGTTCCCACGATTGTACTTCCAAAGAGAAGGAATAGGAACGATTGATTAGCTTGGAGTGGTGTTGTGACAATTGTAGAGATCAGCACACCAAGAGCTGAACCAGAGAGTGACATCAATGCTAGGACAATGTTCATTGTGAGGTATTGTGCCCAGACATCGATATTGAAAAGTACCTGCCAGAGAATGAGCAAGAATTGTGCCTGGAACATTCCAACCATGAAGTACGCCGATACTTTTGCTAGTATTGCTTCCATCTTGCTTGCTGGAGTAAGGAGCATTCTGTTGAGAGGAATATCACCTACTATTGCCTGAGCTGCCGTAGCTGCAACAGCAATGAAAACAGCAAACACAATCATGAAGACTCCAAATGTAGCCTCAAACCCGCCGGACCCAGGAGGCTGAAACTCAGCAACCATATTACTAGAAATCTCTCCTTTAACCCACCCATGGTCGAAGCGAAAGCCTTGCACAACAACGCTAAAGGTTGAGAAGACAGCACCTTGGCTCATGAAATCAGTACTGCTAATATGAAGATCTACGAAAGCAGGAATATCTCCAGTGATGTTACCTTCAAATCCGTATGGAAGTACGGCATAGGCTGTTACCCTATCAAAGTATAATGCATCCAATGCTTCTACTTCTGTTTCGAATACTTGAACAATGAAGTCAGGACTGTTCGCGAGATACAAAGTGAAATTCGCTGACAAGTCCTCCCCAGGGAATGTATCAGTTGGGTCAATATCAACGACACCTAATCTGATAGCACCCTCATTCTTACCGGTTTCAGGGGAGATGCCAATAGCACTCTGGTTGGTAGCAGCAAACATCGTCACCATGATCATTGTGGGTAGGACGAAAACAAGTAGGAGCGCGAATTTATCGTTCTGAACCAATCTGATTTCCTTAAGGAACATTGACCAGATACGCCACAACTTTGTGTTCTTCTTCTTTCCTACCTTAGACAAAGGTAATTCACCTGACTCGTCAATCTGGTTCTTCAACTACAGCCCTTTTATGGCTTTTCTGCCCGCCCTATGATTTGAGAAACCCCAGAACTTCAGCGTTCATCAAGAGGTACAGGACCATTGTGCTTGAATCACCCCAGGTTTCAGAATGCTCTCGTACCTGTTTAGCAGTCATCCTCTTGCCTTGATTGTATAAGTTCCCCAGTATCTTCTGTATCACAAGGTCACCATATGCGAAAACAGTGAAGTTGCCTAGACCCGCTAATGACAACACTCGAATTGTCCATTCACCAATCCCCTTTATTGGTTTCAGCGCTGCAAGAACTTCTTCGTAAGGGACTCCAACAAATGAGTCGATATCCAACTCACCCTTAGCTACAAGACGTGCTACACCATGGATATATTCAGTCTTGTAGCCAAATCCAAATTTTCTGAGACCATCCAATCCCGATGTTGAGATGGTGTGAGCATCCGGAAAATAATACCAAGACTGATCCTTGTAGGATACAGGTTTGGTTAGACCGAGTATCATTCGCTTCGTGAATATGTTTGCAGCTCTGTACGAGATCTGTTGTTGGGTTATTGTCTTGATTAATGCTTCAAACGGCGTTGGTGACATATAGGGCCTAATACCAGCAATTCTAGGAACCAGATGGGCAACGATTGGATCTTCGCCCATTTGAATCAGTGCTTCCTCTATCTTAATCTCGAGTCCGAGTGTTCTCTTTACCAGTGTCCGAAGATCGTGTCTTCCTAAATCACTCACTGAGTGGCTAACTCGTAGCGATTCTCCAGGATTGGTTTGTCTGATGATGAATGCCACATGTTGATTATCCAAAGTATAGGCACGACCGAAGTATCCATCTCCAGTACGTTCAGGGACTGGTTGGATTTCAGGGTATATCCAGGAATGTACCGAAGACAGCAAGTCGTAGCCTTTAGGGACATTGACGCGGAATGACAAATTTATCACTCTTAGAAAGATAACAACATCCGCCAGAATGAAATCCAGCAGATGCGTAGTGTATTGAGATAGAATTGCAATTCAGAACGAGTCTGAAACTACTCCTTATCCTTTTTGAAAGGGTTACCCTTGAAGGGATTCTTCGGAGCGTGCAATTTAATCTTGAAAGTTTCCTTTACCTTATCACCAGATGAGTCTTTATCCTCGCTCAATGATTTCTCCTCTCGAACCACTAAGTGGCCTTGTCTGCAAGGTTTGTGAACCTATTTGAATCTATCATACATCCAACTACAGAGCATCAGAATTATAACAAAACCAAATGAAGAGAAACAAGAAACACGATGGAGAGCAAATCTAATTCCTGGTTGGATGCACCGGTCGTGCGATTAATCATGATGGTCGTTGCCACCGTTTTATTGAATTTTGGATTGTTCCCTGTTCTGAATTTTATTGCACCTCTTGTCTCAGGGATTATTATTGGATTCTTGGTTGCGAAAATAAGGGATGGTGTTGCCGTCAGTTTCTTAGGAACCATTATCAGCTTCTCCATTGTCTTTGTCATAGCTGAGTGGTTTGCAGGGTTTACAACACCGTTCATCGATGTTGTTGGAGCAGTCCTCATTATGGGAGGAATAGGTACCGCTGGTGGGTTGATCGGCTCTGTTATCTCTTCAAACGTTCGTAGTTAATTCAAGTATCCACAACTAATCTTCCAGGAGTAAAATCTGCATTTGGACCAACTGTGGAACTCCTCAATGGATTGCCAAATAACACCCATTCTGCTGTCGAAACAGCGTTGTCGATTGTCAGGGTTGTTGTTTCCCCTTTTCGCACATTCTCAAGTTCAGCAATCACTTTTGATTCAAGGTTCTCTGTCAGAGCCTTGTCAACTGCCAGTTTCACCTCACCTATGAGTTCGTGAGAATCTAGGAGATCAAGAAAACCGAATTTCCACCCATCAGAATAAGCACAAGTCCGCCAGTCATCAAAAGGCTCGATATTGTTCATTGTATCAAGTGTTGCACCAATATATGAAGCTCCAGAGTTCAGAAACGCTTTCAGCAAAGGGCCTTCTTGTGCCGTGCTGCACGCTTCTGAAAACACAACGGGATACCCTTCAAACTTGATAGCTGAAGCCTGATCATGACTTAGGATGATCGAGTTATGTGTAGCCCATCTATCGGGAGTACCATGAATTCGGGCTGTGAATACACCATCTGAGAATTGAAGGATGAACTCACTGACAGAGAGTAATTTAGCTTCAGCCTCAGTATATCGATATAGCACTTCAACATCGAATCCAAGTTCAACAAGCGCCTTTACATGTCTATTAGAACGACTGGGCTGGCTATCAAAGACAACTGCAATATCGCTATCCACAATGAATGGATCCATGTGATAGAGCACCGTTTCAGTCGGTCCAAAAATGCGACCAAACGGGAAATCGGGAATGCCATCACCGTCCAGGTCCTGAATAAACCAATCAGTGAAACCATAGGAACCCTGGTAGGAGATCTGAGTTGCAGGGAGCTCCTTATTGGTCCCGATTAGTAGTACACCCTTGTGATGTGTGGGGTCGTAGTTTTCGCGGATAGTCTTCTGAGTAAGAATCCATGAACGACCCTTTTCTAGGATGAAATCAGACCCAAGTTCTTTGGCTTTACGCTCATATTGAGCTGCAGTCTCATCTCCAACTCTACCACAGACAACAAGCATTCGTTTGAGAAGATCCCTGTTCATTTTCCCTACATCAAAAGCAAGCTCAGCCTCATCTCTTTTCCTTCTGAATTTCTTCTTGATTTCGTTGATTGAACCAAGAGCGCTTTTGCTGATGATGTTCATGGCAGTGGACCCCTCAACAAAAGTGATAATTACTGTTGCTAGTGTAGTCGTCAATCAGAATTATTGAAGGAAATGAGCAATGATATGACATCAGAAATCAAAGTGATCGCACTAGACTTGGATGGAGTCCTTTTCGATGGTTCAAGTGCAACTTTTACGATCTCTCAACAAGTCGGATTGAAAGACCAATACATCGCACTTTTTCAGAGAATGGCTCAAGAGGGAATGGATCTAAGAGATTCAATAATTGAAGGCGCGAAGATTTGGAAGGGACGCCCAATTGATGCTGCATATCACTATCTGATAAAACGGCTACCACTGATGGAAGGCGCAGCTGAAACAGTTTCCACACTTAAAAAATGGGATTATGAAGTTGGTTGTATCTCAAGTGGAGTCAGTCAGTACTTCATGGAACCGTTAAGCCGAAGATTGAATCTTGATTTTGCATACTCCAACATTCTTGGATCTGATGATGGGGTTCTTGATGGAACAGTCCAGTATATTATGGGGGGTCCAGAAAAAGCTACAACAATCCTGCAATATGTCCAAATCAAGGAGCATTCGCAGGAATGCATCGCAAGTGTGGGAAATGATTTGAATGATCTTGACATATTCAAGTTCTCTAGATTCAGTATTGCATTCAACCCAGTCGACAAGAGAGTGAGTGATGCAGCTTCAGTCACAGTAGACTCTAAGGACCTGCGCGATATTTTGCCGTACTTTGAGAGGTCTTAACCCAATATTTTCTGGAATGCACTCTTGATGTGTTCCTTGTCCTCCTCAGTGAGACTAGGATGAACAGGAATATCGAAGTGCCTCAAACCGATTTCTTCGGATATAGGTAGGTTGACTGCTGAGTAATCAGGATAGTCTACAAACTTCGCCCATCTCCACTGCTGGATATTGAGATAAGTATCCTGCTTGTGACACGGTAACGCATAGACAGCCCTTGACCCAACACCCTCATTTCTGAGAGCAGTAACCAGCTCATCTCTGTTCATTTTTTCCGAATAAAGACGAGGAGCATAGAGATGGTATGAGGACTTGAATCCTGGATCTTCTACTTGTGGTTTGATTGAGTTGAACTCTGAGAAGAAGTCATCATATTCTTGAGCGTTTACTCTTCGCTGTTTGACTGCGTCTGGTAATCTTTTGACCTGCTCGATTCCAATGGCAGACACAATATCCATCATTCGGTTGTTATACCCAATTCTGAAGTGACTATATCCACCCTCTTTACCACGACCATGGTTCTTAACCATCAGAATCTCATCATAGAGCTCTTCGTTGTCAGTAGTGATCATGCCGCCCTCCCCGGTCATCATGTTCTTAGTGGCATAGAACGAGAAAGAGGCAACATGTCCCAGAGCACCGACCTTCGTCCCATCGATTTCAGCACCATGAGCTTGGCAGGCATCCTCTATGACTAGTAGATCGTGAGAATCCGCAATATCCATGATTTGCTTCATGTCAGAAGGCAATCCGAAAATATGTACGGGCATGATTGCGCGGGTCTTTTCAGTTATAGCTTTTTCAATCAGATCAGGGTCAATGTTGTAGGTATCGGGTTTGACATCTACAAAAACAGGAATTGCTCCTACCATCGCAATTGAATTTGCTGAAGCAATGAACGTGAAGGGAGATGTAATTACCTCATCTCCAGGCTGAATGTCCATGGCTTCAAGAGCTGTACTCAACGCTGTTGTCCCATTGCTAGTAACTGTGGCAAATTTCGAACCAGTATACTCAGCAAAAAGTTTCTCAAGCTCCCGAGAGACCTTACCTTCCGCCAGCATCCCGGATTCTAGAACACGGTTTACAGCGTCTATTTCTTCTTGACCAATTATTGGTTTAGCGAACGGAATCATGCCATTTCACACATAGCTGGAAATCTGTCCAAGATAAAACCCTTTGGCATGTATGACAAATGTACAGCTATGCCGTTGTGGCTTCAGGAGTCGCATCCAGCTCCTCCTGCATCTCCTTGTAGTAGGCATTCCGACGACGATTCTCAATCAGCCCCACAAGACCGATTGATGCGCTCATTGCTGCAAGTGCTACAAGCATATAGGCTAAGTTTGCGAGAAAGAAGATTATCGCTAGTGCTAGGCCACTCATAAAACCGGTAGATGCTCTAGTGAGGTTTGTCGTCTTTCTTGGAGTAAGTCTCTGACTCATCCAATCAATGATCGTTGTAAAGCCTAGTGCTACAGAAACAAAGAACCAAAACCACTCAGGGTTCAACTGAATCTGAAAGACCATGAGAAATAGTAGACCTCCGCCCAAGCCGCCATAGATTCCGCTACAGCGTCCACACAAGTAGAGCGACCGACCCATGAAAGATACACGAAGGCAGTGACCATACATCGATGGCGGATGATGCGATAGTAGCATTTGGGCACCCCCACGGAAATCACCAGCCCGATCTAATTCATCCATGTCAACCAAGAGCTCGTCCGGATGTCTTGTACCTTCATCTTCACTGCTCACAGGTATCACGCAAGGATACTCAGTCTGTGACTCTTAAAACCTATCGCTTCTGGCCACAACAACTATAGCAGTGAAAATCGACCTGTTCAGGTTTGATGAATTTCTTAAAGTTGACAATTAATATCTAATTGGGTCTCAGTTAAAGAAACAGCATGTCACCGGTGAACCTCTACAGACTATATCTAACATCCGTTCTTACAAGTTTCAGAGCCATTTGGGCGATGTGAATGATTATACAGAACGACAATGGCAGGGTTTTAATGTAGGTTCAGATAATACACCTTCACTTTAACAAGATAATGGAAGTAATGACCATGGAGAAACTGCTACTCGTCGATATGGACAAGTGCACAGGATGCAAGCAGTGTACTTTGGCGTGTTCTCTGACAAAGGAAGACTTGTTCGACCCCAAGAGGGGTAGAATAAAGATTCTGAAGAAAGAGGATATTGCTCTTGGAATTCAGCTTGTGTGTGAGCAATGTGAAACCTATCCATGTGTTGCGTCTTGCCCTGATGGAGCGCTATCAAGGGATGAAGCAACTGGGATAATAACTGTGGATGAAAAACTCTGCACATCTCAAGGCGCGTGTGTTGATGCTTGTATATATCATGCAATTCAACTGCATCCTGAAACAAAACATCCGATGTTTTGTGACTTATGTGGTGGAGAGCCGTATTGTGTGAAACATTGTGTGCCTGGCGCATTGTTGTGGGTTGACAAGTCCGACGAGATGATCAAGGACAAGAAGAAACTCCGGTCAGCACGAATGAATATGTACCGTGATCTCAAGAAGGAGGCCGCATGAAGTGTACGGACATCAAGGAAAAATATTGCATGTTGATCTGAGCAAGGGTAAGACTTGGGTCGAAGACATACCTGAAGAATGGAGAAGGCTATACATTGGATCAAGAGGTATCAACGCCAAAATCCTTTGGGATTATTGTAAAGATCCTGATATTACATGGGAGGATCCAAGGAACATCATCATTTTTGCACCTGGAGCAGTTACAGGTACAACAGCCCCGGCATCAGGACGAACTTCCGTCACTACTGTGGGCTGCACGACAGGGCTCTATCTGAAGAGTAACACTGGGGGTCATTGGGGAGCTGAGTTAAAGTATGCGGGATACGACCATTTGGTCGTGCATGGCGTTGCAAGTGAACCATCTTACATTCTTATCGAGGATGACAATGTTGAGGTTCGAAGTGCTAAGGAATTATGGGGTAAGGATATCATCGAAACTGATGCCCTTCTCAAGAAGTGGCACGGAGAAGACTCTCGTGGTCTGTACATCGGACCCGCTGGAGAGAATCTAGTTAGAGCCTCTTCTATTCACTGTTCTCTCTTTCATGCTGCAGGGAGAGGTGGAGGAGCGGCAGTAATGGGAAAGAAAAATCTGAAAGCTGTCAGTGTTAGAGGAACCAAACCCATCCGTGTGAAAGATCCAAAGAAATTCGCAGAGATTGCTGAAGAGATGCGTGAGAATCTGAGAGGAGACAGTGGTGCCCAAGGTTTGCATGAATTCGGGACAGCAGGTTCAATCGCTGCAGTGAACGAGATGCATGCATTTCCAGGAAGGAACTGGCAGACTGGTTACACAGAAAATGTCTATCCAATCTCAGGTCAGGCCTTGAATGAGCTTGGATACCTGAAGAGACGTGTCGCATGTTTTGGATGCACAATTGGGTGTCATCGATACTCTGAGATTCCCAAAGGCCCTAATCAGGGAATTGCTAGTGGTGGACCAGAGTATGAAACCTTTGGGGCACTGGGGAACGGACCAGGAGTGATTGACACAGAGGGTGTACTTTTGGCAAATGAGATGTGTAATAGACTCGGTCTTGACACCATCACAGCAGGTGGTGTGGCTCAATGGGCAATCGAGAGCTATGAGAGAGGTGTTCTCACAAAGGAAGACACCAACGGCCTAGATCTTGGCTGGGGCAAGATTCCTGAGCTCCTAGCAACAATAGAAGCACTTGCTTATCGAAAAGGCAAGCTGGGTGATCTTCTGGCCGACGGTCTCAAGATAGCCACAGGCAAAGTTGGTCATGATTCATACAAATGGGCTGTGATAAACGCGAAAGGATTAGAGCAATCAAACGTCGAAACACGTTCAGCCAAGGCTTATGCACTCGCATTCGCCGTTAATCCACGTGGACCAGACCATCTCATGACAGAGACATTTGCTGAATTTGGTTCGAGTCCAGAAGCAGTTGATTTGATTGAGAAGCTCACTGGAGACAAGAAATGGGCATCCTCCCACTTCACTGATTTCAGAGCGGAAATTGTGAGATGGCATGAAGACTGTTACGAGATCACTGAGGCTTTGGGCTTCTGTGTCTTCACATCAACAGCAGCCTTCGGAGTTAATCCAGACAACATGACAAGGCTCTATGCAGCCGCTACTGGCATTGAGATGACAGAGGATGAGATGATGCTCACTGGCCGCCGTGTCTGCACACTTGAGAAAGCTTTCAATATAACAAGAGGTGCTACACGTGAGCATGACAATCTACCTTGGCGTCTCATGAATGAAGGAGCAAAATCAGGACCTTTGAAAGGAGCCACCAACTCCCAAGAGGAACTCAATGAGGCTCTGGATAACTATTACACCCTGCATGAGTGGGATCTGAAGACCAGTTGGCCTTACAGGAGTACTCTGGAAAAGTTGGGTCTCAAAGATGTAGCAGATCATCTGGATAAGCACGACCTGCTTCCAGTGGAGTAGAGGGGATTATTTCCCCTCCTTTTCCTTTGTTTTATACTATGGAATTTGAACAGATAGAGAGGAATGAAGTTAATGAAAGGTTTCAAAGAATTGGGTGTCGCAATGACGGGGGTTTTTCCTGTCAGTGAAGCAGTCGAACTAGCAAGAGTTGCGGAATCATCGGGATTAGGATCTGCTTGGTTTGCAGAAGACTATTTCTTCCGGGGTGGCATCCCCTATATGTCTGCAGCAGCGATGGCAACAGAGAAAATCAGGTTGGGCTTAGGAGTTGTAAATCCATACTCTCGTCACCCAGCGCTAATCGCAATGGAGTTCGCCACTCTCGACGAGATGTCCAACATGAGGACTGTTTTTGGTTTGGGTTCAGGAGTACCCTTCTGGATGGACCAGATGGGGATCTATGACAAGAAACCATTGTCCAGAACACGTGCTTGTGTAAATCTTGTGCGAAAGATCATGACTGGTGAGAACATCAATCATGAAGACAAGTTTTTCACAGCTAAGGATATCAAACTCGTCTTTGAGCCAGTTCGAAAGAGTGCACCAATCTATCTAGCTTTTGAAGGACCGAAGGGATTAGCTCTGTCAGGCGAAATTGGTGATGGTGTCATTCTCTCTATTTTCTGTACACCGTCTTATGTGAAATTTGCATGGGATCGTATCGCAGAGGGAGCCAAGAAAGTTGGGAAGTCACTAGATGAATATGAGATGGTTGCATACATGCCAATGGTCATTGATGATGACCTCGACAAGGCAATCAGTACGGCCCGAGAATTCTCCAAGCTATATCTACCTCACTCTCAGCCTGGAGGCCCATTGATGACTCATGCTGGCGTCAAACCTGAAGACACGAAGGCTATGTTTGAAGCAGCGGAGAAAAAAGATGATGCACTGCTATCTGAACTCATAACTGATGATTTCGTGAAAGAGCTCTGCCTTGTTGGAGACAAAGAAGATTGTATCAAGAAACTACAACAAATGATTGACGCAGGTGCTAACACCATGGTTGCATTTCCAGTTCCTGGAACAGAACCAATAGAAAACGCAAAGATATTGGGTGAAGAGTTTACACATCAACTGAAGTAGTAGGATTTGAAGAAATGCATGACCCAGTAGAATCATTCTGTCTAGATATAGATGGAGAACCAGACCTCACATCGGATATCAAGAAAAGAAATAGAATGGTGGGGTACGTCACAGCATTTCTAACTGTTTTCACTCTTGGTACAACTGAAATCTTTGCATCGTGGTACTCCACGCGTATGGGTGGAACTCCCTTTGAGTCTGGATTAGCATTCGGCATATTCGGACTTGTCTACATGTTCTCACCCGCAATTGGGGGAAGATTATCAGATAATATCGGCCGCAAAAAGACACTCTTTCTATCAACAGGCGGGTATATCGTTGTAATTCTCCTCTTCCTACTTCCATATGTCAGTCCGTGGCAGCTCATAGCAATACGGGCTATAGAGGGATTTGTGTTTGGTTTTGTTGCACCAACTATTGAAGGAATGGTGAGTGAGCTTGAACCGGATTCTCAAGTAGCAGCACTGGGAAATTTCTCAACCTCGTGGAGTGCGTCTATGATTCTCCCTCCCATGGTGATAGCATATCTATCAGGCATCTATGGTGATACGTCAGGGATCTTCGTGGTTCTTGGAGTTGAGATTCTCGCGCTGATGATTGTTGCAAGATTTCTCCAGGGATACAAGCGGAAACCCATCTCTTCATCATCAAATGTAGGAATTCCATCCACTCTATCTACCAGCCAAGTTGAAAAGGTAAGCAAGAGTTCACCTTTGTTTATCGCATCGTATCTATCTGTGATGTTGTGGGGTGTGGTCTCAACCATCATCCTTGGTCTATTTCCATCGTATATCATAATACTGAGTGATTTGGGTTATCCATTCGTGAGCCAGGATTTCGGTATCCTCCTGCTGATATGGAACTTGGCTCGAACTGTGACCTTCATCGTAGTTGCACGGTTGCCAGGAGAGCGTATGAAACAGGCCATAATCGTTGGAGCCCTACTCTCAGCCATGTCAGGCGTCATGTTATTCCTTTTCATAGATATCTGGATCTTTGTCATAGCTATGATACTTTCTGGAATCGCAGTTGGCTTCAACTACTTGGGTGCTCTATATCTGGTCGTTTCAGCAACTGATATTGAGAAAGGTTCCCATGCAGGACTAGTAGAGAGCATGGGAGGAGTAGGTCTGTTCATTGGACCCATTGTAGGAGGGTGGGTCATGGAGATCGGATTAAAACTTCCCTACCTCATGTATGCTGTACTATCGTTGGTTGTTCTGGTTCTGATAGTGGTGCTCTTGCAAAGGGATAAGAAACAGACCTAAGCATCTAATCCTGCTTCAGTACATCATCAAAGGCTCCTTTCAAAGAAGGGGCTTCGTTAATCTTTTTCTTTGGAGGAAGGGGGTATGCAACCTTACTATGAGATAACCCAGATTCGACAAGCATGATTGCGCTCTTTAATGCTACAACCCATGGGTCAATGATT
Source organism: Candidatus Thorarchaeota archaeon (assembly GCA_019894665.1). Lineage (GTDB taxonomy): Archaea > Asgardarchaeota > Thorarchaeia > Thorarchaeales > Thorarchaeaceae > SMTZ1-45. The sequence continues at coordinate 28,167 of JAGXOC010000007.1, forward strand.
GGTACCTTGAGTTCCTCCATAATTGGTGTAAGATCCACCTCATAAGATAGAGCTGTGCACCCGAGGATAATTACATCGGCACCATGTTTTTGAATGAGCTCCCTACTTTCGTTAAGAATCTCTTTTTGAGCAGTTTCAGGCTTCTTCGTGATATCTAGAACCGGCATTCGCAAATAGCGAACTCCAGCACAAAATGACTCTAGGCCCTCTTTGCGAACTCCATGTTCCATACATTTCTTCAATGATTCACCTTGAACTGTGACTACACCAAAGCGGGTTCCTAATGTGAGTGCAACGTGAAAAGCTGTGTTACGTGGTCCAACAACAGGTATCGTTGATACCTCCCTTGCGGCTTCAAGAATTGGATCACACATGCAATCTATCAAGATAACATCATAGCCCTCTTTGTTTGCACGAACAACCTGTTCAAGAATGAAAGGAGCATTATACGCTTCATCAGTGACTGATTCAACACTGTGAGTACCATGCCTAGGAGTGAAATTTCCAATCTCCCATCCAGGTGGAGTGTGCAAATCCACGAAAGACTTCTTCTTAGGGTCATCCCACCAGTCAATACCAGTTGCGCCGATGAGGGCTAGTTTCTTCATATGATACCGTCTCCTATCTGAATATAGAGAATGGCTGGAATAGCGGACTCCCGAAACTAGTGTAGCCTGCCTATTATCTCTTCCATTGGTTTGTACTCAAGCTCGGGATGACCGTATCTCTCAGGAGAGAACGCTTTCTTCCCAATTTCTGTACTTCCAGCATATCGTAATCGCTCATGAGCCGGAACTGCAGTGACAACTACATCCATTCCTTTCTTGAGATCAGAGCTCATTACTCCATGGCCTGTGTCTGGATAGTGTAGACAGATAAGATCAGGGAACATGACTACAGGCACACCGTCACTCATGGCCATCATGTACTCGTTCTTCACAGCGATCTCGAAGCTGCCTTTGAGATTCTCGCCCTTGATACGTACCAACACATGCCAATGTCCTGCACGGTCCTCGCCCTTGACTTCTTCAATCCTACCTTGGGTTAATATTTGACCACCCATTTCATCTAGAAAAGCATCAACTGGGTTGTTCTTGTTCTCATTGGCATCACGAACTGCTGCACCGAGCGCGATTGACTTCGAGATGCTGTTTGGAATCACAGCTTTCTTCAGTTGAGCTCCTGATTGAGGATAGTGATTATTTGCTCCAGCACCTCCATCCTGCACAACAGCGAATCTTCCAATTTCGTCAGCCAGGGCTGGTGAGGTGGTTTTATCGACGATAATGATACTTCCATTCTTAGATACAACAGGCATTGGACAGAGTTCAATCCCATACCCCACGAATGTTATCATCTGAGATTCAGGTGCAGATCTTCCTAGACCGTCCCCATCAACACAGGTTATCCCTGTTCTAGCGGCTAACGAGAGCATTACCGTTGTGTTAGTTCCACCTAGTTCAAATGGGACAAGGTGGTCAACTTTCTTTCCAGCGATTTTTTCGGATATCTTCATGGCTTCATGAAGTTCATATCGGGTTTCCCAGGTCTCTAGCATGTCTCCTATTGAAGTAAATGCATTGACAGAACCCATGTATCCTCCACAAACAATGAAGGCATCATCTTTGATATCCTCGGGTGGGATTATTTCATAGACTCGCCCCTTATTGTAGTCCCAATCTACCATGGGTTTTCCAAAGGATACAGGGTCTCCACCACCGCCTGTTCCAAGGATTCCAACTCCAGTGAGCATATCATACGCATTCTCTTTCGACAGCTTCATACCTAACAACCTCATATAGCTGAATCTAAGTTAATCCGCGTTACGTGTTCCGTCCATTGAATGGACTATCTTGTACCAACGTTTCTTTGTGCCAACCTTAGCCCGTCGGTTCCAACTCCGTGACTTTGGAGCATCCTCAATCATTTGATTGAGCTTGTTGGCTTGCTCAATCACATGGTCTTTCTGTTCTTTCGTTATCTCATTGACTGTGGGTACAAAATCAATGAATTTCTTGAGGTTCTCTGTCACTGTGTAGTAAAAGCCCCAATCATCAGCAAGTATTTTGGAAATGTAAGAACCGTTTACCTTTCTGTCATCATCTTCTTCGCTAATTTCATGAGCTAGAAATGTGATAATCAGATCTTTCAGATCCTTTGCGTTAATTTCCACTATCTGGGTCTTCTCAAGAAACAGCTCAGCTAATGGAATAGTTGGTTTATCAACTTCAAGTCGCTTATTCTTCTTGAAATCTATCTTGTGACAGAATTCTAAATGGTCGTAGAACACATCGACTTTCCTACCTGTGTTCTGGTCAATGAACAGGTCTCGAAGGGTACTAGCTCGTGCAAAACTGGGAGGGACCCAATGATAGCCTAGATCATCTCGAAACAGATTGATGATTTTTTGCTGATGTTTAAAGTAAGACATGTAGTCTATGTCGGTCACTTCTCGCCCCATCTTGATATGAAGATCAGAATACTCTGGACTCTTAATCCTAAAAGCTAGGCAACCGATTACACGTAGAGGAATATCTAATTCAGCGGCAGCCTTTTCAATTCGTACAGCCTCATCCATGAAGTCCTCGAGAATTGGACCATATTTGCCTGTCAATAGTAAATTCACCTCAAAGACATGGGTTGTCTTTCCATGACTGGAATGTCGTGTGAATTATAATTCTTACGTCACAGCAGTCGTGGACAGTCATTTTTCTAAGTCTTATTAAAGTGATGTGAAAGGGTTGCACCATTAAACTTTAAACTAGCTGGACTGACTTTTTTTTCAGTCTGTGTGAAAGTATAGAGCACGGACACCTGAGGTAATCAAATGAGAATTTTTCTAGCGGCAGACCCTCATGGAAGTCAGCAGACTTGGGAGAAAATGTGCCGAGCCCCCAAGGTCTTCAAAGCAGACGTTGCCATGATGTGCGGAGATTTGACAGGAAAGGCGATTACGCCTATCATTCAAGAGAAGGAAGGCCAGTGGTATGCACAACCAGCTGGTAAGAAAAAGACTTTCAAGAAACAGAACGATCTGGACAAATTCGTCAAATTCACCCAGGACGAAGGATACTATCCTAAAATTCTGACTCCTGAAGAATTAGCTAAACTTCGTGAAACAAAGGGAGCCATTACTCAACTCTTTGATGATCTCATGGTTGAGAGGATGCAACTCTGGATGGATATGGCCAATGAGAGAATCCCAGAGGAGGTCATGGTCGTGGTCAATCCAGGTAATGATGATGCTTATTCAATTGATAAAGTGATTGAAGATGATCCAAGAGTTATCTATCCACTAAAAAAGGTCGTAGACGTCAGAGGTCACCCAATGATCAGTCTAGAATGGGTAAATTCAACGCCATGGGATACTCACAGAGAATGCTCAGAGGAAGAGATGCTGGAAAAACTCGAGGCTGAATTCGCACGTCTTGAAACGGACGATTACAGTAATGTGTTATGCAATTTTCATGATCCTCCCCATAATTCTGGACTGGATACTGCTCCTACCCTAGATGAGGACTTCAAGGTTAAGAAATCTGGTGCGATGGAAGTTTTGGGACCCGTAGGTAGCAAGTCTGTCAGAGCTGTGATTGAAAAGTATGAGCCACTCCTAGGAATGCATGGCCACATACACGAGTCTGTAGGGTACCGACAGATTGGCAAGACACTCTGCGTCAATCCAGGATCTGAATACAGAGAAGGAATCTTGAAAGGGTTCATTATCAATATTGAAGATGGTAAGGTCAATGCTGGGCGAGTAGAGCTATAGACCCTATGACTAAGTTTGTGAGAGTGGATTCCAATCTCCACTTCCTAGTTTTTCAAGTATCAGCCAGCGGACATAAATAGGAGTATGGCTTTAACACAATTTAACACGCTTAAAGGTCGGTGTTAACTGGATGACTTTGATATTAAAGACCAGGATAGATGTTGATGATCTTACTACCGGTTGTACCTTCTTCGGAACCGGTGGGGGTGGAGATAAACAGCTTGGCCTAAATATGCTCAATCCACACATTGATGCTGGGAAAGCAATTGAGATAGTTGATGTCAGCAATGTCAAGGATAACGACTGGGTTGCTTGCGCGTATTATTCCGGAACGATAGCACCTCCAACTCCCGAGATAGAAGCGTTACGAACCCGTTTTCCATGGGACTATTACGAAAAGGAACTATCCTTAGGTTTGGCTACACTTGAAGACCATATGGGTGTCAAATTTGCAGCCGTTGCACCGTTTGAGTTAGGAGGAATCAACACCCCTGCACCAATCGATGCTGCAGTAAAACACGGAATTCCATGTGTGGATGGAGACTACTCAGGAAGGGCTGTTCCAGAGATCTGTCAGAATACAGTATGTGTCAAGGGCTATTCTATGGCACCAATGGCACTCATTGACTGGTTTGGGAACAAAAGCATAGTAGAGCATATAATAAACTACGAGATGGGTGAGCGATTATCAAAGGCTCTTAGCGAAGTTGCTTGGGGCAGACTAGGAAATGTTGCATTTCCAGTCAAAGGAAAAGACTTCCATGATGCAATCATACCAGACACTTTGACTAAGAGTTACAATGTTGGAAAGTTGATACGAGAGTCCAGAGAATCAGGAGATGACCCTGCAGACAAAATAGTTGAGAAAGTTGGAGGATGGATTCTTTTCAGAGGAGAAGTCGTTGGACGAACTTGGGAGAATAGAGCTGGTTACATGTTTGGTGAAACTGAGATAAAGGGAAGTGGTATCAGACCAGGGTCGAAAATGAAAGTCTGGTTCAAGAACGAGAACCACATTACCTGGCTCGATGACAAGCCTTGGGTAACGAGTCCGGACATTATCGAAATTATAGATGCCAAGACTGGTGAACCAATCACCAACACTGACATCAAAATTGGTGATGAAGTCAGTGTCATAGGAATGAAAACTGAATCAATCTTCAGAGACCCAGAAGGTCTCAAAGTACTTGGACCAAGCCATTTCGGGTTTGATCTTGACTACAAGCCTATTGAGGATCTAGTCTAAGATCCTGAGGGTCAGTTATGCTAAACTAGCTGGCCCTCACACTCTTTACGAATTCTACGTCTGTCTTTCAGTAAGAATTCTCACAACGTAGTGCTTCCTGAGCCCCTTAGGTTCCTGAATAATCTCTATGCCCCTGTATTCGTCGGTATAGATCTTTTGAGGTTTCTTTTCTGATTTAATTTCCTCTTTCCGCATAACCCGAGCTGCGTGATATATGAGGGCTTGAGTCCAGGTGTGGAGAAGCTCCTTTTCTTCCGCCAGTAAACCTCGAGTGTTTTCAGTATAATCGAAAATTGCCCATGCTACCTTACGGTTAAACCAGGCATTAGTAAGTACTGAGAGGAAAATTGCTCCAATAGCTGTTAACGCTAAGGGTATGCTGACGACATAAACCCATTCAAGTCTAAATATCAAGCCAAAAACCAGCAAAGGCGCACTTATTGTTAATAAAGCAAGAGAAATGAAAGCAATTACCTGACGTTGGGCCATCCATTTCTCAACACCAGGTACTCTGGGTCCGATAGCCGCAAATTTATGCAATACGCCTCTCAATGTAGCCCATTGCATGAGGAATTCTCGAGGTGCTTTTCCTTTTGCCGCTCTACGCTCCATAAATGTCAAATCGAAGCATCTGTAAATTCTGTATCCATCGAATATACTGATCAAAGTCTGGGTAAGGTCCAGATCCAATTCGGACGGATCAAACTTGAAATCCTCAAGTGGGATACCAAGTCTTTTCTTTTTGCTGGTTTTACTCATAACGGGTTGTCCTCTTTCAAGATTCGGGATTAACCCACCTAATTAACATTTAGGATTTTAAAAACCGGCTTGTTTAAGAGGGCACATAAACTCGATAGAAAAATGCTCCACATACATAGGTGGTAATTATAGAATGTCAGAAGAAGCAGACCTTTCCGATTATGAATACGTTGGGGTGGACCCTTTTTCAGAAAGACCTGACAAAGTGGCAATTGGCTCACAAGGTATACGATTTGTTCTTCAACGGGTTAAGAGAAGAAAAAGGACGCGTTATCAAGCAGTTTATGACATCGAATGGTCGGAGGTCATCTCCTTTGAGTGCTGTGAGGTCAGTTATGCGAAGGAAGGCAAATCCTGGCCCCTAGATGAGGACCCGAGAGAGAAACTTGATATCATTGGACCTGCGGGTATGATGTTCTTTTTCCTCATACCAAAAGATGAAGGGATCTTTCAGGTCTGGTCTTATATTCCTCTAGAAGATGTCAAGCATGTCAGAGAGTTAGTTGAGAAATATAAGGGCAAACCACAAGTGCATCGTCTAGCGCACCATGGAAATGCCGCAGTTGTTAGGCATGTGTTGGAGCATTGTACAGTTTTATCTCGACACCAGACCACTTGGCATGACTGGATAAAGACTGGTCCACTCCTTGGCAAACCAAGAAAGAAATTCACTGAGAAAGGACCGGAATACGTATTTTGTGAAGAAGGGTTTGCCATTGACCACTATGGAGCAGGCGAGATGCTTGAGCAGATGTCTACGTTTTGGCCTTGGCGGATAATCGAGAATGTTTTCTTAGATGACTATACGATTGTGTATCAGTGGTTTGATGATGGATACGTCTTTCGGCAACAGGTATGGGACAAAGATGAAAGAAAAACTATCCTTGATGCAGCTAAGAGCGCATTTGCTGTAAATCAGAATGCAGTTGGTGTAAAGGAGCTACTCTTAATCAGACCTTGGGCATTTCCATCTTATTTCTACACTACTTGGGAGAAGTTGGATCCATTATCCTGCAAAGCCAGTCGAAATGGATTCCCACCAGTCTATGATTTCGTTGAAGAATGAATTGCAGAGCTCAATTCAATTTGATCTGTCAGACATTGACACAAGTCTTAGCGCATAACGGCACAGACTATCAAAAATAATTCCAAAAAGAAAAAGGTGGAAGAGAGCTTGCTGCTCTCTTCGCCTATTATTGATTATTCTGGTGGTAGTTGTCCGAAGATTGCGGACATCTCGATACCCTTGGCCTTGTTCTTGCCACCATAGTACATGTATGCTATTTGACCAATTACGTACACGAGCACAGTGAAGAGAATCTCATGCTGTGCAGTGGGTACGAATGCAATCATAGCATAGAAGAATATGGCACCTGAAACCAGACCGCCTATCGCAACAAGTGGGACACCAAGGACCTTCCACCCGCCACTACGCTCCCATAACGTGGGCCGATAGTATGGTAACGACACTGCTGCCAGCGCCATCTGCCACCGTATGAAGACATAGGTGAACGCCACACCGATCAGAGCACCAAGAGCTGTCGCGTAGACAGCCTGCAGTATGGTTGCGTATAGTACGGTTGCTGTTGCAAGGATCAGCCAGAAGTACAACGTAATGTGAGGTACGTGATACTTTGGATGTACCTTTGCGAATGCTTCAGGACAGAACCGGTCCATAGCCATCGAGTGCATAGGTCTCGTGACCCAAAGCGCATTGCTTGGGGAGTCGAGCACACTAGCAAAGATTGGTCCCAAGATAACAAACCAGGCCAGCGGACTTGCACCCAGAACAACAGCAGCATAGTTGCCGAATCCTGGGAAGAAAGTAAGTCCTTGACCGAAGGCGGTGTTTGCTTGATACAGGAATGAACCCATTGCTGACTGAAGTGCAAAGCCGGATAGTAAGAACATGGCAGTGATGCCAGCCCAACCACCAACATTGCTCAATGGAATGTTCTTGCTTGGTTGTGATACTTCACCAGCTACTGGCATAATGAGGTAAGGCCACATCATACCCACTGTGACTATCAGAGCAGGACCCATCGCCGCAGGATTCAGCATCGTAAACGTTCCTAGTTGACCAGGACCCGTTCCGGGCGGTATCGTAGCATTGATCGCAGCGTAGTTGCCAAATATGGCATCCCACGACCCCGCAAAGTCCTGTGCGAATATTAGGACCAGGTCACCCACTAACAGCGACGCTATGTTGATGATTCCTAATATGATCACAAACCATCCGAGCCACTTGACACTCAAGTAGCTAAAGACGAAACCAATTAGAATCATGACAAAGGCCGCAATGAACAATGGGATTGGTTCATTCAGTGTTGTCGCTAGACTCAACAGACCAGCATCACCAGAAGCACTACCGATAACGAATAGTCCACCAGCGAAAATCTGTACTGCGAAAAAGCTACCAGTTCCCCTAAATACAGGGTTGGTAATCACGCTTCGCCAACCTTCCATCACACCAAAAATTGGGCTCAGACCACGACCAGTGAAGTGGTATGAAGCTCCCGATCTTGGCATCGCAAGCATTAGACACATCAGGGCAATCGCTTCAAAGAATACTGCGAACCCTCCCAATGCGAACATTGGGACTAGAAGTGCACCTGGATTCCAAGTCGAAATCTGTGGACCAGCAAAGTGGAACCACGGACCAAGTGTTAGTGCAATCGGAAGAAGAAGTGCGAAGCCCGTACCTACTTCCTTTACTAGGCCGGAGCTCTCTCGCACGAAGAGGAGTTTATCTTCCTCGCTCAAAGTTTTTTGTTCTCCTTTATTTTACTCTCTCACGGGAAACAAATTGTTCCACATGATGTATCATTACATTAATTCCCTGATATTTAAATTAAAGGGTACTCTTTTTGAGTACTTTAACAAGGAGTTTAATATTAATAGTTCCTATTCGATTCGTGAAAGGCCGGGGTCATGCGTATACTACGATAAACGTCGAAGATGTTTGAAAAAATCGTGGTCCAAAAGGAGTACCTCAACACTCTTCGAACGGACACCAGTTCGGCTCTCTAGAAGAATATTTAGCATGATGTTTATGTCCATTATGTGGACTGGAGGAACTGAAACCTTCATGCCTCCTGTGTTTCCGAGCGCCTCCTGTTTTCCCTCAGGAGTGACTGTGCCATTTGTGATAAGCACACCTTGATTTGCCTGATAGGTGGGGAGAGACCCTCGAATCTCACGTATAAGGTCAACCCCTACCTTTCCGTCGTACTCACACTTCTTTGCATATACGACAACAGGAGACTTGCCACCATCATCTCGCCACGAAGTTATGATCACAACAGTTTCATCATATCTGTGAACTTCAACAGCCTCTTCAATACGAGCTCGTGTGTTGAGTAATATGATTTTTGCTAGGTCATCGAACCCTTCCAGATCAAGCTTAGCTATCTCATGCCGCATCTCGCGACGAGTTGCATGATTAAAATCAGCGGCTCGGGAGCGCACTTCAGAAATCAGCTCTTCATCCACAGCCCCTTCGCAAAGGTCATTGTATTGATAGAGTCCTGGGCCAGTACGCATGAAGTAAGCAGGTCTATTGTCTACCTGAGCTTGCTTGCCTTCAATGGACAAAGATGCAGAAACAGATGCGGGGTCACGTTCTAGTGCTTCTGCGATTTTCTTATAGTGGACTGGTTCAGCACGTGCGTGTTGTGCGAGCCATTCTCTCAATGTAAGTTTGGATACTCTTTCTATCAATTTCAATCGCAACCTATGGTATCGTATGTTAGTTTATCCTCACCCGTTGTGACGTTCGAACAAACTTGTGTCAGTAGAGGTGAATCAAGGTGATTACGGATGAAATCCCCTTTATGATGTTTACTCATCTTCAAAGTGTCCATTAGTATTGGAGGAAGCTACTTCCTAGGACAAACTACCACTCACTCAATTTAAACTTTAACCGTATGTTAACTAGGGCGAATTGCGAAAAGCTCCATTTCACTATTTGTCCCAACGGTAAATGCAATGATCGTCGCCACGCATCATGCACTTCGGAACGCTCATTGATAGACGAGAGTCTATAGCTTGGGCGATTCCTTCGTCAATTTTAGTGACATAATCGCATATGTCTTCTTTTGCTCCTTTCACACGAAATGTGTCAATCCAAGGACACGCAGTCACCTTAATGTCTATTTGTCGATCACTCACATCAACCATTTCTAATTCGAAACCAAAGTAGGGATATGCTGCGGCAAAGAACTCGAAGATAGATTTTAGGTCCCCTTTTCTAAGTCCACCGTCTTTCACACCTTGTTCTCCAAGCTCCAGACCATGCAACCGGTTAGCTTCTGCTAGAGCATCGAGACCCTTCTTACCAAAGTTCTCCCTTACTGTTTCTACATAAACTGTATGAGCAGCAGCTACAGTTGACATTCCAACTATTCTAACATCTTCAGCAGATGGTTTGTCCATTTCTAATACATCCTTTTAGTTAGACTTCGTTTTCTTTGTGCGATCCTCGATTAATTTCCTCATGGCTGATTCCATTTTCTTATCGAGTGGTTCAATCTTGTGTGTCAAAAGAATCTCCTTTACTTTCTCTCTAGCAACATCTTCTATGGTCTTTGAGCCTCTCTTTTCCCACTCAGGCCGTGATGTCCTATTACTAATCAGAGGTTGCCATTGTTCCTCCAGAAGATGCTTTTTAGTAAACTTGAGAGCTTCAGGGGTATTCAAATGGTTCTTCTCATGTCCAACGGTTTCTATGATGTCTACAGCCAAAGTTTCGGGAGTTACTTGAATGCCCTTGGATATACGTTTAATGGCGCCACAGATATCATTGCTAATTGCAAACATCTCGTAACTAGCTGTGACCCCAGCCTCAACGATTCCATAGACAGCATCATGAACCACGTCAGCACCCGAAACAGTAGCAAGTAACACGTTCATAGTATTTTCGTATGCAGCTTGTTGATCAGGGACCTTAGAGTCTATCACACCAGCAGCACCATAATATGGAAGACCATAGTAGTGAGCCATCTGGCAAAATGCGGCATGAATCAGTCCATTCTCAGGTGATCCATAGGCGGCAGTCCCGTACCGCTGATCCAATATTGTGGCACAGGACCCCCACATGATAGGAGTTCCAGGACCAATTAGCTGAGCCAAAACTACTATTGCATGATTCTCGGCAATACCTTGCACAATTGTTCCTGCAAGTGTTACAGGTCCACTTGCACTTGATAACAAACCTGTGCTAATATCAAAGGGTATTCTATACTTAGCACATTCAAGAACCATATCAATGATTTCACGTGTATATTTCAGAGGGGGAACGTTATTGAATCCGGTATCAATGATAGATGGATTCTTGATAAACTCGTCCTCGCCTCCTGCATAGATCTTTGCCATCTCTATGACATCTCTCCAGCCCTCAGGAGTTAGTGCCACAAGACTCAGGTGTTTCTCTGCACTCTTGAACATTGCAAGAGCCATTTCCTGCTCCCATACCGACTTCGGTACATCCTGAGGCAAAATGTTCGGTTTGATGTAGTCAACTGTTTGGAAATAATCTGCTAGAAGTGTAAACTCTTCTAAGTCCTTGATTGTTGAGAGTCGACGTTCTCCTGTTTCCAAGTCTATTGTATAATGAGCACCAAATGCATTTGTGAAATAAGAGTCCCCATCACCTATGACGATATTGTATTTTGGATTTCGAGCAATGAGTTTATGCCTTCTAGGACTTTTCTGAAGCGCATCGTGAACCATGTATTCAGGGATTTTTACGACCTTTGTCTTGTCATCAACAGTCGCTCCAGCATCAGCGAGTTTCTTCAATGCTGCATCATGTTGAATGACTACACCAATTCGTTCAAGAACTTCCATTGCTGCTGTATGTACTGCAGATATTTCACCGCGACCTAGTAATCTATACATGTAATTCCTCCATATCATTCATCAACTAGCCTTTGATAAGCTGTTTCACCAGAGAAACAGCTGATACAGCATCTCCGGCCCAACCATCGGCTCCAATTTCGTCAGCCCATTCTTGAGTTGTAGGAGCTCCACCAACTATTACCTTGACATCTCCCCTCAATCCTGATGCTTTCAGTTTCTCGATTACATCCTTTTGAGCGGGCATCGTAACAGTAAGAAGAGATGACAAACCTAGGACATCGGGCTTGTGTTCTTTCACCTTCTCCATGAAGGTCTCTGATTGGACATCCTCACCAACATTCAAGACTTCGAATCCATCAGCTTCAAGCAGGGTTCCTACTATGTCTTTGCCTATGCTATGAATGTCACCTTGGACTGTGCCTATCATTACTTTTCCTGCCGAAATCATCTCTGCTTTGGATTCTTTAATCACAGGGAGAAGAACTGACATACCAGCTTTCATGGCATCTCCAGCCAGGATTAGTTCAACGAGGAATACCTGTCCCTCACTAAACAAATCACCTACTGTCTTTACACCCTTTGCTAGCCCATTTGTGATCACATCAAGGGGAGGGATTCCAGCTTCGAGCGCGTTCTTAGCTAAACTCACCGATTTTTCTGAATCACCCTCTATGACTGCATTTTGTAATTCTTCAAAAATCATAGACTCCATTCTTCAACTCAACCTCACAGAATTTACGGTCTACTCCATCATATATATCTAATCATGAACGATTCAAATTATTAAACTGGTTCCCCTTTATCTTATAATCTTCTTAAACTAATCTCTAACTGGGCTAATATTGAGGAAAAAAAAGGGGGAGAAGGGGCGTTGAAGCCCCTACTCTGGTGGTAACGATTCGTAGATCGATTCCACTTCAATGTCCTTGTTTCGTAGCCTTTGGCTATACACAACAAACCACAGTGCTGAAAAGCCATATGTTATGCACATCATGACTATTGACACGAATGCAGCACCTTGGAAGAATCCTATAGCCAAGAAGAGCGAAACTGGTAGGATTATGACGCCCAAGAGCGACATTAATGGGTATTTCGCAATCTCAGGTTGTTTACGAATGCTTCCCTCATATAACGGCCGTTTCATGTATGGAATTCCTAATGCCGATAGCGAATGGAATATCATCTCAATACCCCAGAGCCCTATTAGCGCCGTAAGGACCGCCAAGAAACCAGCAAGTTCAGGGACCGCAAATGCGAATGCAAATGGAGCACCAAAAAGGAAGTAGTAACCGATTGCATATGTCGGTGTGTGGTATTTAGACAGCTTTCCGAAGAAAGAAGGCATCATCCGGTCTAGTGAAGCTTGGAAGAAGCCCCTAGTAACCCAGGCCATATTCATCGGTGTAGCAGTGAGACCGACAACCACAGGTGAAAGTAGTATCCATCCTGCAATTATAGGATTGCCAGCCAGTACCGCAGCGAATGTCCCTAGTCCTCCTTGAAAGATTCCATTAAAAGCAAACGTCGCGTCTCCCCGACCTACCGCGGCCGCAGCCGTAGCGTACTCCGTAGAGAATGTCCCGAAAACGCCCTGGAATATTGCTGCTGCAGATGCGAGCATGATGGCAAGAAGTATCCCACCAACTACCTGAACTCTGACAAGGTTCTTTGCGGGATCTGATATTTCACCACCATAGTGAAGAATCAAGTATGGCCATACAAGACCAATGGGCCATATTGTTGCCAATAGTGTCATCTGCAAGTTGAATGGCGCTGCACCAAACCCAGCAGCCGATGCTACAGTTGTTACTTCTGAATAAGCACCTGCTCCCCAAACAGCATCCCAGCGACCCGGAACGGCTGAAACAGGAGTTGCTATCATAACAAGGATAGCCAAAATCCAGCCTACCGTTGAGAAAACGCCTCCTGCCATCATAATCGTAGGTTCAACTTTAAAGAGCGGACCTAGATAGGCAATAATGGAGAACAATGCCAATAGACCTATTGAAAGACCTATCAGAACGCCAGGACTCTGCATGGAGAATGTGACTCCCAATGCGGTCAATGCCGCGTTACCAGAAACAGCACCCCACTGTGCGAATGCAGCACCCAAAAAGACAAGGAATAAGTAGAATTCGCTCATCTTTATGATCGGATTTGCGATGATGCCACGCCACACAGCAATTATCCCCGCTTGTGGATTAAGACCACGTGCAGAGATTTGATATATTCCCGCTGAGCGAGGCATCGCCATCGACATCAACGTTATCATCACAGTATAGATTAACATGAATAGCATCCCTATGCCCCATGTCATACCAGCATTAATACCAGGGTACATGTCTTGAAGGGTTCCAACAAAGAGCCATTGAAATGTGCCCAAGCTAGCGCCCATCATGGCAAAGAGAGCAGTCCATGTTCCAAAATACTTCGTCAATCCTGAAGTCGGTCTTAGAAACAGGATCTCTGAAGAAGTTTTTTCCATCAGTAAATCTCCTCCATGTTATGATGAGCTTTTACTATAGCTCACCTAACAACGCGAAACAATAAATAACGACTTGATATATATAAACTAATCGAATTAATTTTCTAATGGTTATAATATTTAAACGAATAATTAAATCCATTAATTATCCTGACTCGATTATTTTTAAAAAAATCTCTCAGCAGACTTCAGGAAATTCTTAGATTTTCATATAAACTTCATGAATCACTCAGGATGTGGTGCGTCGATAAAGATTTTTACAATGTAATATTTTCGCCATGGTTTGGGGGTTTTTGTAATCTCAATATTCTGGTAATCAATCATACCTAGCGCGACTTCATGATCCTCAGGATCTTCACCGGTTATGAGTAAATACCTATGTAACTCATCAATAAGTAATTGGACAGCTTTGCGAACTGCAATTTCTCGAAGTTTATGTGCATCAGGGTTGTCATCATAAAATGCATGGATTCTCTTGCCAATTCTGTTACCTATCAAAAATCGTGAGAAAAGACCAGTAAACAATGATGTGAACGCAATAATCATCACATAGGGCGAAACTACTCCGAGGATTGGTATATCTGGAGCCATAATGCTCACGAACAATAATATAAACATGATAGGAACTGAAACTTGCCAAAGTATTTCGAAATACGATTGTATCCTCGCTAGACGTATAAGACCCGGAATAGATGAGGTTATTCGGGCCATTTTTATTAAGTTCTTATGAATGTCTTTCCAGTTGTTTGAAAATTCACGTCCTATGCTACGACTTTTTACAAGCGGCTCGACCCAAGAAACGTCATAGAAGACATGACTTCGATAAGCATCCACATTGTAGATGACCTTTCCTATATCAGTAGGTTTGATTCCCAATACTCGGCGATCTATTATTGGAGAGCCTTTTCTCTGACGCTCGCTTCTTTTCCCTTTTGACATCGGTTCATCACATGTTTTTCTTTGTCAGGCGGATACATTGAGGACCTCTACTTTTCCCCCAGATTCCTTCGGCAGGTCAATGACGAAGGCATTTAACATTCCCTGCGTGTAGACTGATCCAGAGTTTACACAGAGCGATCTACCAATATGCTCAATCCCTCCAGACTCGTGAATGTGTCCATGAAGACCGAGAAGTGGTTGATATTTTTCAATCAGTTCACGAACACTCGTGCTACCCACATTAACCATTTTTGGACGTCCAAACCGCATCTTCACGCTGAGATTCTCGTCAAGCTTTGGTGCAAGGTCAATCCTCGTTCCATAAGGTGGTGCATGGAAATTGCAAATCAGATTCTCATACTTGTCGACTCTGTCGAACTCTCTTTGTAATTTATCCCTTAATTCATCTTCAGGACATTCACGGGGTGTATTATCCCATGGAGTCGTGTTTACCCATTCGCAACTTATCAGTTGGTGGTCTTCATCAATGTCCACAACGGTTTCTAAGGGGTAAATGGATTTAGCGCTGGCTTTAATGAGACCATCAATTGGTTGGTGGTCGTCATTTCCTGGTGAGATTATCACTTTGATTTCGTCAGGTATTGTTTCATCGATAAGCTTCATCCATTCCTCCATGCGGTCCATCATTAGTTTGTTAAAGAGTTCATCAACCTTCTCTCGGTTCGATTGAAGCTCAGTCAGTTCGTCTTGAGTTGTGAGGAACCAGTAGAATCCTCTCTTCTCGTACATTTTCTTGGCTTGTTCGACATCTTGTTCCGATGTGTATTTTTCTTTATTGCCATAAGGGGATGACCACCATAAACCGGGCTTCTCTTCAACTATAGGAACAATAGCCTTCCCGGTAAGGTCACCACACATCATCACGACATCACAGTTGTATGCCTTGTGAACCTTTGCCATCTTACGAAGTACAGGTACACTACCATGAGCGTCACATGCGAAGAAAATCCGAGTCACAAACTAGCCTCTCAAGCGAGTTCCCACAACAGATATTTAAGCATTCGTGTGGAATGCGACGACTCAGGCTCTTGAGGGTTTAAGCATGGAAGATGATATTAAACAGGACAATATTTTCATTGATGAATCTAAGAAAATCCTTGAGGAGGCGGAAAGACAAGGTGTGACTCTGAGAGTCATGGGTTCCATCGCTGTAAGACTTCACTGTCCGGATTCTATTGATCTGATTAAGAAACTCGGTCGACCAATAACCGACATAGATTATGTTGCCTATGACAAACAGAGTTCCAAGATTCAGAAGCTCTTTGAGAATCTTAGCTATGTGCAAAGACAGCTTTCCTATAGCTATGTGCAAGCTGGAAGACTGATTTTCATTAACCCAGTCAATCAAGAAGTTGTGGATGTTTTCTTAAATCGACTAGCCATGTGTCATACCATTGATTATTCTAAAAGACTCGAGGTAGATAGTCCAACAGTACCTCTTGCGGAGATAATCTTGCAGAAGATGCAAATTGTGATGATTAGCGAGAAAGATGTGAAAGATACATTTGTTCTCTTTAGAGAGCATGATGTAGGGGATAATGACAACAATATGATTAATGGGAAGTATATTGCGAAACTGATGTCTAAAGACTGGGGTTTCTATTACACTGTGACAACTAATTTACAAAAAGTAAAGAATCTAATGCCACAATTTTCAGTATTAAGTGAGCAGGATAAGACAACCATCTCTAATAGAATTGACAGTCTCCTTAGGAGAATTGAGGACGAACCGAAGAGTAGTTCATGGAAAATACGAGCGAAGGTCGGTCCCCGAAAGAAATGGTATAATGATGTCTACTCGGCTCCCAAGTGATTTAGAGTTTTTAATTCTGATTCAGTGTCTTCCAGACCCAATCTCTTTGCTGAACTAAATAGTTGATACTAATATGTTCAACAATCGTGTTTCATAACACTCCTAAAGGCTTCATTTTCTCCTTTTGGAAATAATAACTGTGCAGAATTTGCCGTTCTTCTGAAGACCTGTTTCTCCAACATCTGGAGGTGTCTGGATTTCAAGTTCAGGATTCCAACCCTCGACAAACCCATTATCGAAAAGCTCCATAATAGGGCAAACCGTTTTCAGGTAGTCTTCAGACAGCCCCTCATCTTTGAAAGCTGGGACAAGGGTTGGTACTGGACATCTACGCCAATGGATGACTGCACGATCTTCTGTGATCTCAACAATCTCTGGGCTGAATACTTTGGTACCTCCAAAAAGCTCTCCCAGTGTCACTAAATCATTCTTCCCTATAGCTTTTGCTGCATTCTTCCCAGCGACGTATCCAGCATCGTAATTTACTTTCTTGAGATCTTCAAGAATCTCATCACCATATTTACCGGGAAGTCTATGGATAAGATATGACACAATCAAACAACGTGTTGCTATCTCTCCAGCAACTAGTTCATTGCATAGATTCCAAGTAAGTTCTCTGTCTGACAACATAATCACCCTTTTCTTTTCATTCGCAATATCTAGTAAGTAATTTGAACCTTGATGGATTGTGAAGTGCTCTTTTCTAGAGCTGCTTCAAAAGCCTCTGATGCTTTCTCCAGAGGAAACTTGTGAGTGATCAGGGATTTTGCATCAATTCTGCCTTTTTCTAATACTCCCAAAGACACTGCAAACTCTTTCAAATGATTCCAATACCCGTAACCCCATGCACTTGTTAGTCTTACTTCTTTTGTCACAAGTGAAAACATATTGATGAGAACTTGATCTAAGAAGATACCAGTCGCAACAATTATTCCTTGACGACGAACCATACTAATACCTTCGTCAATCACTGGTGCGGTTCCCCCTACAGCTTCAATCACCTTATCAACGCCTTTTCTAGAAGTCAGTTCCATAAGCCTTTCAACTGAATTCTCTTTTCTCGCATTGATCGTAGCTGTTACTCCAAAACGTTCAGCAGTCTTCAGCTGGTACTCATGAGTGCCAGTAACATAGACCTCTCTTGCTCCAGCTAATATTGCTAGTTGAGCAGCAAAAAGCCCGATAGTTCCTGCACCAAGAACTGCTACAGAATCCTCAAGTGATACCTCTGCTCGTTTGACTGCACGCGCCGCTACTGCAATGCAGTCTAGTGTTGCTGCTTCTTCGAAAGATGTTCTTTTGGAGAGCTTGAAGCATTTCTCCTCGGGGACTACGCAATATTCTGCAAGACCACCAATGTAGTAAAAGCCGATAAGTCCAGAGTTCTCACAGAGGTTGAATAATCCAATCTTGCACCAATCACATTTCCCGCAATTGATAGTTGGTTCTACAACTACTCTGTCCCCTTCTTGAATAGATTCTACACCCTTACCTACTTCCTTGACTTCTCCAGAAAGCTCGTGACCTGGAACATATTTCCCCTCACCAAGAACTGATGAGATAGGAATGAAAGTCTTCTCTTTATAGAGATGCAAGTCACTTCCACATATGCCTGCTGCTCGAATTTTCAATAGAACCCAGCCAGGCGAAAGGTCTGGAATATCAATTTCCTCAATCCGTAAATCCCTGGGGCCATATAGGATACCAGCTTTCATCTTTTCCAAATCGCAGAACCTCCTCAAGAAGATATCCTGACTCTTCGAACTACATAAACATTTCCGCTTAAGATTCACGAAACCTGAAAAGAATATTGAACCTACTTCGACATACTTAATTTGAAATTTAGTGATGTACTAACAAGAGTAAGTGGTGAATTAGAAAATTGACCGAAGTCTTTGTGAAACTCATGAATAAGGGACTCAAAAACTCAGAGCATAACAAGTTCACATTTGAAACCAAAGAGGACGGAACTGTCCGAGATCTGATTGATGAGCTACATGAAGAGTATGGAGAGAGATTCGAAGTCTATCTTGAGGACAAAGAAAAACGAGTCCTGAGAAGAGACGCAGTGGTCGTTGTCAACGGAATGAATATGGTTGCTCGAAAAGGAGAGAAAACAGAATTATCCAAAGGCGACCTCATCGTATTCATGATTGCAGCTGTTGGTGGATGAAAATTGGGAGGAGAGGGTGAAAAACCACCCTCAATCAGTCTTCAGGGAAGTAGTCTGGTTCAAGAATCTCTGAGTCCACGATTCCAGCTGATACAGCCATTATTTCAGCTACATCTAGAACTCTTATGTCTAGATCAGCCTCGTACATTCCGTGTGTAAGATTCATCTCGCATGCAGGACAAATTGTAGTCATCAACTCTGCATTGGTTTCGACAAAGTCACGAATTCGTTCGTCAGATACCTTCTGTGAATGGTCCGGAAACATGATTTTGCATCCTCCGCCACCCCCGCAGCAGAATGCCTGCTCTCGATTCCTAGACATCTCGATAAGTTCTATTCCGGGGATTGCTTCTAACACCTTGCGTGGCGGGTCGTAGATATCACGGTAGCGTCCAATCTCACAGGGGTCGTGGTAAGTGACCTTCTTGTTGACCAGAGTGTTGAACTTCAATTTCTTCTGGTCGACAATCTCTTGTAGAATCTCACTTGTGTGACGGACCTTGAAGGGAAATTCTTCTATTCCGAGAAGATGAGGATATTCTTCATCAAAAGCCCTGAAACAACTAGGACAGGGTGTTATGATCTCCTTTACTCCCCGATCCTGTAATTTCTTCAGGTAAGCTTTGGCATAGTCTGTAGCGTTTTCCATCTTACCGGTTATCCAGTACGGAGTCCCGCAACAGGTTTGGTCATCACCAAGGAAATCCAGCGCATACCCGGCGGCTTGAAGAAGCCGGACTAGGATGTTGGTCTTCTCTTTGAAACGATGACTCGCAAGACAGCCCGGATAGAACAGTGTTCCTGAGCCCTCTTTGAATTCTAACCCCTCAGCCCATTTGTTATGCACTTTGGGGAGATCAGCAAAGATGTTACCTGAAGAGGTGACTGTGTCAGCCATATTCGCTCCATCTTCAGGAATCTTGATTCCCTGCTCAATGAAGTCTTGGCGCATCGCCTTAGTGATTTCAATCACATCAATCTGAGCGGCTTTCTTACATTCCTCTCTACATCGTCCGCACATGAAACAACCAAAAATCCGTTCTGCAAGGTCTTCTGAGTATTCGAGCTTGCCCTCAAGGATTGACCTAGCAATAGCCATTCGACCTCTGGCTGTAGAGGACTCCCAGTGCTGGGTGAAAATCTCAGGACACCGGTCATTGTAGTCCATGCCACGGCAAAACTCACATCTCCCGCAAGCATAGATCATGTCCTTGTACTCTTCGATTCTCATCGCAATTCCTCCTCTGGAATGAAGATTCCGCGTTGCAGGATG
Source organism: Candidatus Thorarchaeota archaeon (assembly GCA_019894665.1). Classification (GTDB taxonomy): domain Archaea; phylum Asgardarchaeota; class Thorarchaeia; order Thorarchaeales; family Thorarchaeaceae; genus SMTZ1-45. The sequence goes on from JAGXOC010000007.1 coordinate 48,504, forward strand.
TTCTTTGGATCAAGGGTCTTTTTGAGTGTCTTCAATAACCGATAGTACCCAGTGTCTCTCTCAGCAACAAATCTCCGCAGTCCGTCTCTTCCACCTATTCCATAGGGGACAACAGGGCCGCGGAGTGTAATCTCGTCGATCTCATCAGCCATCTTGACGAGTTCTTGCCAATCCTCAGGTTCTTTGTAATTGGTAACCATGAATGCAAGCCAGTCTCTGGGGAGAATCTGTCCACCAAAACCAGCTTTGGTGTATCCTCTTTTCTCGATGAGCTCCTCCTTCCAGATTCTATACATGAAGGGAATGTCGTCAATTCGGAGAGACCCCGAACCAAAGAAGTGCCAGACTCCAGAGGTGAAAAGGTCTGTAAGTCCAGTAAGGATTCTTCCGAAATAATCGTCTGCAGGTGCACGGTCTCCAATCTCACCGCCCAGCTCATTGAGTTTCTCAACTATCTTCATCTTTCTGTGGTCGACTATCTCTTGCTCATATCCGAATATGTCCATCATCAGGAAGAACACTTCAGGTGCCGAGGGATCCACCCAGAGGTAGATACCTTGCATATACTCGTCACCCACATGCCTGTTGATGAAGTGACCAAATTCTATGACATCATCAAGGGTCTTCATTGTCGCGGTGAGACGTTCAGACACGTCAGTTGTCGGTCGGATCCGCACTGTGAGTTCTGTACAAACTCCGAGAATGCCTTCTGCACCGATAAACATGCCAGCAAGATCAGGACCTAAACATTGACGTTTGAATTTCCCAGCGCTTGGCCATGCAGCAGAACCGGTCTCAACTATGTCGCCATTAGGTAGAACCATCTCCAGAGTGACTATGTCTGAATTACCATGGAAACCAAACTTTGCTGTTGAATGTGGCCCACCTCCAGCTTTCATGACTGACCCACCAACGGTCATAGCAGGACCTCCTGCTTCACTGCAGAGGTAGGTCAAGCCTTGTTTACGCAATTCGTGGTCTAGTTTGGCCCAGGTACAGTTGGGTTGTACAGTTGCAACGAGATCACGCTCAC